>JBBRZT010000021.1:0-23037 GCA_038236395.1 Candidatus Acidiferrales bacterium
CCAAACCGTGGAAATTCCGGCGGCAGGCTTGCGTTTGATGTTGAACGAGGGCGAAAGCATCTGGACAGAAAGCTCGCACAAGTACAAAGCGGAAGAGGTATTGGAAATGGCGGCGGATACGGGGTTCCGGTGCGAGGGGCAATGGATCGACCGGGAGTGGCCGTTCGCGCAGAATTTACTGGTGGCGATTTGACGCTTTTTGGGGACGCAGAAAATAAATTGGCGCGTCTAAGCTGATGGCGGGAAATTGGTTCCCTTTTGAGCGGACCTACTTCACGGCAAAAAAATCGGCGTTAACGGGCGTGTAGCTTTGCCACTTTTCGGGCAGGTCCTCAAGAGCAAAAATCGCCGTGACCGGGCAAACCGGGACGCACGCGCCGCAATCGATGCATTCGACGGGATTGATATACAACTGCGGAACGCCTTCGAAGCCGGGTTCGTCCTTGCGCGGGTGGATGCAGTCCACGGGACAGACGTCCACGCACGCGGTATCCTTTGTTCCCGTGCATGGTTCGGCGATTACATAAGCCATTCAAAATCTCCTTTGCTGCAAACCTGTGCGCTTGTCAGCGTAGCGCGTACTCATTGTACGTTAACGTGATTCAGATTCTCAACCTGCGATGCGAAAGCTAGAATAATGGTGGACGGAAAATTCATGACAAAACGAAATGCGGTAACTGCGTTGCTGCTGTGCTTGGGCTTCGCAGCTGTGGCGGCGGGACAAGGAACGAAAGCGGCGGCTGCCGATCTGAAAATGATCGACGCGCAGGGATATCAAAAGCTGCTGGAGGAGTACCGCGGGAAACCGCTGCTGGTGACCTTCTGGGCCACGTGGTGCGAACCCTGCCGGGATGAATACCCCATGCTGAATGAACTGGCCAAACAATATGCGCCGCAAGGGCTGAAGGTGGTAGGCGTGAACCTCGATGACGACGGCGATTTAATTTTGATGCGGCGCTTTATGGCGCGGTATAAGCCGGTGTTTCCAAATGTTCGAAAGAAGAAGGGCGGCGAAGCGGAATTTGTAGAGGCAGTGCTGCCGGGATGGAAAGGCGCGATTCCGGCTTCGTTTTTTTATGCCCGGGATGGGCGGCAGATCGGGCACCTGCTGGGGGAAAACAGCCGGGACACCTATGACGCGGCGATACGAATGATGCTCGGCGCCGGCGACGGCCCCGCCGCCCACTAAACCAGCTTCACTTCTCGGAGAAATCATATGCTGGATATGAAGGGCAACAAGATTATTTTTTTTGGGCACAGCACGTTTTCACTGACCACCCGCGCGGGAGAAGTGGCGCTGCTCGATTCCTGGGTGACCACGAATCCGAAGTGCCCCGACAGTTTGAGGGAGATGAAGAGGCTGGACGCGATTTTCCTGACTCATGCGCACAGCGATCATTTTGGGGATTTGTTGCTGCTGGCGAAAAAGCACAAACCGGCGATTGTGGCGATTTTTGAAACCGCCAAGTGGATTGGCGCGCAGGGATTCAGCGATCAGGTGAAACCGATGGGCAAGGGCGGAACGTTGCGGGTGGGAGAATTCGAAGTGACCATGACGCATGCGTTCCATTCGAACTCTATCGAGGAGAACGGCAAGCTGATTTATGGCGGCGAGCCGGCCTCATTCATCGTGCGCATGCCGGGCGGGTTGACGGTGTTCCACGCCGGGGATACCGCGGTATTCGGAGACATGAAATTGATCGCGGACTTGTATAAGCCGGATATTGCCTGCCTGCCGATCGGGGACAACTACACGATGGGACCGCGGGAAGCGGCGCATGCCATCCGGCTGCTGGGAGTGAAACACGTGATACCCATGCACTACGGAACTTTTCCGGTGCTGACCGGCACTGCGGAAGCCCTGAGGGCAGAGTGTAAGGACATTGCCGGGCTGGAGATTCATGCGTTGAAACCGGGAGAGAGCTTGTGAAACTGCCGAAGAATTTGCGCAGCGGGTTCATGCGCGAAGATGTGGAAAATTATCTCTACGAATTATTGCCGACGCGCGACAGAGTGATCAGCGAGATGGAGAAATATGCCGCGCAGCACAACGTGCCAATTATCGGCCCGGCTGTAGCGCGCATGCTGGCTCTGCTGGTGCAGATTTCCGGCGCAAAGAGAATATTCGAACTGGGCTCGGCGATCGGTTATTCGACCGTGTGGCTGGCGCGAGCGGCGGGACCGCGGGCGGAAATTACTTATACGGATAGCGATCCGGAAAATGCCAAACGCGCGAGTGCGTATTTCAAGCGCGCGGGCGTGGCCAGGCGGATTCGGGTGGGGACCGGCGACGCTTTAACGCTGTTGAAGAAAACTACTGGCAAGTTTGATGTGATCTTCAACGATATTTACAAGCGCGAGTATCCGGCAGCGGCGCGAGTAGCGCTGCCGAGATTGCGGCGCGGCGGCCTGTTTATTACCGACAACACGTTGTGGTCAGGAAAGGCCGCGCGCAAAGCGGCGGCTGGCGATTCCGACACGCGTGGCGTGCAGGAATTGAACCGCATGGTGCATGAGTCGAAGGAGTTGTTTTCGGTGTTGATTCCGCTGCGCGATGGCGTGACGGTCTGTCGGAAACTGTAAAGACCATTTGTGCCACGTTAGGCGAAAAATCAACGACGGAAGAAGTTGCGCGCGAAGAATGCCACGTTGGCGGGCCGTTCGGCCAGGCGGCGCATGAAGTAGGGAAACCAGTCGCGGCCGTACGGGATGTAAATGCGCAGACGATAGCCATCTTTGATCAGGCGGCGCTGTAAGTCGGTGCGCACGCCGGAGAGCATCTGAAACTCAAAGGCATCTTTGGAGATATTGTTGGCGGCGGCGAAGCGAATGGTCGCGGCAATCATCGCAGGATCGTGGGTGGCGATGCCGTGATAGACGCCGCTGGGGAGCAGCATTTGCATCAGGCGAACGTAATTGGCGTCGACGTCTCGTTTTTTGGGATAGGCGACTTCGGGCGATTCTTTATAGGCGCCTTTGCAGAGCCGGATGCGGCAACCGTAAGCCAGAAGATCGGTGACGTCCGCATCGCTTCGATATAGATAGGATTGAATTACCGCGCCAACGGCGGCGTTCCGCGCGCGCACACGCTTGACGAGCTCCACGGTGCGCTGGGTGTATACCGAGCCCTCCATATCCACGCGCAGGAAATTTTCGTAGCCCGCCGCGCGCTCCACGATGGAGTAAACCAGGCCTTCGCAGAACTCCACGCTGAGATCGAGGCCCAGCTGGGTCAACTTGCAGGAAACGTTGGCGTACAGCTTTTCATTGGCGATGCGCTCGAAAATTTGCAGGTAGGCGTCGCGGGCGCGCTGGGCATCGGCGGTAGAAGAAACATTTTCGCCCAGATAGTCGAGGCTGGCGAGCATGCCGCGATTGTTGCACTCGCGCGCGGCAGCGATGGCCTCATCCAGCGTCTCGCCGGGAACAAATCGATGCGCCATGCGCCGGGTACGGTCATTGGTGGTGACCCAACGGGCAAACGATTTATTTTGGGAAAGTTTGAGAAGACTGGCACGCAGCATGCGTGTCGATTATGGCAGCGCACGGCGGCGGAAACTAGTCTTTGTGCTCTTCGAGAAACTTTTCGGCGTCCATGGCAGCCATGCAACCGGAGCCCGCGGCGGTAACAGCCTGGCGGTAACGGTGATCCTGCACGTCGCCGGCAACAAACACACCAGCGACTTTGGTCTTGCTGCCATTGGTGGACAGCAAATAGCCGTTGGCGTCAGCTTCCAGTTGGCCGCGGAAGGCCGCGGTGTTGGGATCGTGGCCGATGGCGACGAAAACGCCGTGAACTTCGATGTCGCGAGTTTCGTTGGTTTCGGGATTGCGCAGGCGAACGCCTTCAACACCGGATTTGTCGGCAAGGATTTTCTCAACCACCGCCGGCGTGACGATCTCAACCTTTTCGTTGGCGCGCACACGGTCGATCATGATTTTTGTGGCGCGAAATTCGTTGCGCCGGTGAATCAGGTACAAGCGAGAAGCGTAACGGGTGAGAAAATTCGCTTCTTCCATAGCCGTATCGCCGCCGCCAACCACGGCGATGGCCTTGCCGCGAAAAAAGAAACCGTCACAGGTGGCGCAGGTGGAAACGCCGCTGCCCAGCAAGGGGCGCTCTTCGGGAAGGCCAAGGAGGCGGGCGGAGGCTCCCGCGGCAATGATGAGAGTCTTTGTTTCGTAACGCTCGGCTCCGGCGCTGACTACGAATGGTCGTTTGGAAAGATCCACGTCGGTAACGATCCCCGCGTTGAATTCCGCGCCGAATCTTTGCGCCTGTTTGCGCATGTTTTCGATCAGCTCGTGACCCATGATGCCGTCGGGGAAGCCGGGAAAATTCTCGACCATGGTGGTGAGCGTAAGTTGCCCGCCGGGCTCGTGGCCGTCGATGACCAGCGGCTTCAGATTGGCGCGCGCGGCGTAAATCGCGGCGGTTAAGCCGGCGCAGCCGCTGCCGATAATGACTACGTTGTGCATGCTCGTTTGCTCCCGTATTTGATTCTCGCACGTGCCCGGGGGATACAATGGCGCAAAACGCGTCATTCTACCTGAATAGCGCGCCGGAAGGGTGCGATTTGGGTGGCAGCGGCCAAATTGGAGAGCAAATTGTGCCGAGGATTGTTGATCGGCCAGACCATCAACTTTATAGTTAAAAAAAGCCTGATACTCGTGCTTGTGCAGGGGCTTGGCAAAGGAGCAAGGCAATGGATGCGCGATATCCAATAGGAAAAATGGAAATGCCGAAAGAGATCACGCCGGCGAGGAGGCAGGAGGCCATCGAATCGATCGCGCGCACGCCGAAGAATCTGCGCGAAGCGGTACGCGGCTTGAGCGACACGCAATTGGACACTCCTTATCGCGAAGGCGGGTGGACAATTCGGCAGGTGGTGCACCACGTGCCGGACAGTCACCTGAACGCGTATATCCGGTTGCGGCTAGCTTTGACGGAGGACAAGCCGACCATGAAGCCATACGCCGAAGCCGACTGGGCGGAGCTGGTCGATGCGAAGTCCGGGCCGATCGAAGTTTCGCAAAGGTTGCTGGACGCGCTGCACGAACGGTGGGACCAGCTGTGGAGGTCGATGAAGACGGAGCAATTTTCACGCAAACTGGTGCATCCCGAGCACGGAGAGCGAAGCATCGATTGGCTGCTGTTTGTTTACGAGTGGCATGGGAAGCATCACACCGCGCATATCACGGAATTGAGGAAACTGAAGGGCTGGTAGAAAAGCTCTCGTGAGAAGCCGCGCGTTAGACGGGTGGCGTGAGCGCGTGCGGGTCGTGTACGATAATTGAGTTCACCAGGAGAACGCACGCATGAGCAGACCCGCAGGAACGTACGCAATTTTTGAGACTTCGCAGGGCAACATTGTGATCCGCTTGCTGGAGAAGGAAGCGCCCAAGACGGTGGAAAATTTCGTGGGGCTCGCGGAAGGAACCAAGGAATTCACCAACGAGAAGACCGGCAAAAAGGAAAAGCGCAATTTTTACGATGGCCTGAGTTTTCACCGGGTGATACCGCAATTCATGATTCAGGGCGGATGCCCGGAAGGCTCGGGACGCGGTGGACCGGGTTACAAGTTCGCGGACGAGTTTCATCCGTCACTGAAGCATTCGACAACGGGAAAACTGTCCATGGCGAATTCCGGTCCCGGGACGAACGGAAGCCAGTTTTTTATTACTGTGGCGGCTACGCCGTGGCTGGATAACAAGCACACTATTTTTGGCGAAGTGGTGGAAGGCCAGGACGTGGCGGACAAGATTTCGAACGCGCCGCGGGATGGTAGCGACCGGCCGCGTACACCGATCACGTTGAATAAAGTGCGGATTGAAAGAGTGGCTACGTAACGAAACAGGTTGCGTGTACATTCGCAACATCTCTCGCCGCGGCGGGCAGGCACGCGAATTCGGGGTGTGGTGCACCTGGAACCCGGCCCGGCCCGGCTGAATTTTTCCATTACCACGGTGAATTCAAGATGCTTGCGCCTGAGCGGCTCCTGCGATTGGTGATCGAAGTTATTTTTGTGCTACTGGGACTGCTGGTGGTGTGGCTGGGGCTGACCGGGCACATTTTTTTTGACCGTCACAAACTGTCCTGGCTGATTTTGAGTGTGGCGCTTATCTTGTGGGGCCTGCGAGGCATTTACACCAAGCCGGGGCGCAAGCCGCCGCAGGTCGAAGATTACACTCGCGCGATTTCGTTGATGCTTCTGGGTATCGTGCTGCTGGCAATTTCGCGTGTGCCGTTTACGTGGGTGGGCATGCTGCTGGCGTGCGCGGGATTATTGTTAGCGGTGCGCGGGATTGTAGGATCGGTGCTATTGTTGCGACCCGCCAAGTAAGGCTTGGCTCGCGGAAAAACATCCGGCCGGTTTCGGGGCGCAGCCAGAAAGGACAACAACATGTTCCAAGAGTTTAAGAAATTTGCCATGCGGGGCAACGTTCTGGACCTGGCAGTTGGCGTGGTTATCGGCGCGGCGTTCGGAAAAGTAGTGGGGTCGTTCGTCGAGGACATCATCATGCCGCCCATCGGCCGGCTACTGGGCCACGTGGATTTTTCGAATCTATTCGTGAGCCTCAATGGAACCCACTACGAAACGATCGCGGCGGCCAAGGCGGCGGCGGCGCCGACCATGAACTACGGATTGTTTCTGAATACCATCATCAATTTCCTGATTGTGGCGCTGGCGATATTTTTGCTGGTGCAGCAAGTAAACCGCTGGGGCAAGAAACCGGAGCCGGTGGCGGCGCCAACGACTAAGGATTGCCCGCAATGCGCCATGGCGATTCCGCTGGCGGCCAAGCGGTGCGGCCACTGCACTTCCCAGTTGATCGCGTAGAACAGCCAATCACCGCTAATTTGGTTTCGGCGTGGGTTTGCGCTTGGTCTGATTGGCGTCCAGGTGCGCGCGCAGGCGCTTGACGACCTCGTCTTCGCGGCCGTCGTCCAATTCCTTCTGCACTTCTTCCAGCGCAAAATGGACCACGTCGTGGTGGTGAAGTTCCTGCGGCGCGAGCACATCGCTGAACCGCAGCCACAGCCGGTGCAGCAGATTTACTTCGTTGCCGGTCAGGTTGGGGGCGTGCGGGCCCAGGACCTTGTAAACCTTGTCGCCGTTGGCAAGATGGATTTCTAGGTTGAATTGCGGCTTCTGATCACCTAGTTGCTCCCAACCGTCGCCGATCTGCCGAGCCTGTTCTTCAGTGGTTTCCTTCGCGGAGTGTCCCAAAACAATCGTGCTGGATTTGAGCGCCGTCGCGGCACGCAAAATGCCGTCCCACAAATCGCTGGCAGCCACGACCGCGAGTCGGATGGACTTGCCCCGTTTTTCCGCCATGCTCAATGCTTGAGTAAAAAGATGCTGCTCGATGCTGCCGAAAAGCTGGTCGGCGTCCATTTCGCTTTCACCAGAGGCGGAGCGCCGCAACAAGCGGATGTGCAGCACAACGATGTCGCGGCGGCCGGGCTTGATGCGATCGAGGACGTTGCCAAGATGATAGAGCGCGTAGTGGTTGCTAACCGGGACGAGAATATTTCCGGGACGCGCGCCGACGCCTTCGGGAGTCAATTCCCCTTCCAGCGCGAGATTGAACTGGTCCATCTCAACGTGCGTGGCGCCGCCACTGCGGCCACGCCGCTCGGAAATGGTGAATACGATATAGAGCAAAATCGAAAATGCGCCGCCAGCCATGGTGGCCACCGGCTTGGTGAAAAGGTTGACGAAAGCGATGAGGAACAACGTCAGGGTAATTAGCGCGAGGCCGACGGGAATCTGCACTCCGCGAATATGAAAATTGAGGGGGACTTGAAATTCGCGCTGGCCGGGGCGCGTGTAGCGAAGAACGAGAACAGCCAGGCCGTTCATCGCAAAGCTCCAGACCACTCCAAAAGCGTAGAGGTTAGCGAGAAAGGTCACATGACCACGGCTGATGATGATGGTCATGATCTGTAGGAAAACGACGATGTTGATGATGCGGTAGCTGGTGCCAAAACGCGGATGCGGTTGGCGGAACCAGTCGCTGAGCACGCCGTCTTCGGAAACGCGGTTCAGCACGCCGTTCGAGCCGACGATCGCGGTATTCACCGCGCCTGCAAGAATCAGGGTGCCCACCACCACGACGAAAGCATGGAAGGCCAGGCGAATGAAAAATGGACCCTCCAGGTTCATGGCCAGGCCGCCGATTAAATTTTCGAGAAAATTCCGGCGGACATCGTCGGGAATAATCATGACGGCGAAGAAAGAGACGAGCGAGGTAAAAACCAGGCTGTAGATGAAAATTACGAGTCCGGCTTTGCGAAGATTCTGGAGCTTGGGACTTTCGATTTCGCGGTAGACCTGCGCGAGCGATTCCTCGCCGCTCATGGCCAGCACGGAGTGACCGAGCGCGATGAAAATGGCGATGATGCCGAACATGTGAGGAAGACTGCTGTGCGCCAGCCAGCCAAGGGCGCTGGGGCCGAGACGCAAATTGCGAGGGTGAGGCCACGGTGGGAGAGCGGAGTGGCGAACGATGACGGTGTACGTACACCAACCGATCAGCAGCACCACCATGACGGTCACCAGCTTCATTATGTGCAACGCTTTTTCGCTGGATTCGGAGACGCCCTTGGTATTTTCCCACCAGAAATAAACGGTAACGACCACGGCAAAACCCGCGGCGATAACGCTGATGTTTCCCTCGGCTAGCGGGCCGCTGAGATGAAAATATTGCAACAGTTCGCTGATCAGGCCGGCGAGATATTGGCCAGCGGCGACACCGCTGATCGGTCCGGTAAGCACGTAATCGAACATCAAGGCCGAGACGCTGAACTTCGCTAAAGTACCGCCCAGAGCGCTTTTCACGGCGCGATAGACGCCGCCGCGCACGAACATGCTGCAGCTTTCGACGTACACCGCGCGCACGGCATACGAAAACACCATGATGGCCAGAATGAACCAGGGCGCGGTTTTGCCGATGTAACCTTCCGCTTCGCCGCCGGCGTAATAAGCTGAGGAGGCTAAGTCGTTCAGAACAATCGCTGCGGCGCGCCAGAAAGAAATAAAAGTAAGGAGGGCAGTGGTGGCAACAATGACGCGCGGAACAGCCGAGCCCCTGCTGCCCGGGGCAGCGGGGGTGTTAGAAATCGTACTCATGAATGGGTATCGATAACCTGCAGACTAAAATCGTCGCATTTTTCCGGGGTGAAGTCTAGCCGAGCGGGATGCAATTGAACAACAGGAAAATCGTTTATGTAGTGAGGTTGCGAAAGGCGGCGGCGCATTCGGCGCACGGGCAAATGGTGCGGAGATGCTCGTAACTGAAGATGCCGGTGTTGTGGCCGTCATTGAAACTGATCTGCACGGCGTAATTGCCAACCTGGGTCGCGGATTGCGCGCGAACTTTAGGTTTGAACATGGGCAGGGCCGGAGATGAGATCGGCGGCTTAGCCTTGCCGCCCGAATGTTGATGTTCCTCGCCGCGTTTTTCGTTGCAGGTGGCGCAGGGGCATTCTTCGCGGAGATAGGGAAAATCGTAATGGCTGCTGTGATTGTCGGCCCAGGTGATGTCCACGCCGGTGCCGGTGGAAACATGAATTTTAATGGCGAGAGGCTTTTTGCGCTGGTCGAAGGGGATGGGCATGCGCGTCAGCGATTGGATTTAACTTTTCCGTCACAGCAATCCCCCGGCGGGATGGGATTGCCATGCGGGCAGGTTTTCGGGTGGCCCAGAAAAGTGCAGATGCGCTGGTCGAGCTCCGGGCTGATGATGTGTTCGAATTTGCAGGCCTGGGTGTGAGCCTCGGAGTCGTCGATGGCGAAAGTATCTTTGAAGAGCCTCTCGGCGAGGCGATGGCGGCGGACTGCATCACGGGCGCGCCGGCTACCCGTTTCAGTTAGATGCACATCGGTCTCGCGCACTTCCACGAGCTTGAGATCGGCCATCCGGCCGAGGGTGCGCACCGGATCGGTGGCTCCGGGAGCGCGGATGCTGCCAAGTTGCGGGCTGGTTCCCTCTTCGCCGCACATCCAGATGCGTTCGAGCAGATGATCGAAGCGAATCTCGTCGTCAAGTGAGACCGCGTCGGCCTGGGTGGTGTCCAGGCTGAGGTGGCCGTGCGCCAGCTCGATGCGGCGGCCCGCCTGGCGGGCGATGTCGGCATCATGAGTGACCATCAGGATGGTGTGGCCGGCGTCATGCAGCGCGCGAAAAATATCGATAACGATGTCTTCGTTGGCTTCATCAAGATTTCCGGTGGGCTCATCGGCAAGAATTAATTTTGGCTGATTGATGAGCGCGCGGGCGATGGCTACGCGCTGCTGTTCGCCACCGGACAACTGCGCTGGAAGATGAGTGAGGCGATCGCCCATGCCGACGCGATGCAGCGCCTTTTCAGCCTGTTTTTCATCGGTGCTGCTGTGAAAATATTGCGCCAGCATCACGTTTTCAAGCGCAGAAAGATACGGGACGAGATGGAATTGCTGGAAAACGAAGCCAACTTTTTCGGAACGGTAGCGCACCAGCTGATTTTCCGTGTGTTTGGAGAGATCCACGCCGTCGACGATCACTCGGCCGGAGGTGAGCGTATCCAGCCCGCCAAGAATATTGATCAAGGTGGTTTTGCCGGAGCCGGAAGGGCCCATAAGCGCCACCCATTCGCCCGGGTCCACGCTGAAGCTGAAGCCATCGAGAGCGCGCAATGCACCGTATTGCTTAACCAAAGATTCGACAATTACCTGGGGCGCCTGCGACAAATTGGAATCGAGCGGACTCACGCTTCCCCCCGGAATACCGAAGCGGGAGAAATACTGGCGAGGCGGCGCAGCGGATAGGCGCTGACAATCGCGACAAGAATAGTGATGACCACGGAAACAGGATACACAATCAACCGAGGGCGCGCTGCCACGCCGAAAACGGTTTTGCCCAGCCAGATGGAAAGCAAAATTCCTGCCGCAGCTCCTAACACTCCGCCGGCGAGGCCCAGTAGCGCGGCCTCCGCCAGAAACAAGCGCAGGACGCGACGCGTGGCGCCACCGATGGCCTTCATCAAACCGACATCGTTTCTGCGCTCCATCGCCACGTTGCTCATCGCGGCCATCACACACAGCGTGGTGAGGGCCAGGACCAGCACGGTTATGGCGGTCAGCAATCCGCTGATGCGATTGTAAATCCTGGCTTCGGCGTCGGTGAACTGGCGCAATCCATGCACATCCGCGGACGGAGTTTTTTGCGCCAGCGCGGCAATGTAAGCGCGAATCTCACGAGGAGTGCCGGCGACGCTGATTCGCACCATACTTATTTTGCCAGGCAGAGCAACCAATCGTTGCGCGGCTTCGAGATCAATTCCTATCTGGCTGTCTACTTCGTCTGCGCGCGCGGGTACCGGCGCAGCGCGACAAATCTCTTCCCTGCCAGCGTATTGCAACCGCAATTGATCGCCCGACTGCAGATGCAATTGCTGCGCGGCCCGGGAACCCACAAGGCAGAGCTTCTGGTGCTGCACGGCTTCGTCGGCGTTCAAGGCACGCACCACCCCGAATGTTTGCGTGGAACCTTTAATTTCGACACGGCTGCCCGCGATTACAGCCTTAATCGGTTGATGAGTCGCGGAAGAAACAACGTCCGCGACGAAGTATAAATTGGAAGTCGCAGAAGAGTTCGGCGGCGCGGGGAATTCGCGCACTTGTTGGGCGATGCTTTCATCGAGAGTGGCCGGAATCGCGGTGAGGCCGGCTTGTTCGCGCGGGGAGACGATTACATTGGTGCCGAAAGCGCGGAATTCCCTGCTGAGGCGGCTCTTGGCATCCACTTCAAGATTCAGCAGCGCGGCAGTCAGGGCCGCTCCGGCGCCTAGGGCCAGCAGGATAACCAGCAGGCGGCCTCGCTGGGCGGCAAAGAGACGACGGACGATGCGCCAGAACATCTTGCGATCGGGCATTTATTCGCCCCGCAAAATGGGCGCCGGCTCACAACGTGAAGCGCGACGCAACGGGATGGCGCTGCCCAGCAGAGTCACGAGCGCGGCCAGCACAATGACGACGACGAAAACGAGAATCGATGGTTCGGGAGCGACGCCGAAAATTTTTTCGCCCAGTATGCGCGCCAGGATGATGCCGAGAGCGTAGCCCACGCCACCGCCGACGAATGCGAGCAACAGTTGTTCGGCTGCCAGCAGAAAACCGATCGTGCCGGAGCCCGCGCCAATCGCTTTCATCAAGCCAATCTCGGAACGGCGTTCAATGACCGACGCCGCTGAAGATGCTCCCACCGCCAAGACCGCGGCTAGCAGCGCAGCAAAGGTGGCTAGCCAGAGCAGGGTGCGCACGCGCGTGAGGATGGTGCCTTCGCCTTCGGCAACGCGGCGAATTACCCGCGCGTCAACGCCGGGCAAAACCTGCTGGATCTGGTAGGCGATGGAAGAGGCGTACGGGCTGCAGGACCAACGCTCGAGATCGGCGGCGTTCATGGTGGAAGGATTGCGGCGAGCGAAGTCATCTTCCGGTTTTGTGAGAGCGCTTACGTAGAGGCGGCGGTACTCGCCGGGTTTGCCGGCGAGCAGTTGCGCTCTGTTGAGCGGCACGATTATGGCGTCGTCTTCAGGGCCGCCGCTGGAAAGAATTCCGGTGATCTTAAAGCCGATACTTGGATCAGACACGTGGACGCTTAACTCATCGCCGAGTTTGACGCCCAGCCGCGCCGCAAGTGATTTTCCCACCAGGCATTCACTGGCTTGATCGTCGAACCAGCGGCCGTCTACATGCCACCAGGAGTTGGTTTGCTCCATTCCCGTGACGTACGTGCGGCCGTCGGGAATGGGAACTGAATGGTGCGCCCACGTGCCAATGACCGTGGTTTTGATCGGAGACGACTCGGACGAAAACGATTTCGCAGCGACGGGGACTTCCAGGACCGGCGCGAAGCCGACGATATTGTTGCGCCAGAAAATTGTTTTCAACTTGCCCAGGTCGCCTTCGGGAAGATACGAGCCGGCATCCACGGGACGATAGTCCACTCCGCCAATTTCGAGCGGCAGCGAATCGGCTTGCGAGGTGATGAGAAGATTCGCGCCCAGGCCGCGAAATTCATGAGCGAGGCGGTCGCCGACATCTAGTGAGACGCTGAAGGCGGCGGTGACCACGGCCATGCCCAAAGCCAGCGCCGCGCCGGTGAGTAACTTGCGGCGTGGACGGCGTCCGAACGAATCGGCAACGAGGCGGAGGAACATAGATTGGCTGGATGCGCGTCCCGCTTAGCGCGGGACCTCTTGAGCGGCCAGACCCAAACTGGACAGCTCGATAATCATGTCGTTGCCATCGACCTTCGAGGGAACACCGATGGGATTGCAGCCGCCCTGATCGCCTACCGACGGAACGTAGATAGCCGAACCGCAGTGGCGGCAGATGACGTTTTGGCCATCCTGGCGATAGCCTTCCGCGCCGCAGATGCGACAGGCGTCAAGCGCCGCGGCATAGCCGTTAGGTTTCTTGATCACCATGAAACGCAACGTCTGGCCGCCGAGGTTGACGGTGAATAGATGCATCTTTCCATCTTCGACTTGCGACAACGGAACGCGGACTTCCTGGCCAGCTGCGGTAACGGGCGTTGACGATGGCGGAGCGGAATTGGCGCGGGCATAAATGAAATCGGCGGTGAGCGTCAGAATAACCACGAGACAAGCTGTGGCGGCCGCGATGGTCCAATTGCGCTGGCGGCGATTCTGGGATTGCCGCAAGCGATTCTCGGCTTCCCCGCCAGTTTGCGGCGGCATTTTCGAGCGGGCATTGTTTTGCCATTCTCGGAGAACCAGCAGCGCGGCCGCGCCAAAAATCAGAACGAAGAAAAACAGTTCGTTGCGCACCACTGGGCCGATGATAGCCATTTCCGTCTTACTGGAAGGCAGCCATTGCGCTTCGCTTAATTCGTGCAGTCCGGTAAGCGCCAGCTGAAAAGCGACCAGCATCAGAATGACGGTGGTGACGGCAAAAAATCGGTGCAGCGGCACCCGCAGCGTTCCTTTGAAAAAAAACAGGCCGACCACTACGGCGCCGGCAATCCCGGCGATAGTGCCGATCCAGGTCTCTAAACCTTGGCTGGAGAGCTCCACGGCGCGAAGAATCAGCGCGAGCTCCGCGCCCTCGCGAAGAACCATCAAGAAAACGAACAGAAACAGGCCCCATCCCGCTGCAGAACCGGCGCGCTCGGCATAGGACTCCACCTTTTGTTCGATTTCATTTTTCAGGTGGCGCGCAACGCGGTTCATCCATACGATCATCGTAATGACGAAGAAGGCGGCCACCAGCATGAGCAGGCCTTCGAAGCCGTCTTGATTGATGCGCCAGTTTTCCAGCGCAATGGCCACGGCAAGGCTGAGTGCGGCGGCGGCGGCTACGCCAAACCACACGAAACGAGCAAGATGAGCGCGGCCCGTGCGGGATAGATAGGCGAGGATAATGCCGACGACCAGAGAGGCTTCGACGCCTTCACGGAGAGCAATAAGGAAAGCCGGGAGCAAGGGGACTCCAGTTGTGAATCATTTGCAACTACAAATCGAGTGTACGCTCGCGCCTAACCCGCGTCAAGCCAAGCGCGCTCCGGCAGATACGTCACGGTAGAATGAGTGGGCTGACCTTATCAATGATTTCCATCACCGAGCGCCAAGCCGCCTGCATCCTGCTGTCTTTCCTCCTTGCGGTTGCCCCGTGCCTGGGGCAAGAGCAGGCCAAGCCCGCCAAGGGCGAAGCTCCCGTGAAGTTGCACGTGGACCTGAAACGCGCGCAGAAGGCCGCCGAACAAGGCGATCAGGCGGACGCCGCCGGGCACGTCGATGAAGCGCTGTTGCATTATCAGGAGGCCGTTTACTACGCGCCCAATGAGATGACCTACGCGCTGCGGGAAGCGGCACTGCGTTCGAAACTGGTTCGCGGCCACGTGGACGTGGCGGAGCACGCGGCCCTCGAAGGCCAGATGGTCGCGGCCACGGAAGAGATGCGCAAAGCGCTGCTGATCGACCCGGGAAATACGGTTGTGGCCGAGCGCCTGTCGCAGATGAAATCCATGGACGATGAGCTGCCTGCCGCGCCACAGGAAATCAGCGGCTTGCCAAAGCTGCTACCGAAGAGCGGGAAGCAGAGCCTGGATCTCCGCGGGCAGACGCGCGAGGTATACGAACAATTGGCGGCGCGATTTGGAATCAAAGCGTCGTTCGATCCAGACGTTTTGGGCCGCCAGGTGCGGCTGCGGGTGCCGGAGGTGGATTTCGAAACCGCGATGATGTTGATGGGCACGCAAACGGGAACTTTCTGGCGCGCGCTGAATCCCACGCTGATATTTGTGGCGCCGGACACTCCTGAAAAACGCCGGCAATATGCTCCCGAAGTCGAGCAGACATTTCCTCTGCCTGCGTCAGTGGCTCCGGACGAGATGACGGAATTGTTGCGGGTACTGCGGGATATCACCGGCGCGACGCACCTGGAACTGAATACTGGTAGCCGCTCCATCACCATGCGCGACACGCCCGCGAGGCTGGAGCTGGCGGGCCAACTCTTGAAAGAAGTCGAAAAGGCGCGCGGAGAAGTACTGCTGGAAATTGAACTGCTGGAAGTGGATCGCGGGGCGATGCAGAAATTGGGGCTTACGCCGCCCTCTTCGACTTCCCTGATTTTGCTGACGCCCAACATCGTGCGATCGCTGGCCTCTTCCACGGACCTGGCGAATTTGCTGACCAACGCGCAAAGCGTCTTTACCGGGAAAGGCTTCTCCGGTATCCCGCCATTTATTTTGCTGGGCGGCGGGCTTTCGACTTTTCTGCTGACGCTGCCGGGGGCCAGCGCTGATTTTTCGGATTCGCTTTCGCTGGTGCGCAGCGGGCGGGAAGTTCTGTTGCGCGCGCAAGACAACAAGCCCGCGACATTTTTTGTGGGCGATCGCTTCCCAGTCACATTGTCATTGCTCTCGCAGAGCCTGGGTACCGGCGGCAGCTTCACCGGCGTGCCCGGCTCGGTGAACTTTCCCGAAACAAGTTTTGCGGTGGGCGCGAATCCAACAGCGCTGGTAGCCGGGCATTTCACCGGGGGCACGCTGCCGGACCTGGCGGTGGTTTTTAATACCGCGGGAACGAATACTTTTACGGTTCTGCAGAATCAGGACAACGGCAATTTTCTGCAGGTCGCTACTCCGCCCATTACGCTGGGGCCAAACGAAACCGGGCAAGTGGCCATCGGCACCGGCGTGTTTCGCACCGACAGCACCAAGTTCACCACCGCGCAACCACAAGACGTGATCCTGGTGAACTCCACGTCGAATAATGTGTCTGTGCTGCTGGGAAACGTGGACGCCAATGGCGTCTCCAATGGAACTTTCACGGAAGCGCCGGGCTCGCCGATCGCGGTCGGAACGAATCCGAGCTCGATCATCGTGGCGGACTTCAACGCGGACGGAATTCAGGATTTTGCGGTCACCAACGCCGGAGACAATTCGATTTCGGTTTTTCGCGGCGTGGGCGATGGAACGTTCACTCCCTTTCCGGCGTCGCCGTTCCTGCTGAACACCTCGGGAGTTCCGGAAACGGGTCCAGTCGCCATGGTTTCCGGAACTTTTCGCCAAGGCGACAGCGCAGACCTGGCGGTAGTGAATCAAACCTCCGGCAACGTTTCCATTCTGCTGGACAACGTCGATCAGAACTCGAATATCACTTTTACGGAAGCGGCTAATTCACCGATGGCCGTGGGAACTTCGCCGGTGGCCATCGCGACCGGCGATCTGAACGCCGATGGCGTGGGAGACCTTGCGGTTGTAAATCAAGGGGACAACAACGTTTCGATCTTGCTGGGGAGCACCACCATCGACGGCACGTTCACGGTGGCTCCGAATTCACCGCTGCCGACCGCGACTGCTCCGGCAGGCATCGCCATCGCGAGTTTTGCAAATGGGCCTTCGCCCGACATTGCGGTGACCAACAAGGATCAGAGCACGTTGAGCGTATTTCTGGGGCTGGGCGGCGGATTGTTTCAAACCGGAGTGGAGCTCAACACGCCTGCAAGTCCTGGCGCGCTGATCGTTTCGAACCTCACCAGCACAGGGCTGCCAGACGTTGCGCTGGTGGCGCAAGGTTCCACGGCGGGCCAAGGGCTGGTGACCATCATTCAGGATTCGCCAGACCTGGCCGCGGTCGGAAGCGGCACGGGACAAACGCCGTATCCCGGCGCTGAATACATGGACATCGGTTTGAAAGTGAAAGCCACGCCGGTGCTGCATCCCAACAATGAAGTCACGCTGCAGATGGAATTTGAGATTCGCGCGCTGGCGGGCAGTGCCGTGAACGGCATCCCGGTGATTTCAAATCGCACGCTGACGCAGACGATTCGCGTGAAAGATGACCAGCCGTCGCTGATCGGCGGGCTGGCGGATCGAGAAGAGACGCGCGCAATTACCGGGCTCCCGGGCTTTGCGGAGCTGCCGGGAATCGGTTATGCGTTTGGCGGGCGCACCAAAACGCTGACGGATACGGAGCTGATGATTTTGATCACGCCGCACCGGCTGCGTTCGCCGCAACGCCAGACTGGAACAATTTTTGCGGGGCACGGAGAGCGAGGCGTGACTCCGAGCACGCTGCCGTCCGAGCGAGTCCAGCCGCCATGATGCGGTGCGAGTTCAGGGCAACGGATCGAAAACGACGACAGGTTGGTAGGTACGTGGCACGACGGCTTCGGCGATGGCAATCAGCTTGTCTTGCTGACTGAAAACGCGCAGACGCGGCGGGCGCGGTTCGCCGCCATCGAGCTGCGCAGTGGCGCCGGGCGGCGGCTCCGCACGACCGGGCTGGATTTGCGCGACGGAAATATTAAATTTTGAGCCGTGGCGCACGCGCCGCTCGATCACCGGCAAAACATTCATGCGCGGAAAATTGGGCAGCAGATTCTCCAGTCGAATCACGCAGGATTCCAGTTTGCCCTGGCGCGCGGCTGCGGCTAACTCCTCCAGCTTGACGGCCTGATCCAGCGAAAATTCTCCCACAGCGGTGCGGGTAATCTCGGCGAGGTGCGCTCCGCAGCCAAGCTTCTGACCCATCTCGTGGGCCAGCGAGCGGATATACGTCCCCGAAGAACACTCGATGGTGAAGCGCGCGATGGAGCCGGCGATTTCCGTCAGCCGGTATTCGAACACTTCCACTTCCACGGCCTTCAGCTCCACCGGCTGTTTTTTTCTGGCCAGTTCGTAGGCCGGACGGCCCTGGATTTTTTTGGCGGAAAACGCCGGCGGCATCTGCGCAAAACGGCCGACGCGTTCGGCGGCAAATCTTTCCAGCACCGCGGCGTCGAGATCGGGCGCAGCGTCCGCGCCCTGAGCTTCGCCATCGGAGTCGTACGTATCGGTCGCAAAACCAAATCTAAAACCGGCGTTGTAGCGCTTGCGGCGGCCGTTGTAGAACTGCACCAGGCGGGTGGCTTTGCCCAAAAGCAAAACGAGAACGCCGGTGGCCAGCGGATCAAGCGTGCCGAGGTGTCCGATCTGGCGGAAGCCCACAAGATGACGCACCGCGTCCACCACATCGTGAGATGTCTTACCTTGCGGTTTGTCGATTACCAGTGCGCCGTCAAACGGCGCGGGTTGGGGTTGCTGCGGCAAAATGTGTTTTCCTGTTCAGACCGATGGAAGGGTGCTGACGCCCAAAACTTCAACTCTGAGGAGATGGGTTCGGTTTCTTCACTTCCTTCAAGAGCTGCTCGATGCGCTGAACTTTTTCCTGCGAAAGATCCAAAGTGAAGTGCAATTCTGGCACTCGGCGCAGTTGCAGCCGTTCGATCAGCTCGCGTCGGATATAGCCCGCCGCGTGCTCCAAAGCCTTCACCGCGTCAGCCTGTTCTTTGTCGGTGCCCTGCACGCTGACAAACACGCGCGCGTGCTTCATGTCCTGCTGCACGCGGACTTCGTTGGCCACTACCATGCCTTCCAGACGCGGGTCTTTCAGCTCTCCCACGAGCATGGAGTTGATTTCGTGGGCGATTTCTTCGCCCACACGCAGATGACGGTGATTCGCTGGACTCATGAGCGATTCCTGTAGACAGCCAAACGTTGACGCACTTTAATCGGATGCGCCGGAGATAGCAAACTTTGCTTTTCGTCAGGCCCGCGCAGATTTTAGATCACTTCGACGGTGTGACTGGTCAAAAGCGGACCAAGAATATTGTCGGCCTCGGCTAAAACCTGCTGCAACGATTCTTCCACGTGATGTTCTTCGTTGGAAATGGTGACGATGCCGACCACCGAGCGCTGCCAAGTGTCGTGATACTCGAGCTCGGCGACCGCGACGTTGAATTTCGCGCGCAAGCGATCTTTCAGGCTGCGCAATACCTGCCGCTTGTCCTTGAGCGATTGCGCGTGCTGGATGTGCAGCTCGAGGGTAAGCAGGCCGACCGGCATGTGCGGCTCCGGGGATGAAATGCGCGGCTACTTGCGCGAAGTGGCAGCGGTGTTGATATTGCGCTCGGCGGCGGCTTCCGCGGCGGTTACTTTAGTGACCTGGAAGCATTCCAGAACATCGCCGACTTTTACGTCGTTGAAGTTGGCAATGCCCGCACCGCACTCAAATCCGGCGCGTACTTCGCTGGCGTCGTCCTTGAAGCGCTTCAGGGAACTGAGCTTGGAGGTGTACACCACCGCGCCGTCGCGCAGCACGCGAATCTGTCCGTCGCGCTTGAGCACGCCATCCAGAACGTAGCATCCCGCCACCGTGCCGGTACCCTTGACGCGGAATGTGTTGCGCACCTCCGCGCGGCCCAGATAAGTTTCCGTGACCACCGGCTCGAGCAAACCTTCCATGGCTTTCTTGAGCTCGTCGGAAACTTCGTAAATGATGGTGTGGGTGCGAATGTCCACGTGCTCCTGCTGCGCCAGGTCGGCGGCCTTGCGGTCCGGCCGAATTCCAAACGCAATCACGATTGCTCCGGAGGCAGAGGCGAGAAGAACGTCGTTTTCCGTAACGGCGCCAACCCCCGAGCCGATAATTTTCAGCTTCACTTGATCGGTGGAAAGCTTGGGCAGCATTTCGCTGAGAACTTCCACGGAACCCTGCACGTCGGCCTTGATCACGATACCGAGTTCTTTGACGTCGCCGGCTTTTAGCTGCTCGTGAAGCTGGTCGAGGGTGATACGCGCGCCGCTGCTGCGAGCCATCTGCGCATCGCGCTGCTTGCCCTGGCGATATTCGACGATGTGGCGAGCCTTGGCTTCGTCGGTGACCTGGAAGTGATCGCCGGCATCCGGCACGCCCTGCAAACCGAGAACTTCAACGGGAGTAGAAGGCGGCGCATCAATGACGGGGCGGCCGCGATCATCAAACATCGCACGTACTTTGCCAAAAACCGCGCCGCAGATGAAGAAGTCGCCGGGCCGCAAGGTGCCGTTCTGCACCAGGACGGTAGCAACCGGTCCGCGTCCTTTATCGACGCGCGATTCCAGCACCGTGCCGGTCGCGGGAGCGTCAGGATTGGCGCGTAGTTCGCGCAGATCGGCAACCAGCAAAATGGTTTCCAACAATTTGTCGAGACCAATTTTCTGCTTGGCGGAAACCTGCACGAATTCCGTATCGCCGCCCCATTCGGCAGGCATCAGGCCGTTTTCGGTCAACTGGCGCTTCACGCGTTCGAGATCGGCTTCGGGCTTGTCGATTTTATTGATGGCCACGATGATCGGCACCTTGGCGGCTTTGGCGTGATCGATGGCTTCCTTGGTTTGCGGCATTACACCATCGTCAGCGGCGACCACCAGCACGACGATGTCGGTGACTTTTGCGCCTCGCGAACGCATGCGCGTGAAAGCTTCGTGGCCCGGAGTGTCAACGAAAACGACACTGCGATCGTTGACTACAACTTTATATGCGCCGATATGCTGCGTGATTCCGCCGGCTTCACCGCCTGCAACATCGGCCTGGCGAATGGCGTCGAGCAAACTGGTTTTGCCGTGATCCACGTGGCCCATGACGGTAACAACCGGCGGACGCGGTTTGAGGCTTTCCTTGGTTTCTTCCTTGGCAACTTCCAGAACCATTTCTTCTTCAAGCGAGACGACGCTGACGACTCCACTGAACGCCTCGGCCAAAGTGGTGGCGGTGGGCACGTCGAGCGCCTGGTTGATGCTGGCGAAGACGCCGCGGTCCAGCAAATTTTTCAGCAGCTCTTTGGCGCGCACGTCGAGTTTTTCGGCCAGCTCGCGAATGGTGATTCCTTCGGTGATGGTTACGTCGCGTGGAGCGCGCGGCTCGGGCGGCGCAATGACCGCGGCTGCGGAGCGGCGATCGCTCATGCCGGGACGCTGACGTATGGGATGGAGCTTGCGCTCGCCCTCTTGTTCTCGTTTGTCGGCAACCGGTCGTTGACGCTGCGGAAGCTTGCGCGTGTAAAGCGGCTTGCCGGGTTCAGCCTTGGGCGGAAGTTTTTCCGGGAACGGCGGCAGCATGCCGGGACGGCCCGGCGCTCGAGGACCGGGTCGCGTGCCCGTGGGCATAGGCCCGCGCCGTTGCTCAAATGGACGACCGGGCGCACCACCGGGACCTGTTGGCCGCGGAGGAAACGTTCTGCCCGAAGCTGGTTGCTGCGGACGCATGGGCTGCCCAGGACGTGGACCGCCAGCAGGGCGTTGCGCTCCTTGCCCCAGAGGACGAGAAGCTCCGTGAGTGGTGCTGGGCAGAGGCCCACGATTCCCGGTCGGCAACGGAGACCGCGCCGGAGTGGTGGGTGGACGAGTCGCTGATGTTCCGGCGCGCAAAGGAGCGCCAGGCGCAGCGGCTGCTGGACGCACAGGAATGGGCTGCGGTCGCAGTCCCGAAGGCGTTGGCGCAGATGGACGCGCCGTAGTGGGGGTTGATGCGCCCGGTTGGGCGGCTGGCGCGACTGGACGAATCGGTGTCGGCGAAGCAGCCGCCGGCGGCGCGGCAGGCTTCACGACATGCGGCGCGGCGGCGGGAGGCGCAGCAGAAATCGATGGTGATGCTGGCGGAGCCGATGCAGGCGCAACCGGCGGAGCAGCTGGCTTTGCCGGTGCCGGAATCGTCGTGGGTGGCGGCACAACTGCAGGAGCCTTAGCCACTGGCGGTGCTGCGGCAGGAGGCGCAGCGGGCGCGACGATAGTCGGCCGCGAGCGCGCTGCCTTCGCGGCTGCTTCCTTGGCCTTGGCAGCTGCTTCGGCGGCCGCTTCCGCAGCGGCCTCCGCGTCGGAGGCGCCTTTCAGTTGCTTGCGAACTTTTACTGCTACGTCTTCCGGGATAGAACTCGAGTGCGTCTTTTTTTCCGTGACTCCGTAGCCCGGCAAAAGATCGATGATGGCCTTGGCCTTGACCTCCAGCTCGCGGGCCAGCTCATTTATACGGACTTGATTTGCGTCGCTCAGGACTTTGCCTCTTCCGGTTGCTCCGTGTCGCCTTCGGCTGACTCGGATGCATCCTCTGTTGCACCATTATGTTTCGGTTCTTCGGACGTGCTGGACGCCGCATCTTCAGTCTCGGGTGCAGACTCTGGTGCCGCATCGGCCGCGTTTGCTGCAGATTCGTCGACGTTGCCAACGCCTTCTTCGCTTTCGAGTGCAGCGTCCGCTCCAGCGTCCGGAGGAGTTTCAGCGTCGGGAGTGGCTTCCGCATTCGCATCCGGAACCGCCTCAGGAGCAACCCCGCCTTCGGTAGTACCTCCAGAAGCCTCGGTGCTCTCGGCGCCTTCCGCAACTTTCTCGGTCGCTGCGGTGGTTGCTGCCGCTTCACCGCCACTTTCATAAAAGCGATTCACGGCCTGATAAATCTTGTCGACCATCTTTTCACCGATACCGGGAATTTCCATCAACTGCTCGGGAGTCATACCCGCGAGAGCTTCGACGCTGGTGATGCCGGCTGCTTCCATCTTTTCGATGGTCTTCGCGCCGACGCCGGCGAGAGAAGTAAGCGGAATCGCAGGCGCGGTGAGGCGGGTCATCTGGTCTTCAATCTCGCGGCGCTTTTCTTCTTCGCTCTTGATGTCGATATCCCAGCCGATCAGCTTGCTGGCCAGGCGGACGTTCTGGCCTTTTTTGCCG
>JBBRZT010000022.1:0-22739 GCA_038236395.1 Candidatus Acidiferrales bacterium
GCTAACGGGAATCGAACCCGTATTTCGGCCTTGAAAGGGCCGCGTGCTAACCGTTGCACCATAGCGCCACAATTTGTGGAAAAAGTGACCTAGCTAGAATAGAAAAAAAGCGGGGAATGTACAAGGCAGGAAGCCTTGTCGCATCTGCCAAAAATTTACGACGCGATTTCCGGTCTAATTCTGGCGGTCTTCGAATTCTTCGTGCCAGGCCATTTGGATGGCTTCGAGTTTGGATTCGTTGGAGGCGGCGGGGTCGCCGTTGAAGAGCGGGAGTTCGAGGATCCATTTGTGCATGTCGGTGAAGCGGACGGTGAGGGGATCGGTGTCGGGGTATTTGTCGGTCAGCGCGATGGCGATGTCTTCGATGTCTTCCCAGCCAAAACTTGGTGGCATGTTTTGATACTCCTCAGGTCAGAATTCATGATGTGCTTTCGCTCTTGGCGCGAAAGAGCCAGAACAATTCTAAAACTCAGCGGACAATTCTAAATCTTAGTGGTCGGCTTCTTTGGCGTAATTTTTATTCCATTCGGGGATTTCTACCACGATGTCCGTGGTGCCGTCGGGGACGGTCTGGCAGCCGAGGCGCGATTTGGGGGTGATCCCGGGGGCTTCGTCGAGCTCGTCGAGTTCGGCGTCGGTGGCTTCGTTGCAGGATTCCAGGCCCTGCTTGACGAAGACGTGGCAGGTGGAGCAGGCGCAGACTCCGCCGCAAGCGTGGTCCAGGCCCATTTTGAAGCCCTCGGAAATGTCGAGGATGCTGCCGGGGATGCCATTGTGGCCGTAAGGAACTTTTTCGGGATCGACTTCCACGACTTTGCCGCTGGGCAGGAAGGTGACCTTGTATTTCTGCGTGGCGGGCTTGTATTTAACTTCTTCGATGTAGGGATTACTGCCGCCCATTTTGTTGTGCCTCCATTGCGAACATTTTAATGTGCTTCAGGGGCTAAAGCCCCTTTCGGCAATTCTTTTGCGTGAGGGCTGAAGCCCCCACCTCCTAAAAAGCGATCACGTTTTATTCAGCTCTAAAAAAAACGTTCAGACTTCAGCCAGCTTGCGGCCTTCGAGCGCCGTCGAGACTGCGGAATTCATGAGCAACTCCGCCAGGTGCTCGGTGGCGTGATTCACATCGTCGATGCGCTTGCGAATTTGCTTGTAATCTGTGCCTGTTGCGGATGCTTTCAGTGCTGCTATGGCGGCGTCGATGTTGGCGCGCTCGTCCGCGGGTAAGTCGGCCGATTGCGAATTGTTGAAGGCTTTTGCGGTGGCGGCGAGGATGGCTTCGGATTCGGTGCGCGCTTCGATGAGCTGGCGCTCGGCAAAATCCTGCTCGGCGTATTCGATGGATTCTTCGAGCATGCGCTCGATTTCGGTGTCGTTGATTCCGTAGCTAGGCTGGACTTCGATGGAGTGCTGCTCGCCGGTGCGTAGGTCCTTGGCGGCGACTTGAAGGATGCCGTTGGCGTCGATGAGGAAAGCGACCTCGATGCGCGGCAGGCCTGCGGGAGCGGGAGGGACTTTGAGCGTGAAGCGAGCGAGGGAGCGGCAATCTTTGGCGAGTTCGCGTTCGCCCTGCAGGACGTGAATGTCGATGCCGGTCTGATTGTCGACGCCGGTGGTGTATTGCTCCTGCGCGCTGGCGGGGATGGTGGAGTTGCGCGGAATAATTTTGGAGACTGCGCCGCCGTAGGTTTCGATGCCGAGAGAGAGCGGGGTGACGTCGAGCAGCAGCATGTTGCTGACGCCGCGCTCGAGAATGTTGGCTTGGACCGCGGCGCCGAGAGCGACGACTTCGTCGGGATTGAGGTCGATGTGCGGATTGCGGCCGAAAAAGTCCTGTACGGTGCGGCGGATCAAGGGAGTGCGGGTGGTGCCGCCGACGAGGACGACTTCTTCGATGGCTGCGGGTGCTAGATGCGCGTCGGCTAGCGCTTGCTTTACCGGGCTCATGGTGCGGGCGACGATTGGCTGGATTATTTTCTCAAATTCGGCGCGACTGAATTCGTGAGTAAAGAGTTCGCCATTGGGAAGCGGGAAGCGCAACAGAGCAGAATCTTTTTCGGAGAGATCGTGCTTCAGGGCGATGAGCGATTTTCGCAGTTCCTGCGTGGATTCCGCGCTGGCAGAAAAGTCGAAGCTGCCATTTTGCAAAACGCGATGATGCACGAAGGCTTGCAGAAAATTGTCAATGTCGTCGCCGCCGAGGTGAGTGTCGCCGTTGGTGGAGAGGACCTGGTAGATGTCGCCTTCGCTGGTGGAGATGAGCTTCAGGATGGAAATGTCGAAGGTGCCGCCGCCGAGATCGTAGACGGCTACGTGGCCGCGTTGTTTTTCGTGCAGGCCGTAAGCTAGCGCGGCGGCCGTGGGTTCATTGACGAGGCGAAGGACTTCGAGGCCGGCGATGCGGCCGGCGTCTTTGGTGGCCTGGCGCTGGGCGTCGTTGAAATAGGCCGGGACGGTGATGACGGCGCGGTCGACGGGCTCTTTCAGTTCGGCTTGCGCCCAACTGCGCAATTCGCGGAGGATGAAGGCGGAAATTTCCGGCGGAGTAAAAACTTTGTCGCCGAGCATGACGCGAATGACGTTTTTGCTTTGCGGGTCTATGCGAAAAGGGAAAAGCGCCAGTTCGTTTTGGACGTCGGCGGGGCCGCGGCCCATCAGGCGCTTCACGGAATAAATGGTGCGCTCGGGTTGGGTGAGCAGGCGGCGGCGGGCGGCTTCGCCGACGATGACGCTGCCGTCTGGGTCGAGGCTGACGATCGACGGGCACAGCGTGGAACCGTACGGGCCGGTAACGCACTTGGGCTGGCCAGCCTGGGCGTCGACGCACGCGACCAGACTATTGGTGGTTCCCAGGTCAATGCCGACGATGCGTCCCATTAGCTTGCTGCTCCCGTTAATTCTTTTTCCACGCCGGCGACGAGATTGCGGATATATGAGCGGCGGTTCAACAATTCATTCAAGCGCTGCAAAATGGCTTCGCGGTCGGAGTCGCTGGCGTCAGCGTCGAGCGCGGCGTCCCATTGCTGCGCGGCGGTTTTGAGCTCGGCGTCGACTTCGTGAAGTTTTTCGCCGAAATTCGTTTCGGCGTCACGCAGTTTGCCAGTCAGGACATCGAGATTGGCGCCGGCGGATCGGGCTTCGCGGAGCTCGTCGAGCGATTCGTTCAATTCGAATACTTCTTCGAGCAATTCGGGCGGCGCCTGTTGTTTGTGTTCGCCTTCCTTGCGCATGCCCTCGAGCTCGAGGAGATATTCGACGTTGGCGACGGGGTCGCGAAGGACGCGATAGGCGTCGTTGAGCTTCGAGCTGCGCTCCAGCGAGATTTCTTTCTCGCGTTCCGTGAGGTTCACAAAAATGTCGGGATGCAGCTTCCAGCTGAGCTGCAGAAATTTCTGCTCGAGGTCATCCATACCCAGCCATAGCTTGCGAGGAAGGCCAAAAAAGGTGAAGTAATCTGCTCCGTCTCGCAGCGGCTGGATTTTCCCGCATGCGGGGCAAAATGTGGCGTCGCTCGCAGGGGCGTGACAGCTCCAGCAAGGAGGGGCGGAAAGCGGGGCTGATTTTGGCGCGTTCATCGTTGATGGTGTCCGACTAAGTCAAAAACCCCAGGTGCAACACCGGCACCTGGGGCACCCGAAGACTTCGGAGCTTTTGTAAGGCGGGTGACCTGGACGGCCGGCAATTATCAGCGTGCGCAAACTCAGGAACGCGCAACTCAGGCGGTGAAAGAGCTGCCGCAGCCGCAATTGCGGGCGGCGTTGGGATTCTGAAAGACGAAGCCCTGGCGCATGAGCGTTTCTTCGTACTCGAGCGTGGTGCCATTGAGATACAGAAAACTTTTGGGATCGACGAACAAGCGGGCACCGTGCTCTTCAAAAACCTTGTCGCGATCGCGAGCCTGGGTATCGAGGCGCATGGCGTAAGAGAGACCGGAACAGCCGCCGCCCTGCACGCCCACGCGCAGGCCACCCATATCGGTGGAGACACCGTCTTTCTCAAGGAGCTCGCGGATCTTACGCGCGGCGCGCTCGGTGAGAGTGATTTTCGCGATTGGCGGAGCAGCTAGTTCCGTAGCCATGAAATGCCTTTCACAATTTTGCAGCAAGCCGGCTGGCTGGATTTCGGGCGCGCTGACCGCAGCTACGCAGAACGCGCCGTGCAGGAGCCAGCCCCGACAGAATTAATGCGCGACTTTTTCCGCGACAGGAACGGTAATGCCGTGCTTCTTTTTCCAGTCGCCGATAGCCGCCTTGATGGCGTCTTCCGCGAGCACGGAGCAATGAATCTTCACCGGCGGGAGCGCGAGCTCTCGCACGATGTCCGTGTTCTTGATCGAAAGCGCCTCTTCGACGGTCTTGCCCTTGACCCATTCGGTGGCCAGGGAAGAGCTGGCGATTGCCGAGCCGCAGCCGAAGGTCTTGAACTTGGCTTCTTCAATGACCTGCGTATCGGGATTGATTTTCATCTGCAGCTTCATGACGTCGCCGCACTCCGGCGCGCCTACTAGGCCAGTACCCACGTTGGGGTCTTCCTTGGGCAAGCTGCCGACGTTGCGGGGATTGTTGTAGTGCTCGACTACCTTTTCGCTATATGCCATTAGCCGTTGCTCCTTGCCAGATTGACTAGATTTCCGAAGCCCGCACTCTTGACCGCTTTTTCAGAGAGCGACACGTTCGGCACGGATGCCGAGCGTCCCGCGGTAAGCTGACGCAGCGCGTCCTTGATGAATTCGGCGCCCACACCCAGGAGTTTCAGGAAGGCGCGCACCTGCTGCAGTTCGTGGAACGAGCGCTCGCCAGCGGCCGGAGCATCTTCACCTTCGCCGCCATAAGGCACAAAGGTGACGCGAAAAGCCGCGCCGGTGCCGCCGATTGACCGATGAATTCGAATTGTTCCTTCGTTCGCCATTGTTGACCCTTTCAGCTTTTAGGATGCCAGTTAGCTGGACGCTGCCAGCCAGTTCATTTTGGAGATGTCTATACCTTCCTTGGCCATTTCGTAGAGCGGGGACAACTCACGCAGTTTGGTGACGACTTGCACCATCTTGTCGATGACGTAGTCGACTTCCTCCTGCGTATTGAAGCGGCCGAGGCCAAAGCGGATCGACGTATGGGCTAGGTCTTCGCCGACCCCTAATGCTTTGAGTACGTAGCTGGGCTCGAGGGTTGCCGAAGTGCAGGCTGAACCGCTCGAAACCGCAATATCGTTGATGCCCATGAGCAGCGATTCGCCTTCGACATAGGCGAAGCTCATGTTGAGGTTGTTGGGCAGGCGATGCTCCCAGGAGCCATTGACGAAGACTTCGTCGAGCTTGGCTTCGAGACCGGCCCGGAGGCGATCGCGCAGCGCGCGCATGCGAACGGATTCTTCGGCCATTTCCTTCTGGCAGATTTCGCAGGCTTTACCGAGTCCCACGATGCCGGGAACGTTCAGCGTGCCGGAGCGCATACCGCGTTCGTGACCGCCGCCATCGGCGATGGCGGAAAGCTGCACGCGGGGATTGCGGCGGCGAACATAGAGCGCGCCGACGCCCTTGGGTCCGTAGATTTTATGACCGGTAATGGCCAGCAGGTCGATATTGTCTTTCTGCACGTCGACCGGAATTTTGCCCACGGCCTGCACGCCATCGACGGCGAAGAAGACACCGTGTTCCTTGGCGATTTTGCCTATTTCCGCCATGGGATTGACTACGCCAATTTCGTTGTTGGCGTACATGATGGTGATCAAAATTGTTTTCGGCGTAATCGCCTTGCGCACATCTTCGGGATCGACGCGGCCGTCTTTTCCAACAGGCAGATAGGTGACTTCATAGCCGTATTTTTCGAGGCGCTTGCAGGTGTCCAGCACGGCCTTGTGCTCGATGGCCTGGGTGATGATGTGATTGCCCTTTTCGCGGTACATTTCCGCGATGCCCTTGATCATCAGGTTGTCGGATTCGGTGGCGCCGCTGGTGAAGATGATTTCTTTGGGCGTGGCGTTGATGAGCGAAGCGATTTGCTGGCGAGCGGTTTCCACCGCTTCTTCACCGGCCCAACCGAAGGCGTGGTTGCGGCTGGCGGCGTTGCCAAATTTCTGGGTGAAGTAGGGCAACATCGCTTCGAGCACGCGAGGGTCGACCGGGGTGGTCGCGTGATTGTCCATGTAGATCGGTAGATTGACAGCCATAATTCTGATCTCCTCAGTTCGCTTACTAAGTAGTCTGTAATTCCACGAGCGCATGCTCGTGCTGATCTTCACTCATTTGAGAAATCGTGACGTTGCTGAGCACGCTTAAAATGCTTTCATTCACGCGGCGCAAAGGCTCGCGAACGGTGCAGCAGTCGCTGGCGCTGCAATTTCCGTGGCTGGTGACGCACGAAGTGATGAGCACCGGACCGTCGATGGCGGAAATCACATCCAGCGCGGTGATCTGCGATGGCTCTTTAGCCAGGATATATCCGCCGCTGGCGCCGTGTTTTGCGGAGACGATACGCTGGCGCGCCAGTTTCTGGAGCACTTTCGCCATAAGCATGGTGGAGATGCCATATTCCTCGGCAATTTCGGTGGCGCTGCAGGCGTGCTGGTCGCGGTGCATGGCCAGATGCTTGACGGCGATCAATCCGTAATCGGCTTTTTTGGAGAGCTTGAACATAAGGTTACCGCGACTTCTTACAGCATATGAGACTAAATCAGTCGCAAATGGAGTTTAGTGCTACCTGGGGCAGATGTCAACCCCGCCTAATGAGCTGGAACCGGCAAACTGCCCATTATCAATAATTTGCGAGTGTAGAAATAATTGAAAAAACCGCTTTTTGATTAACGGCTAAAACGTGACTTTTAGACCGGTAGACGCGCTCCGGGGAGCGGCTACGGCGGTGCCCGAGAACAAACTGGCGAAGTTGAGGACGTTGACGCGGTCGGTCAGGTTCGAAACCTGGAGTTGGAGGGTCACGCTGCGGGCCTCTTTTTGATAGAACTGCGCGCCGACGGAGGCGTCGAGGGAGAAATTGTGGCGTACGCGGCCACGGTCGAAGTTCACGCGATTGATAATTGCCGGGCCGTATTGTGAGAGAAGAAAATTGCGGTCGGGTTCGTCTTCAAATTCGACGGGCAGGCCGCTGCCGTACTGACTGCTGACCGCCAGCCACACGCGCCGCTCGGCCTGGAAACGGACTCGCGCGCGTGCGGTGTTGCGCTGGTCCTGCGAAACGGCGAACTGGCCAGAGTCGCTCAGCCCGCCGGCTGCGTCGCTGCCAATGAACAAGCCGCCAGTGATCGGTCCGCGCCCGGCGCCGGATTGATTTGCATAACTCAAAAATCCGGAGAAGCGCCACCATTGCGGAATCTCGATACTCAGCTCTTCGCCGAAAATGCGCGCGCGGGCGAAGGCGATGGGAAAACTGACGCCGGTGTCCAGCAAGGTGTCGTCGTCGGGATAGTTGTGAAAGTCGCGACGAAAAATATTGGCGTCCAGGCGCAGCTTGCCGAGAATCGATTTGGTAATTCCGCCTTCGTAATAATTTCCGCGCGCGGGGCGCACCGGCAGGCGCAAGACGACGGGATCGATGGAGTTCAGCTGCGATGAGCTGGCCAACAGGAGATTTTCCATGGCGGGGGTCTGGAAGACGCGGTCGTACGAAGCGTGGAGCAGCAAATTCAGCGCCGGAACGTAACGCGAGACACCGAGGCGCGGGCTCCAGGCCGATTCGTGGACCACAAATCCGTAGTGATCGAAGCGCAATCCGGCGGAGATATTCCAGTTGCCGATGTGGATCTGGTCCTGCACGTAGGCGGACGGCTCAATATCCCAGCGGCGGTCTGCGAATTGAAATTGCTGCTGGGTCTCGGGATCGAACTGCGACGGGTCGGTGATGGAGTAACTCAGCGCTTCGTGGACGGGCGTGAAGAGGGAATCGACGCCGGTTTTCCAGTTGTGGCGTCCGTGGTGGCCGGCTAAATCGGCGCGGGCGTAGCCTTCGCGGTAGCCCCGCGATTGCGCAACCTCCACGGGAATGGCGAACGGATTGGAAGTCAGGTTGGCGCTCGCATCGCGCACGCTGCCCGACAAGCTGAGAAAGAGGTTGGGGGAAATGGTGTGCTGGAAGAAAACCTGGCCGCTGGTTTCGAGATTAGTGATGTCCTGGCGCTGGCCCGCTTGTTGCTGGACGAGTTCGTTGGGAACGAGGAAGCGCACGACGTTGTGAATCACCGTGACGCGGAGGCGATCGCTGCCGGAAAATTCACGCTCGTAGGAAGCTGAAAAGCCGCCGGCATTGCCGCGATTGGTGAAGTTTTCGAGAACGGGCGGATCGAGATAGCGACCGGAGTGGAAACCGTTGCCGCTGACCGCGAATCGATTCTTGTCGTGAACATAAGAAATCGCACCGGAGCCGCTGGCGGTGGAAAAGCTGCCGCCGTTTATATCGAACTGGCCGTGAAATCCATTCGGCACGTCCTTTACGGTGGTGACTTCAATGACGCCGCCAAGCTTGCGGCCGTATTCGGCGGGGAAGGTGGCGGTGAGCACGCGCATGGAGTCGACATCGTCGGCGTCGAATTGCGGCGCGAAGGCGGGCGAGCGATTTTGCGTGAGCGGCACGCCGTCGAAAATATATTGCACATCGTATTCGGAGCCGCGGGGATGCAGCACGCCATTGGCTTCATAGAGCCAGCCGGGCTGTTGATTGACCAGGTCGGTGAGATTTCTTCCGGGCTGGACAGCCATTTCCTGATCGATGGTTTCGCGCCCGACGGAATAGATGGAGCCGGTGCGGCTGGGATCGACCAGGGTGGCCGAATCTGTCACTTGAACTTGGGTGGCGACGGGGGCAACGCCTAGAGTCACGGGCACGTGCAGAGGAACTTCGGAGCGCACTTCCACGAGATTATTCCACGGCGCAAATCCTTCGGCGCGGACAGTGAGACGGTAGACGCCAAATGGGAGTTCCTGCGCAGCGTAACGGCCATCGGGAGCAACCTGAAAGTTGCGGTGGACTTGATTCGCTTCAGAGAGTAATTCGGCTTCGGCAGCGAGCGATGTTCCCTGTGAATCGCGCACCTCGATACGCAATTCTCCGCGGACCCGCTGGGCGCGAAGGGTTGCGGCTCCTGACGCGAGTAGGAGAATGACCGAGACTAGCGCATTGATTCTGATTCGCATGCTTCTTAACGTTAGCATGAAGGGCGCGGTGTGCTTTACGACGGCAGCTGACGGACGACAAAGCGGCAACAATTCTGGAGCGGGGTCAGTCGTCGGCACGGTTGTGGCTAATGCGCTGAACAGCCTTAACTTGTAACTTTTTGTTACATCTAGATTGGTTCGGGTTAACTAGTAAGAGTCAATCTTCCATCTAAGTGCCTTGTATATATTGTCGAGCTGATAATGGGATTGGCCAACCGTTTGCATTACTTACTGCGACCAGCGGCCTCGAAGTTTCATGGGAGTCTGTCGATGATCAGATTCAAGCACAGAGATGCGGGGTTCTCACTGATCGAACTGATCATTGTGATCGCCGTCATTGGAATCGTGGCGGCCTTTGCGCTGATCAACATTTTCGCCATCCTTCCCGGGTATCGGGCGGATCAGGCGATGAACCAGGTGTTCAGCCAATTGCGGGCCGCGCGTCAGCTAGCCATTTCTCAACGCCGCGAAGTGCAGGTGCAGTTCACGGGCACCGGCACCATCCAGGTTACCGAGATCGAATTAGTAGGCGCGAATGTGGTTTTCCCTCCGGTGACCTGGGAAGGCGGTGTGCAGTATTACTTGATGCCGGCTGTGCCGGACACTCCTATGGCGTTTGGAAACTGCGCAGCAGTTTGCCTGGAAAATCTTGTTGGCGGGCCACCAACGATGAAGTTCACGCCCAGCGGGACATTTATTGACGCCGGAAACACGCTAGTAGACGGAACGATTTTCCTGGGGACTCCCGGAAATCCGATGACCGCGCGGGCGATAACGATTCTGGGCGCGACCGGGCGCATCCGGCAATATCACTGGAACGGAACGACGTGGCAGGAGTGAGGAAGGAGCCGGCGATTATGCAAACACGGATAAAAAGGTCGGCGCAGTCGGGATTCACGCTGATTGAGGCGTTGATTTCCATCCTGATTCTGGCCTTCGGCATTCTGTCGCTCGCAGTGGTCTACGCGCAGGGCATTCAGGTCTCGGCCATGACGCAGATGAATTACATCGCGGAGAAAAAAGCGGAGCAGGCGATGGAAACGATTTTTGCCGCGCGCGATTCCCACATCCTGCAGTGGACCAACATTCGAAACGTAACCGGAGGGGGCGGCGCCGCCGACGGAGTATTTGTGGTCGGGCCGGCGAGCCTGCTGGCCGCGGGCCCCGACGGGCTTTACGGCACCATCGACGACGATGCGGCCACCCCGGACGTGGTGATCCTGAACGCCGGAGCGGATGGAATCCTGGGTACCAACGACGACAACGTGATGAGTCTGCTGGGCATGAAGCGCACGATTGCCATCAACGACGTGGTCAGCCAGCCAAACCTGCGACAAATTACGATCACCATGACGTATTCCGTCGCCGGCGCGCCCCGGACGTACACACTCGTAAGTTATATCGCGCAGTTCTCGTGATGAGCCCGCAGGAGGCTGAGATATGACGAAACGGCAGCAAGGATTCACGATGATCGAACTGCTGGTGGCCATGGGCGTCACGGTGGTAGTGCTGCTTGGCGCGGTGCTGGCGTTCCGCGAATCGGTGCAGGTCAACAGCAACGTGACGCAGTCCTCGGACATCAACGACAACCTGCGCGCGGGCATGAACTTCATGGTGCAGGACATGATCCAGGCGGGCACGGGCATCCCGACAGGTGGAATTGCGATACCCAATACGCAAGACGCCACCGGATGCAATACCAGCGCGCCGGTAAAGCGGCCGTTTGGTCCGCCGCCCGCCATCATAAATTTTCAAGGCCCCAACGCCGTAACCCCAGGCTGTAACGTGATTTTGCCGGCGGTTGAGCCGGGACCGGCGATCGGGCCGATCATCGCCAGCACGGACGGAACTACGGCACCGCAGTCGGACATCGTGACGTTGCTTTATGCCGACAATACGCTGGCGTTGAACCAGTCAGCTATCACGCGTCCCGCCTCGGCGGGGCCGCCGGCAATTCCCGCCTGCAATGGAGCGATTGCCGCGGACGGGTCGACGACCTCGTTCGACGCGGCTTGCGTGTTGCTGGGCGCCGCCGGCATCCCGGTAAGCGCGGGCGATCTAATTCTGTTCAGCAATGCGAACGGCAATGCGTTGCAATGCGTGACCAATGTGGCGGGACAGGTTTTGACTTTTGCCGCCGGCGATCCGTTTGGACTAAATGGCCGGACCGCCGCGGAAACGGGCGGGACGCTGAAGCAATTACAATCGCCCGCGGGTTCTGGAAATTATCCGCCGACCTCGGCTACGCGCATCTGGATGATCACCTACTACCTTGATCCTAACCTCGTCGATCCGTTGCACCCGCGGCTGATGAGGCAGATCAATTTCAAGATTCCACAGCCGGTGGCCGAATCCATCGAGAGTCTGCAGTTCCGCTATAACCTGGCGGACGGAACAAACCCGTCGCCTTCCAATGTTGCCGCGATTCCCGGAGCCGACAACGAAAATGAACTTCGGGCGGTCACCATTTCTCTGGGCGCCCGCGGAGCGCAGCACACGCTAGCGAACCAGCGGTACACGCGGTCCAATCTTTCTACCCAAGTGGCTTTGCGCAGTTTGGCTTACTTCAATAATTACAAATAACCATTACTAAATAACTGGGTACGAGGAAACGGGAGTTAATGATGAGAACGCCGCATAAAAAACTGAACCGGCAGTCGGGTATCGCATTGCTCACAACATTGCTGCTGATGATCCTGATGTCCAGCCTGATGGTTGGCTTTATCCTGCTGGTGATGTCGGGGCAGCGCCTGTCGGGCATGAACAATGAGTCGAGCAAAGCGTTTTATGGCGCGGAAGCGGGCATGGAAAAGCTCACTGCGGACCTGGGAACGCTGTTCAATGCGAACTATGCGCCGAGTGCGGCGACAGTGTCGGCCATCAGCACCGCGCCGCCGGCTTTGGGAGCCCAGGGAATTTCCTTTGTGGACCAGAGCGGCAATCCGGCATATGACATCAATTTCACGCAGCTCAATGGATTCCCGGTGTCTTCGTTCGGGCAGGTCACTTCTGGTTCGAGTCCGTACCAGGGTATGACGGCGCTGGCGACGCCTTACGATTTGGTCGTGACGGCGCGCACGGGAACGGGCGCCGAAGCGAAATTGACACGGCAGATACAAACTATCGGCATTCCCTTGTTTCAATTCGGAATTTTCTCGGAGACCGACCTCAGCTACTTTCCGGGTCCGGACTTTAAGTTTGGTGGACGCGTACACACGAATGGAGATCTGTACCTGGCCAGCGGTGGTCCCGCGGGAGCGGGGCCTGCCAGCGTCGGTTCGAATCAGCTGTGGCTGAGCAGTAACGTTACGGTGGTGGGCGACGTGTACCGCGACTGGCTAGAGAACCAGCATCCGATCAATGCCGGGTCAGAGCACCCGGGCTCGGTGGAAATCACCAACGGCGGCGGATTCCAGGCCCTGAATTTCGGCCAGAGCAGCAAGAACCTGCTCACATCCGCGCCTAACGCCGCGTGGCCGGGCATCGTCAACAGTTACAACGGATATCTGCGCACCGGGGTGAAGAAACTCAACCTGGGTATCACAGTATTGGGGAACGGCGCAGCCCAGCCTATCGACACAATTCGCCGACCGGTAGCGGGCGAAGATGTCGCAAATCCCGGAGTGTTGGGCCAGCGTTATTATTCGGAAGCCAGCCTGCGCATTTTGATTTCCGATAACCCCGCGGACATTCAGAACCTGCCGTGCACCGACGCGGCTAAACAACCTTTCGATCTGTCTGAGCTGGCGGCTCCGATTGCAGTGATAAACGCCAATCCCACGGGCGACCCCGCTTTGCCGGCTTTGGTGGCTGCGATGGCCGCGAACGCGACGCCGCTTGTGCCGCTTGCCGCCTCTGGAGGCGCCCCTGTTGGCGGCGCGTACAACGCCGCGAACGGGTACTGGCTCCCTAATGCGTTTCCGATCATCAAGGGATTCATCAAAATCGAGGTGCAGCCGTTCTCAGTGGGAGGCGGTTGCGGCACGTGGAACGATGTCACCAAGGAAGTTCTGGCATTGGGTTACGCTGGGCGCAATATCAATCCCAATAGCGCGACCATTGCTCCTCCGGCCATGCCGCCGGCTCCGGGCGCACAAGTGAACGACACCGGCGCAGCGCGCTGCCCTGAGCCGCATCCGAACGCCATGATCCGACTGGAACGCATTCGCGATAACCCTTCAAATTATCTGGCGCAGGGAGGCTGCGGCGTCGTGGGAGCGGTTGTCCCATTGCTGCCTACGGATTACTGGCCGAACGTGATCTTTGATACTCGAGAAGGATGGCCGCGTATGACCACCCCGGCCGGCGCGTTTAACAGCCGGGTTACCCTGGGCGGCACTATGCACTACGTGGAACTGGACATCACGAATCTGGCCAGGTTTTTTGCGGGCACGATTGGCGTGAGCGGGCCGAGCACCATGGACCCGAACATCGCGCCCAACAACTTCGTGGTGTATTTCTCGGATCGCCGCGGCAACTATGCTCAAGCCGGTGCGGTGCCTGGGACGTGGCCGCAACTGTCTCCCACTGGCCGGGAAACGGGCGAATATGGTTTCAGCGATTTCGCCAATCCGCTGAATGTGAATGGTTGCCCGAATAACGCTATGGATCCTGGCGAAGACCTGGACGTTCCCGCAGGTGGCACGCTGTTTACCTATGGTCAGGATCCCACCTACATCATGGACGCTGGAGCTGCGTTACCCCTGAGTGTTGCTGGCCAGTATGGCCGATACGGTGTATTTAGCGGGCTGCGCGGCACCGGGTTGCTGGACAATCCGGTTTGCCCGGTACCGGCCATTTCGGCGATATGGCCGGAATCGTTTGCGGCCAATTCGACGGACGCGCGGGAAAATCCTCCGCTATTTTTCCGGCGGGCGCTAAAGCTGGTGAACGGGAATAAGGTTCAAGTGCCTGGATGGCCGGTTTGCCCCGGAGGCGTGGTATGCGGTCTCACCATAGCCGCTGAAAATCCCGCTTACATTCAGGGAGACTACAACTCGAACTCGGCAGGTGGCGGCTTTAACGATAGCTACGTCGCGGCTTCGGTAGCGGCCGACGCTGTGACACTGCTTTCGAACCAGTGGGATGACGTGAACTCCTTCGCGTTCCCTTTCAACTCGGGACAGAGAAACGCGACCAGCACCTATTATCGAGCGGGAATTATTGCCGGAAAAAGCGGCATCTTTCCGCTACCTGCGTATCCGACCAACGGCAGCTTTGACTTTGGCACTGACGGCGGAGTGCACAACTTCCTGCGCTATATCGAAAATTGGGGAGCGACACTTTACTATCATGGATCGCTCTTGAGCTTGTATTACAACCGGCAAGCGGTTGGATTGTTCAGGAGCGGCGGCGGAGTTTACAGCCCGCCGAATCGTCAATATGACTTCGACACGAACTTTTTGACGCCGGCTTTGCTGCCGCCGCGAACTCCGATGTTCCGGGACATCAACACCACGGGATTCTCGCAACTGCTGCGGCCGGATCAGTAGAAAACCCAAGCGTCATCAGCGAGTGAACGGCCGGGAGCCAACGTCGACAGGGGCGTTGGCTTTTGGTTTTGGGGCGGCGTGCGAGCGGAAGATTATTCGCTGCGTTCGAGCTGCATCGGGTCCTGCTGCGCGATCTCGACGGCGATAGCGCGCATTTCTTCGTGGATGAAGCCGTTGGTGGCGAGGATGACCGGGCCGCCGAGCTGATACGGCTGGCCGTCGAAGTCAATAACTTTGCCGCCGGCTTCTTCTACTAACAGCACACCTGCGGCGGTGTCCCAGGCTTTCAAGCCGAATTCCCAGAAACCTTCGAAGCGGCCCACCGCGACACTGGCGAGATCGAGGGCGGCGGAGCCATCGCGGCGGACTCCATGCGAGTGCATGGTGAAATCACCATAGTAGCGCAGGTTGGGGCTGCCTTTGCGGTTGTGAACCGGGAAGCCGGTGCAGAGCAGGCTGGTGGAGAGCGTTTTGATTTTGGAGACGTGAATTTTGTTTCCGTTGAGGGTGGCGCCTTCACCGCGAGCGGCGGCGAAGAGTTCATCGGAGATCGGATTGTAGATTACGGCGGCTACCAGGCAGGCTTCTTCGGCAAGAGCGAGGGAAACGCAGAAACACGGGTAGCCGTGCGCGAAATTGGTGGTGCCGTCGAGGGGATCAACGTGCCAGCGGTAATCTGAAGCGTGGCGGGCTTCGTGACCGGTGCCTTCTTCAGCGGCGATGGCATGATCGGGAAAAAATTCCGTGATACGCGCGACGATGGCGGCTTCCGAGCGCTTGTCGGCCTGGGTGACCAGGTCGACTTCATCGCCCTTGTAGGAGATTTGCGCCGGACGCGCAAACTCTTCGCGCAGGATTTGGCCGGCTTCGCGCGCGATTTCAATTGCAGCTTGTAGATAATTTTTTGGCATCAGCCGTTTACGAGGCTAACACCGAACCGCAACGTGTTTCTAGGTGGCGTGGAAAATTATTACGGGCCGGTGAGATATGTTTTGCGATGGCGGGCCTTGTAGTTGTCGAGAACTTTCACCTCGATGCTGCGGTAGGTGTTGGCGGGGCCGCGGGGATTGGGATAGTAGCCCAGGCGATATTGAGTGCGCAGTTCGCGGTCGATGCGGTCGAAGATGATGTCCAGGTCCTGAGGCGTGTCGGGGGAAAAGATGGCTCCGCCGGTGGTGTCCGTGATGGTTTCGAGCGCGTGTTCGCCGGCGGTGTTGCGGCCGCTTTCGTTTTTTACCGGGCGAACCAGGATGGTGTAGAGCAGGGTGTTGGCGCGAACGGCGGCTTTGCGCGCGGCCTCGAAATCGGCGCGGCTGGTGGTTTCTCCGCCGTCGGTAACCAGAATGATTACGCGGCGGCGGTCTTCACGGCGGCTTTCCAGCGCGTGTGAGCCGAGGAGAACGGCGTCGTAAATGGAAGTGCCCGCGCCGGAGGGGATGTTGTGGACGGCGCGTTCCAGAGCCTCGGCGTTGCCGGAGAAGCCGGCGACTTGGGTGACGGTTTCATCGAAAGAATAGATTGCCAAGTGGTCTTCGGGACGCAGGACCTTGCCGATGAAGCGCGCGGCGGCTTGCTGTTCGAAAGTGATTTCCTTGTGGGCGCTGAGGCTGGCGTCGATCATCAGGACGATGTCGACCGGCTGCTTGGTTTCCGTTTCGAAAATTTCGATTTTCTGTTTCACGCCTTCTTCAAAGAGCTGGAAAGCTTCGACAGGCAGATCGGGCGCGGGGCGATTGTTGTCGTCGAGCACGCTGACGAGGACGTTGACGAGATTGACGCTGACGCGAATGCGATCGTGCTGGGCAGGATCGGCGGCGTTCGAATTGGTGTCGTTGTTATTTTTATTTACCGGCTCGGGATAAGACTTGCCGTCGGGCGGCGGATCGGCCGGTTTGGATTTATTCTTGGATTTCTTTTTGGCCCATGGCGGACGATCGGGATTGGAATTGTCTTGCGGAACTGCGGCGGCGCCTGCAAATAACAGGACAATGGCCAGCGCGACAAGTCTTTGAGAAAGAAATAAGCGGGTCCACATCAGGTGGTTAAGATGCCGATTCCGTTGAGCGCGTCGCCGAAGGGACGGGAGGCAATTCTCCGTCGGCCCACACCGAACCGTCTTCAAAATACTCTTTCTTCCAGATGGGGACGGTGCGTTTGAGGGTGTCGATGGCGTAGCGGCAGGCATCGAAGGCGGCGGCTCGGTGCGGCGCGCTTACCGCGATGAACACGCTGGTTTCGCCGATTTCCAGGCGGCCCAGGCGGTGGACCATGGCGACGCGATGAATGGCGAAATTTTCGTGTAGGTGCGCGATGATCTCCTGCATTTTGGCGATGGCCATGGATTCGTAGGCTTCGTATTCGAGGTAGAGAGTACGCCGGTTTTTTGAGTGATCGCGCACGAAGCCGTCGAAGATGGAAATCGCGCCGTCTGAAGCGTCGCGCACGAGACTGGTGAGAGTAGCGGGATTTATGGGCTCGCGGACCAGTTGGATGATGTCGGGAGAAGAGGCGGTCATGAGCGAGTGCTAGCCGCCGCTAACAGGGGGCAGGAAGGCGACTTCATCGCCGGCGTGGAGTGGCGTGCTCCATGCAGCGAACTCCCGATTGCAAGAGGCTACCAGGGAGGAGCGATACTGCTGAAGGCCGGGATAACGAGCGGCGTATTCGGCGAAGAGAGTTTCGATGTCCGCGTGGCTGTGTACGTCGAGCGAGTCTTCGGCACGGCCGGCGATTTCTTTCAGGCGGCCAAAGAAGAGGACCTTGACGCGGATAGTTGGAGAAACGGAAGGCATGTGACGATTGTAACCCCGCGTACAAGGAAGCGGCCAGTGGCGGTAGTGATGCGCGCGGGCGGATTTATTTTGAGGCGACGATGAACATTTTGATGACCGGTGCGACCGGGCTGGTGGGGACGGCTCTGGTGAAGGCACTGGTGGGCGAAGGCCACACGATTTACAGGTTGCTGCGGCCGGGTAAGGAAAAGTCCGGAGAAGCGATGGAACGCGTGGTGGACGTGCCGTGGAATTCGAGCGACGGGGAAATCGGCGGAGTGATTGGCGGCGTGGACGCGGCTATCAACCTGGCGGGAGCGTCGATCATGAGCGGCCGTTGGACCGACAAGCGGAAAGCGGTGCTGCGCTCGAGCCGGGTCGAGATTACGCGCGGTCTGGTGAGCGCGATGGCAAAAATGAATCCGCGTCCTCGCGTGCTGGTTTCCGCGTCCGCGGTGGGCTACTACGGCAATCGCGGCGACAAGGTATTGACGGAAAAAAGTGAAGTCGGGCGGGGATTTCTGGCGGAGCTTGCCAGGGAATGGGAAGCTGAGGCGATCAGGGCGGAAGCACTTGGTGTGCGGGTGGTGCGTACGCGATTCGGGATTATTCTGGCGAAAGAAGGCGGTGCGCTGCCGCAGATGATGGCGCCGCTCAAGTTTGGGCTTGGCGGCAAGTTGGGATCGGGGCGGCAGTGGATGTCCTGGGTGGCGCTTGACGACGTGGTGGCGATTATGAAACGCGCGCTGGTGGACGACGCTTTGAGTGGCGCGGTGAACGTGGTGGCTCCTGAAGCGGTGCGCAACGATGAATTTACGGCGGTGCTGGCGAAGGTCATGCATCGGCCTGCGATTTTTGCTGCTCCGGCGTTTGTGCTGCGGTTGGGCATGGGGGAAATGGCGGATGAGGCGCTGCTGGCGAGCGAACGCGCCACACCGCAAAAACTCGAGCAAGCGAAATATCAATTTATTCATTCGAATCTGGGCGAGGCGTTGGAGGCTCTTTTGCGTTGAAGGGCGCGGAAATTTAAGAAGACGCGCGATGGGCGAATCCCGAATTGGAACAGTCGATTGCCGCGCGATTCCAAATGGGGACGAATGGCGCGCGAACATCGCGCCGGAAAAGTGGCAGCTCGTTGCGCGATGCATCGCTCACTCCGCGTCTAACCTGCTGATTATAGAACTCTAATCTTCCACAGCACGCCGCTCGGCCAATCATTTCAGGTCAAACGATCCGGCTAATTTTTTGCTGGCCCTTCGGCTGCATTGTCATGGGCATGCGGCCCTTTCCGCAAAGCGGTTCGAGATACACCTTGGCGAGCGCACTGAGCCTGTGTGCGCTGATTGCCGCTGTGGTGATGTGCGGCTGGGGTTGCGCGCATGTGTCGGCAGGCCCCCCGCCGCCTCCTCCTCCAGGCGATGACATCAGCGTCGTAGTCACGCCAGCGACCGCTGCGGTGCTGCTCGGCAACCAACAGACGTTTATGGCCACGGTACACAACACCACGGACACAGCGGTTACCTGGAGCGTGAATGGCACGGTGGGAGGCGCTGCGAACATCGGAACCATCACGGGCGCCGGTGTATATACCGCACCGGCGGCCTTGCCGGTGCCAGCGACCGCGCATGTGACCGCAACGAGCCACGCCAACACGGCGAAGTCGGGTTCCGCTGTAGTAACGATCCAGAGTGACATCGCGATCACGTTGCCATCCGGCGGGACTGGCGGAGTGACGGTTGAGCTTGGCGCGACGCGTGCGTTTCAGGCCAATGTTACGAGCGCCGCTCATCCCGATCCGACTGTGTTGTGGACCGTGTCAGGGGCTTCGTGCCCACTGTTATGCGGCTCTGTGGATGCGGCGGGGAATTATACCGCGCCGCAAATCCTGCCGCCGGCGCCGCCGACCCTTACGTTGACGGCGCGAAGCGCGGCCGATCCAGCCAGGCAGGCTTCCGTCGTAATCACCATCACCAGCAATTTCGTGCTGCAGCTTGTTCTGCCCGCGAGTGTGCCGGCAAGGGCAACTGCGACATTTGTGGCCACGCTGACGCCGGTGGCGGGATCAAATCCCAGCACGACGCTGGCGTGGAGTCTGTCCGGCAGCGGCTGCAGCGGAGCTACGTGCGGAACGCTGGTGGTGGTCACGACGCAATCCGCTGGAGGAAATGCCACGGCCACGTCAGCCACCTACACCGCGCCGGCGGCGGCTCCGGTTCCCGACTCGCTCACCGTGGTGGTGACGCCTTTGGCCGATCCGTCGAAGGCAGTGCAACGGGTATTTACGATTCAGGGTGGCACGACAGGCGGGGGCGTCAGCCTTACGGTTTCGCCTACAACCGCGACTCGCGCGATTAATCACCGGCTGACGCTGACCGCGCAGGTGAGTGGGACGCAGAACAGCAACGTGACGTGGAACGTGAATGGCGTCGCGGGAGGAAATGCTGCGGCTGGATTCATCTGTGCGGTGGGTTCCGGTCCGTGCCAGTCAGTTACGAGTGGGAGTGCTTTGCAGGTGGATTACCTCGCGCCGGCGTCGCTGCCGTCGCCCAATCCGGTGATTGTGCAGGTAGTGAGCGCGGCGGATATGACCAAGAGCGCGGCGGCGCAAATCACCATCATCAATCACGTGTTGATTTCCGTTTTGCCGGGAAGCGCGGTGCTAGCGCCACTTGGCGTGCAAGCGTTCACCGCGATGGTGCTGGGCACGGATAATCAGAACGTGGTGTGGCAAGTCCAGGGAGCGGGATGCTCAGGAGCGGGAATCTGCGGAGCGATTACGCCCGGCGGATTTTACAGCGCGCCAAGCGCGGCCCCCAATCCCGATGCGTTACAGGTGGTCGCCATCAGTTCGGAGGATCCGTCGCAATCGGGCAGCGCCAACGTCACGATTTCGACGGGCGCGAACATTGTCACGCTGCATCCGGCCAGTGTGTATGCCGGAGCAGCAGCCGGCTTCACCTTGAAAGTGATTGGAAGCGGGTTTGCGGCCTCCGCGCCCGGACCTGGCTCTGTGCTGCTGATCGGCGGAACGGCGCGCACCACGACGTGTAGCACCGCGGGCGAATGCATCGCTCCCGTTACCGCTGCGGATGTAGCGCTGGCCGGAAGCGTGAACGTGCAGATACAAAATCCGGATGGCGGCAAATCAAACGCGGCGCCGCTGATCGTCGCGGCGCCGAATATTTCGGATGACGCGATTGTTTTGACGGCCGGGCTGCCCGGCGCTACCGGAAGAGACATCGTGGTGGTTGAGCCGACCACCGCGGGTGTATCGGTGCCCGGCAACAACGTGGATCTGGACGTGGCCGCACTGGGAGCATTTTCGGTTGCGAATAATTCCTGCACGCTGGGCGGAAATCCGGTCGTGCTGACTCGTCCGACCAGCGGCGTGGCCACCGCGGACGTTTGCATTTTTGCGCAGAGCGGGCTGGACGCCAGCATGACGTACACGGTGACCGGCCCCGGCGATATCGTGGTGATTTCCAAGCAGCCGCTGGGGCTAGGAATTATTCGCCTGACGCTGCAGTTGCCGGCGACGGCCGCGCCGTCGGTGCGCACGCTTTTCATTCAGAACACAAATCTGGACAAGACCGCAGCCAGCGGAACGCTATGGGTGAATTGAGATCGGAGTGGGTGGTCTGAGATGAGCTACGTACAACGCAGGCGTTTTCTGTGGATTATTTTGGTGGCGGGGGTCGTGCTGGCGGCCGTGGCGGCCAATGCCACAACGCTGACGCCGCTTAACTTTGATGACCTGGCGCAGCAAGCGGCGGCGGTAGCGCGATTGCGTTGCATCAGTTCCGAAAGCCGTTGGGAGGGAGGCGAAATCTGGACGGAAACGCAATTTGAGGTGGTGGAGCGTGACAAGGGAGCGCTGGGCGGCACGGTCTCCGTGCGGATGCTGGGTGGACGGGCTGGAAGTTTTTATTCGCGCGTGGATGGAGTGCCGGCGTTTCGCGTTGGAGAAGAAGTTTACTTATTTCTGTGGGGGAAGCCGGGAGAGCCTTATCGCGTGCTGGGATGGTCGCAGGGAACATTTCGCATCGCGCATGACGCGCGAAGCGGGGCAGAAAGCGTGACGCAGGATTCGGCTTCGGCGAATTTCGACCGGCACAGCCGTCAATTCCACAGCGAGGGAATCAGAGGGATGGCGGTGCCGGCGTTTCGGAAGAAATTGCGGCAGGCTCTGGGGCGCCGCGCGACGAAGGAACCCTAGAGAAACGTTGCGGGGCGAGGCGGGATAAGCGCGGCGGCGTTGAGATGCGCGCCGTGCCTGCGGCGAGGTGTGTCCTGGCGCGATTGCGCACGGGCGATGCAGCGAAGGATTTTTTTCTGGAGTGAACGGCAGGTGATCTCTTGGAGATGACGATGAAGCAGGAATGGAAGCGCGTTGCGGCGATGATGATGGCGGCGCTTTATGTGACTTGGGGCGCTACAGCGGCGAGCGGGTATGCGTTTAATGAAATTGTGCCGGATGTGCGGCAAACGGCGAACATTTCGGGAGGGTCGGCGTGCCCGGTACGCTCGCACATTCGTGCGGTGGCAGCCGCGCGGACTATGCAATGGAGCACTGCGCTGGGCACCGACCCGCTGACCGTCATTACGCAGGATCAAACTCCCGTTGAGCGGCTTGCCGAGATCGGACAAGTCATCACGCAATCGATCGCCGTCTGGTCGGGCGTGAGCGGCACGACACTGCAATCGATTCCGGCGACGGTGACAACGACGGCGGTGCAAAACGCCTGCGGATCGGACGGCGTCAACTCCATTTGCTTCGGTCAGGCAGATTTGGCGTTCACGCCTGGAGTGCTGGCGTTCAGCCGAGTGATTACCGCGGATCGCATCGGGGTGCAGTTGGGAAGCGGGGCGCCTTCGACGGAAATTGGAGAAATTCTCGACGCGGATGTTTATTTCAACCCGAGCGATCCGCACACCACTTATGCGACGCCTGCGGCGCTGGCCACGACGCCCGCGGCCTATGATCTGGAATCGCTGATGACCCACGAGCTGGGGCATACGCTGGGGTTCAGCCACTCGGCGGTATGGAGCGCGATCATGTTTCCGTTTGCGCCGACGCCGGGAACGTTCAGCGGCGCGCGCCCGACGGTGGGCCAGCCGGATGCGCCGTTAGGAGAAGACGACCGCACTGGGTTGCGCGTTTTGTATCCGGATACTGGGGATGTGGTGCGTACCGGCTCAATTCGCGGGCGCATTGTGAATGCCAATCCATTGTCATTGCCGCTGTCGCCGCCGGGCGTCACCGGAGTGTTCGGCTCGCAGGTGGTCGCGGTGGATGCGGGTACCGGCGCAATCGTA
>JBBRZT010000023.1:0-22062 GCA_038236395.1 Candidatus Acidiferrales bacterium
CCGCCGTCTATGGTGGCTGGCGCATCTACCATGATCGCAAAACCGTCGAAGCCTCCGCGGCCTTCGACGGCGCTCAAAAAATTTACGGCGCTCGCGTCGGCGCGCCCCTCCCCGGCGAGCCGGTCGATCCCACCGAGCCTTCCTTTCCCGATGAAGCCTCCCGCTCCCAGGCTGCCTCTCTAAAATTCGCGGAAGTTGCCGACAAATACCCGGGCACCAGCCCCGGCAAGCTGGCGCGCTACTACCACGCTTTGTGTCTCGAAGATCTGGATCAGCAGAATCAGGCTCTCGAAGAATTGAAAAAAATCACCGCCAGCGGCGACAAAGAACTGGCCGACATGGCTCAATATCAGACCGCGCTGATTTATTCCCGCACCGGCAAGGTCGACGACGCCACGAAAATTCTTCGCGCTCTCGCCGACAAGAATTCGATCTTCGTATCTCGGCCACTGGTTTTGCTCGAACTTGCCGGCATATTGCGCCAAACCAAGCCCCAGGAAGCCGCCACCATTTATCAGCAGATCAAAAAAGAATTTCCCGATACCACCATTTCCGAGGAAGCCGATCGCGGCTTGGCCACGCTTTCTCCTCATTCCTGAGCTTCAGAACTTGAGCGCGCGACTCTCACCGTCCTGACCGCTGCGCAACGGACTCATTGCATGACCCGCCCGCCCGAACGCCCCATCGAAAACCCATCCACCTCTCCTTGGGCTATGAACGAAGAAAATTCCCGCGGACGCCGCTATCCCCAGGCGCCGCATCCTTACCGCAGCGAGTACGTCCGTGATCGCGATCGCATCGTCCACGCCCGCGCCTTCCGCCGCCTGGAAGCCAAGACCCAGGTTTTCACCACGCGATTTTCCGATCATTTTCGCAATCGCCTCACCCACACCATCGAAGTCGCGCAGATTGCCCGCACCGTCGCCACCGCCCTCGGCCTCAACGCCGCTCTCGCCGAAGCCCTCGCCTTGGTCCACGACATCGGCCATCCGCCCTTCGGCCACGCCGGAGAGCGCCAATTAAACGAATTGATGCGCGCTCACGGCGGCGGCTTCAATCACAATCTCCACGCCCTGCGCATCGTCGAGCATTTCGAGCAGCGCTACATGGATTTTCCCGGCCTCAACCTCACCTTTGAAGTTCGCGAAGGCATCGTTAAGCACTCCCGCGATTACCGCCCGCAGGATTTTCCCGAGCTCGCCGAATATCTTCTCGATCTGCGCCCTCCGCTAGAAGCCCAACTCATTGATTGCGTCGACGAAATCGCCTACGACACCGCCGATCTGGATGACGCACTCGAAGCCGGCCTTCTCGACGTTCAAGCGCTGAGTAGTGACGTTGAATTCTTTGGCAGGACACTCGCCGATGTCGAAAAAGCCCATCCCGGCGCGCGCGACAAATTGAAATTCAATGAAGCACTGAAACGTGTTCTCGACTATCTCGCCACCGACCTCATCGAATCCACCCAAGCGCGGGTTCTTCAGTCAGGCGCCTCCTCGGTCGACGATATTCGCCGCGCCCCGAAACGACTAGCAGGATTCAGCAGCGACGCCACCAAGGTGGTCGCGGATCTAAAACGCTTCCTGGTTGCCCGCATCTATACCCATCCGGCGATAACCGAAGATCGTGATCGCTCCGTGCGCAGCCTCGACCAACTATTCAAGTTTTATGATTTGACGACGGGATCCATGCCCGCTTCCTATGAAGAAGCGGCAACGCATTCGCCTCGCGCCATCGTCGTCTGCGACTACATCGCCGGCATGACCGATCAATTCCTGCTACGCCAGCATCAGGAACAATTCCGCCCCGCAGATTCGTAGAGCGTCATTACTTTCGGCAGAAACCCGGTTTGTGGATCGCGGTTTACCCGCCGTGGCGGGCTTCAGGCGCGACATTACCGCGCTAACCACTAATAGGCTTCAGTGCGCCAGGAAGCTGGCTATTGTCCAAACGTGTTGCACGCCGAGATCGACCCGCTGTCGAAGCCCTTGCGGAACCACGACATCCGCTGCTCCGACGTCCCATGCGTAAACGAGTCCGGGCTCACATGCCCGGTCGATTGTTTCTGCAATCGATCGTCCCCCACCGCTGCGGCCGCTCCCAGAGCCGAATCAATGTCGCCTTGCTCCAGTAATCCGCGCTGCTGCGTATTCTGCGCCCAGATGCCCGCAAAGCAATCCGCTTGCAGTTCCAGTTTCACCGACAGCGGATTTTTCAACCGCGGATTTTCCTCCACCATTTGTTGTTCCTGCGCTTCGATTCCCAAAATCTTCTGCACGTGGTGGCCGATTTCATGCGCCAGCACATACGCCTGCGCAAATTCTCCGGGCGCGCCGAATCGTCGTTTTAATTCGTCGTAGAATCCCAGGTCGATATAAACTTTTTCATCCCGCGGGCAATAAAACGGCCCGGTCGCGGCTTCCGCGCCGCCGCACCCCGATTGAATGGCGTCCCGGAACAACACCAGTTTGGCATGACGGTACGATTTATTGGTCTGCTGCGGCAAAACAGTCGTCCAGGTCTTCTGCGTGTCGTCCAGCACGAAGGAAACAAACTGCACCAACGGCTTTTCTGCTTGATCTCGCGCCGAAGTACCGTGTGGCCTGTTCGGATCGCTGGTTGCCGAAGGCGCGGGCTCAGCGGAACCACCTCCGCCGTTCAGCAGCGAGAAGAAATTCGTCTTGAACACAAAGCTCAGGATCAGCAGGATAATCGCGCCGCCTATCCCGATGTGCATCCCGCCAAATTGAAATCCGCCGCCCCCACCGCCGCTCTCATCGCGCCGGTCTTCAACATCTGGACTGTCCCCGCCTGGCGTCCATTTCATCGAAGCTCTCCTTCAACCGGGCCCGCAAATAGTAACACGCCATTTACTGCGCAAGCCTAGAGCCCAATAAAAAAGGGTGAAAGCCCAAGCCTTCACCCTTTACCGTTACAGTTGCAACGCCGTTAGAACCGAATCACCGGCCCAAACGTCATGCGCAAATTGTGATGCGTTCCATGGTCGAAATACATTTCGTCGCCGATATCAAATCGCAATCCCACCGGTCCGACATGTCCCTCCAGCCCGCCTCCAGGATAAAAACTCCCAATCAAATCGTTCCGGCGAAGCCCGGAAACCGAACTGGTGAAGGTTCCAAACGTCGCGGGAGCATCGTCCAGACGGAAATTTATGAATCCGCCTTTCGCCGTCACGAACGGCTGAATGCGGTGCGACCCCAGATTGATGCGCGGCCCGAAGAGTCCATGCAGTACGCGCAAATCGGTGCGCTGAATAATTACGTTGCCGTTCGAATTGTCAATAAACCCTTCGGTGAATGCCCGGCTGAAATCGTAAGCCATCTCACCTTCGAGTTTTAAACGCTTGTAAGCCACAAACGATGCGCGTCCACCCACACCCAGCAGGTCGCTGTCCGTTGCCGAAAGACGGAAGTAGTCCGCGAATACGCCCACCTGCACGTGTTCATTATCCTGTGCGAACGCTCCGGGAACCAGCCACCCGCCCATAAATAGCAATAAAAATGCAATACGCTTCATACCAGTCTCCTAACGGTCCCATAGATTAAAAACATCACCACACCCGAGCGAATTACCATTTGCTCAGAACATTTTGATGAGCACGATTTGATGAGGGTTGTAGATGCTGCGAAGTAATCCAGCCGAACTGGAAAAAAAATATAAAAAAACTATGCAACTCTGCATTTAATCCGGGGTTCTTATACGGAATTGCCTGTAGAACCGTGTGAATTTGTAACTTTCGAGGGCGACAAAATGGCTACCAAAAATGGTAGCCAACACTGTGTTCGATGCCGGACACTTCGCCACTCTACGTCAAATATTGCGAACGCTTCGCGGCATCCTCTTCCCCATTCACTTCCGCTCGCTCCGGCGGGTCGATGCGGATCTCCGTCAAGTCGGACAATAAATTCGCCGCCCAGCGATACACATTATGTTCGCGCACGTGCACCCGCATGTGATGCATTCGCGAAGTTTCCTGTTCCTCGGGCATGTCCAGCGCGCGGTGAATGGCATCCGCAAGCTGCTGCACATCGTAAGGATTCACCAGCAACGCATCGCCAAGTTCCAGCGAGGCTCCCGCAAACGTGCTCAAAATCAGCACGCCGTGCCCGTCATCGCGTGCCGCCACAAATTCCTTGGCCACCAGGTTCATTCCGTCGTGCAGCGAAGTTACCAGGCAAACCGAAGCCGCGCGATAGTAGCGGTCGATTTCCTCGTGCGAATGATGTTTGCTCAACAGCACGATCGGTTTCCACCGCCCCGCCTGGAACCGCACATTGATGCGTTCCGCTTCGGCGCTCACCTGGTCTAGAAATTCCCGGTAGCGCGCGATGTCCGTGCGGCTCGGCGCGCCGATCTGCACGAATGTAAATCTCCGCTGATACGTGGGATTCAATTCCAGGAAACGCTCGATCCCCCGAAACCGCTCGATGATTCCCTTGGTGTAATCCACGCGGTCGACGCCCACGCCAAGCAAACTCGCTTCTACGCCCAGTTCCGCTAAGATCGCCGCGCGCTCTGCCCCGGCGCTCCGCGAATCATTGATCACCCGCGTCCGTTCCGGAAACGCCACGCTGATGGGATACGGCCTCACCCGCGTAACGTGCCCTTGCCGGTTCACCGCAAAGCGATCCCATTCCGTCAGCGCTTCCACCGCGCGATCCACCGTCGAAAGAAAATTATTGCAGTGCGACTGGGTGTGAAATCCGATCAGGTCCGCTCCCAGCAATCCATCAATTAATTCCCGCTGCCACGGGCAAATTCCAAACACTTCCGGATTCGGCCACGGGATATGCCAGAAAATCGCCACCCGCGCATCCGGCCGCGCTTCCTTCACCATCCGCGGTAGCAGCGCAAAGTGATAATCCTGCGCCAGCAGAATCGGCGATTCCGTCCCTTCCATTTCATCCAGCACCGCGTTGGCAAAATGCCGGTTCACCTGCTGGTAATGCAGCCAATCTTCGGGACGAAATATCGGCCGCGTATGCGCGATGTGGCACAACGGCCAGAGCCCTTCATTTGCGAAGCCCTGGTAATATCCCTTGTCTTCTTCCGCCGTCAGCCACACCCGCCGCAGCGTATAACTTGGGCGGTCTGGCGGCACGCGCAACCGATTGTGCCCGTCCACCACTGCGCGATCCCCGCTTCCCGAACCGTGCGCGATCCATGTTCCGTCGCACGCCAGCAGCACCGGCTCCAACGCCGTCACCAGTCCGCTCGCTGGAACAATCACGCTTACCGATTTGTTCTCATTCACCACATGCATGTATGGTTCGCGGTTAGACACCACAAACAGCGGCTGATCTTTCAGCTTATTTCGCAGGCTCACTCGCAGCCGCTCCGAGGTCCACTGCGAAGCATTCGTGTCCCGCAGCCGCGCCTCTTTTTCCGCCGAAGCCCGCGCCGCATTCAGATCCCGCGCCAGGTGCGTCACTTCATGGTGCAGCTGATCGAATATTTCCCCCTCCGGCAGTGTCGGCGGCGTGTGCGAATGTCCGGTTCGCATGGTGCGCAGCCACTTGGCCGTCCGCGTCAATGGATTGGTGAATGTCCAGCGCACCAGGATCATTGCTAACAGCGTAATCAGCAGCGTTTGAATCAGGGCATTCAGCAGCGCGTCGCGTAGCGTGTGCGAAACTTGCGCCTCGATGTAGGTGGTGTCGTGAAATAGCGCCAGCACACCCGCCGGTTTGCCATTGCTATGCAGAGGCAGCGCGTAAACATGCATCGGCACATGTTCGACCTTGATGAACTCTCCGAAACCGGAATCTTTTTGTGCCGCATGCATAGCGCTGGCCGGACGCGCCATGAACACCGGCGGAAGCCCAGGAGTAATCGCCAGCACCTTCCCGTCGACGCCGTACACCGCCACGCCCTTTAAATGTTCCCGCTGTCCGAAGCGATCCACCAGCCGTTGCAGGTTCCTGTCGCCCGCCCGGTCCAGCATCGGCTCGACGTTGTCCTGCAGGCTTTCGCCCAGTATTTCCGCGCGGCGGGATAGATCGTTGCGCAAGATGCGCCGGTCCGTACGCACCTGGTAAGCGGCAAAAAGCAGGGAAACCACGGCTACGCTGATGATTAACGGCAGGACAATCTTCAGCGTCGTGCGCAAAGCGGCTCCTTGCACCGGTCGAGGAAAAGCTTGCGCCGAGCTCTTTGGCCGCCGAACGATTGGCCGCGCAGCATCATGGCGCTAGGGCATTCATCTTAATCCAAAGCCTGCCACCATGCACTGCGCCGGGACGCGAAATCATGCACCTCACACAAGTGTTAGCGGCGTCGCTCAATAACCTCTAACGACCTCGTTGCCGCCTGCATCCAACAGCTTTCTCTCGAAATTTATTTCAATTGAAGGAGTTCCGTTATGTCGAAAATGAGAGTCGCCCAGATCAGCGCTCCCGGTGCCGAGTTTGAATTGGTCGAGCGAGAAATTCCTAATCCTCCAGCCGGGCATGTTCGGATCAAGGTGCAAGCCTGCGGCATCTGCCACAGCGATGTCCTCACCAAAGAAGGCCATTGGCCCGGCATCACCTACCCGCGCGTCCCGGGCCACGAAATCGCCGGCGTCATCGATGAGCTGGGCGCCAGCGTCTCAGTCTGGAAAAAAGGCCAGCGCGTCGGCGTTGGCTGGCACGGCGGCCAGGACGGCGTTTGTATTTCCTGCCGGCGCGGTGACTTTGGAAATTGCGAAAAGTTGCAGATTCCGGGCATCAGCTATGACGGCGGTTACGCCGAATATGTAATTGTCCCCATTCAAGCTCTGGCCTCCATGCCTGAATCTCTCGATGTCGCGGAGGCCGCGCCCTTACTCTGCGCCGGAGTCACCACCTTCAACGCCTTGCGCCACAGCGGTGCGCTGCCGTCCGATCTCGTAGCGGTGCAGGGAATCGGAGGCCTCGGCCATCTGGGAATTCAGTACGCCGCAAAATTCGGATACCGCACCGTGGCTATCGGTCGCGGCCCGGAAAATGCCGCCCGCGCCAAAAAATTAGGCGCATCTGACTACATCGACAGCCAGGCCGTCAACGCCGCGCAGGAGCTGAAAAAAATGGGCGGCGCCCGCGTCATCCTGGCCACCGCGCCAAGCTCCAAAGCCATGTCGGAACTTGTCGACGGACTGGGTCCCAAGGGCACTCTCGTCGTTGTAGGCGCCACCATGGACCCCATCGAAGTTTCGCCCATTCAACTCATCACCAACCGCCGCAACATTCAGGGCTGGGCTTCGGGCATCCCCACCGATTCAGAAGATACCCTGCGTTTTTCAGAGCTCACCGGCGTGCGCCCCATGATCGAAAAATATCCTCTAGCGAAGGCCGCCGAAGGCTACGCCCGCATGATGAGCGGCAAAGCCGAATTTCGTGTGGTATTGACGATGGAATAATCGGAATCGCCGCGTTCGGTAGAATTGCGGTCGCGGTTCTCTACGGATTCGTTTGTGTGGGAAATACTTTTGTCGCCGTGGGCGAAAATTCAAATCGCAACATCCATTCGCTGGCCGCATTCTGCCCGTCCACTTGCGGCGGCTTGAATGTCCACCTGCGCACCACCTGCAGCGCCTGATTCCCGAAATATCCGCTGGAGCCGCTATCCAATTCCGCTCCACTCACGTTGCCATTCTCATCCACACGCGCTTTCACCCTCACCCGCACCGTTCCCAGTATCGTTTGCCGCGCCTGCTCTGATACGTCGGGCACCACCTGGTAAATCACGGCCCCGCGCACGTGGGAGCCCACCGCTGGCTTCGCTGCCTTTTTCGTCGCCGGTTCTTTCGGCGCGGCCAGGGTCTCGCTGCGCACAGGGCTCTCGTCGCGCTTCGCTCCTCCCGGTTTCACCGCAAACGTTGGAGGAGCCAGCGTTTCCGATGCCGGCGTGATGGACGGCTGCACGGTAGCCGCTTGCGGCTGCAGCTGTGAATACCGGTTTAGAATTCGCGGCGCCGCCAGTATCGCGGCGATCGCGATGATCACTACCACGATCGGCATCATCAGCCACCTTTTTTTCGGGCTGGCCTCTTGCACCGGCGTTTTCGCCGGCACGGTACCCACCGCCGTCGGAATCAGCGTCCTCGGCAACAACGAAGGATGCTGCGCCGCCAAACTCTTTTTCACCGTCTCTGGAACCACTACTTCGGTAGACTGCGGCACCAGCAGCGGATCGCGCTTTCCCGTCTTTCCCGGATTTAACAGCTCCGATATTTCCGCCAGGGTTGCCCTCCGCGACGGGTCCAGTTGCACACTTCGCCGCGCAATCTCCAGGAACGGCGGGGGTATCGTCTCTGGCACCGGCAGCTCCGTGCGCGTCTGGCTGCGTATCACCGGTATGCGCTGCGTCAACGCTTCCACCATGGTCACGCCCAGCGACCACACATCGGCCGCCGCTGCGATCGGAGCCGCCGCCGATTCCGGCGCGGCGTAGATTGACGCCCGCGGCATGGCCAGCGGTGCGCTGCCGATCTCGCAAAGCGTGTCGCTTGAAATTTTCAGTTGGTCGCCCGTCGCCAGGATATTCGACGGCTTGATTCGCGTGTGTGCCAGTCCCTGCCCGTGCAGGTATCCCAGCGCCTGCAACGCCGATTCCAGTATCTGCCGCGTTTCAGTCGCATCCAGCGCGCGCTGCGGCAGGATTTGCGACAGATCCTCTTCCACGTATTCCATCACTACATACAGAAGATTTGTATTCGCGATTTGGCAGCGGCCCATGCGGATGAGCTGCAACAAATTGGGATGCAGCAGTTGACCGGCCACTTGCCATCTCGCCATTTGCGCATCCGCTGCTGCATCGGCGGGAATGAATTTGATGGCCGCGTTCTGCGCGCCCGAATTCTTTAACTCTGTGAGATAAACGGCGCTATGGTCCGAGCCGCCCAGGTACTGGCGCAGCAGGAACCCATCCACCACCTGACCTTCCCAAGTCTTCCAGGCTTCGGTCATCGTGACACCACCACTAGGTTGCTGGGTATTCTATTCTAGGCGAGGTTCCGCCTTCTGAAACAAGGCCCTGTAACACCTTTGGTGATTTGGTTACGTCTCCAGTAAACGCCCCTCAGCGGCCATAGTGCTTCGACTGGCTTACCGGTTCCCGTTTGAACACATAAAACAGGTAATAAAAGCTCGGAAACAACACCACAGCACCGGCTGCCAGCGCCACAGTCAGCGCCCGAAGTGTTCCCACCGGCGCCGCAGCCGAATAAATCGATATGTCTGGCGGTATGAGATACGGATACTGCGCGGCGCCCCAACCCGCAAAAATCAAGGCAACTTCCAGCACCGCCAGTACTCGCGAAGCTTGAAAGTGGCGCTTTTTGACCTGCAGCAATCCCGCCAGCGCCACCACCAGCGTCACTCCCCGCACCGCCCAGACCGAAACACCCGTCCGCCCATTTGAAATTCCGGAGGTCTCGCCCGCTAACAAAACCACTCCACCCGCCACCATAGTAGCCGCGCCCGACCACAAAGCCCTGCGTCGAAACGCTTCCTGCGCCTCAGGATGACCGTCGCTTTCGATAGTCAGATACGTCGCCGCCACATATGCGAAAAGACACAGCACAAAAATTCCGACCGAAACCGGAAACGCGCCGAACCAGCCGTATACAAATCCCACATCGCTAGTCGCCCGGCCAGAGTAAATCCCTCCCACCACCACTCCCAGCACCAGCGGAGTGATCAAGCTGGCCACCGCAAATACTCGCCCCCAGCGCCATTCCATTTCATCGGCGGCATGACCATCGCCATGGCCGTGATAATGCCGGAATGTAAATGCGCATCCGCGCAACACAATTCCAAACAGCGCCACCGTCAACGGAATATGAAACACGAGCGACAACCGCGCGAACGCCGCCGGAAATGCCGTGAACAGCGCCACCACCACCAAAATCAGCCACACGTGGTTTGCTTCCCAAACCGGACCCATCGCTTCGGAGATTATTTTTCTTTGCGTCTTGACGGACTTGCCGGAAGCCAGCAAGTCCCACACCCCGCCGCCGTAATCCGCTCCGCCCAAAACGGCGTAGAACAACAGCGAGATCAAAATCGTTCCGCCCAGCAAAAATTCCAGCGACATTAGTCTTTCGTTTACCTCCGCCCTTCTTTTTCCAACTCACGCGCTGCGCCGCTCGTTAGCATGGCCTCGGTAAAATCACACACTCTGTCGCATCTGCCGTATCAGCAAAACCGCCACCACTATCCCCAGAAATACATACAGCGCCGTAAAACTCGCGAACGGCACAATCATTCCATGCATCGGCGTCACCGCCTCACTCGTCCGCAGCACGTTGTAAACAATCCACGGCTGCCTCCCGACTTCCGTCACGATCCAGCCCGCTTCCAGCGCCAGAAATCCCAACGGGCTCGCCGCCACCAGCAATTTCAGCATCCACCGCCGTTTCGCCAACTCACTCGGCTTCCTGCCAAACCACAACCCCGCCAGCGCCACCGCCATCATCGCGAATCCGCTCCCCACCATCACCTGAAATGACATATGCACGATGGGCACAGCAGGCCAATCCTGTTCCGGAAAGCGATCCAGTCCGGTAACCGTCGCGTCGGTTGATCCATAAATCATCCAACTCAATCCCCCAGGAATCTCCAGCGCGTAATGAGTCGACTTGTCGCGCTCGCTGGCCAATCCTCCGATCCGCAGCGGCGCATGCGCCTCCGTCTTAAATTGCCCTTCAAACGCCGCCAGCTTCGCAGGCTGATTCTTGGCCACCATGCGCGCCAGCATGTCCCCGCTGAACGGTTGCAGCACCGCGGCAATTCCTCCTACCCACAGCGCGATCTTCAACGCATGCAGATGAAACAAATTCCCCGGTCGCCGCAACAACAAAAATGCATGTATGCCGCACACCGCAAACCCCACCGACGCGTACGCCGCAATCGCCATATGCGTCGTTTGCCCCAGCGTCCCCGGATTCAACATCGCCGCTATAGGATCCACGTGGATCGCCACTCCGTTTTGCATTTGAAAACCCGCCGGCGCATTCATCCACGCATTGGCGATCACCACAAAAATCCCCGAAAGCAATCCCGAAACCGCCACCACCACTCCGGCTAATAGGTGAATCCGCGGCGAAACCTTGTCCCACCCGTAAAAATACACTCCCAGAAATATCGCTTCCGCGAAAAACGCAAAACCCTCCAGGGAAAATGGCATTCCAATAATCGCTCCGGCAAACTGCATAAACTTCGGCCACAGCAGCCCCAGTTCAAACGAAAGCACCGTCCCCGAAACCGCTCCCGCCGCAAACAAAATCGCCGTGCCCTGAGCCCACTTCTTCGCCAGCACCAGATAAGTCTCATCGCCGCTGCCCAGCCACCGCCACTCCGCGATCACCATCATCAGCGGCATAGCCATCCCCGCCACCGCAAACACAATGTGGAACATCAGCGACATCGCCATCTGCGACCGCGCTGCCAGTAAATCGCTCATAGGTTATCAGTCACGCAACATCCACATCATTTTTCGCCACTACACCGTCCAATGCCACAGCTATCTTTTTTTCGAAGGTTTCAATCAGGATGTCAGAAGGCCGCTCCCGGGGTCCCCGCAACCTCAATCCGGCCAACGGGTTCCAATATTAGTCGGCATCGCGCCGCCAAAAACCCTCCGGTTTCCTTGACTTGCTCACCCCGCGAATCAATAATGATAAAGCATGAACACGCGCGCGGAGGCGCTGAAGACATGTTCCTTGACGTCAAGGAGCTTGCCGTACGCAAGCTGCGGATACGCAAAACCTACGCGCCTGGTAGTGTCGATTTCCATTCCTCGGAGATCAAGCAACTCGATCCCCTCGAAGTAACCGCCACCGCCGAGCTCCTCGAAGGCCAGATTCGCATTGAAGGCCAACTGGACACCAAGATCGAGCTGCAATGCGCGCGGTGCCTCGAGCCCGTAGTCGAAGAAGTGAACCGTTCCTTCGATCTTTTCTACGCTCCTTTGCCAAAAGACGAAAAACCCAAGGAAGACCGGCTCAAGGACGACGATACCGAAATTGGTTTTTTCCAGGGCGAAGGACTCTTCCTGGCCGATGTAGTCAAAGAGCAGGTGCTTCTGGCCCTGCCCCTAAAAGTCATCTGCCAGAGCGACTGCCGCGGTTTGTGCCCCAATTGTGGCGCCAACCTGAACCATGAAGAGTGCCGGTGTGAGACTCACGCGACGGACCCACGTCTGGCCCCGCTCGCGCGCCTCAAGCAGGACTGGCTGAAAAAACAATAAATTCCGGGCAGCAGCCCGATCATATCTCCGCCAGCGCGCGGAATAAGGAGCAGTGCTATGCCTAACCCGAAACGACGGCATTCCAAGCGACGCACCAGCACCCGGCGGGCTCATGACTTCCTGACCAAGCCGGCGCTCGGCAAATGTCCGAATTGCCACGAAATGAAGCAACCGCACCAGGTCTGCCCCCACTGTGGCCACTACAAGGGAAAAGCCGCCCAAGAGCCGGCGTAAATCGCATTTCCTGTAACCTGCGGACGAAAATCCAATGATCACGATTGCTGTTGACGCCATGGGCGGAGATCACGCGCCCCGGCCCGAGGTGGAGGGCAGTGTGCTAGCCGCACGCGAGTACGGAGTGCGCATCATGCTGGTCGGTCACGCCAGTCCCTTGCGCTCCGAGCTCGCCAAGCACGACATCGGCGGTTTGCCCATCGAGATAGTCGCCGCCAGCGAAGTCATCACCATGGAAGATCATCCCGCGCAGGCCTTCCGCAGAAAAAAAGACAGCTCCGTGCACGTCGCGGCGCGCCTCGTCCGTGAAGCCAAAGCCGACAGCCTGGTCAGCGCCGGAAACACTGGCGCGGTCATGACCGTCGCGCGCTTTCTGCTCGGCACCCTCGAATCTGTCGACCGCGTCGCTCTCGCCGCGCCTTTTCCCAATGCTAAAGGCGGCATCTCCGTCTTGCTCGATGTCGGCGCCAACGTCGATTCCAAGCCCGAGCATCTCGTCCAATTCGCCGTCATGGGCGAAAATTATTACCGCGCCACCTTTGGAAACCGCCGCCCGCGCGTCGGCCTGCTGTCCGTCGGCGAAGAAGAAATCAAAGGCAACGAATTAACCCGCGAAGTCTATACTCGCCTCAAGAAAAGTCCCGTCCACTTCGTCGGCAACGTCGAAGGCGGCGATCTTTTTTCCGGAGTGGTCGACGTCATCGTCTGTGACGGCTTCGTCGGAAATATCGCCCTGAAAATTTGCGAAGGCTTGGCGCTCGAAATTTTTGGCCTTCTCAAAAAATCCATTCAAAGCTCCCTGGCCTCCCAGGTGGGCTTCCTTTTCTCGCGCGGCGCCTTGAAAGGCCTGAAAAAAACCATCGACTACACCGAATATGGCGGCGCGCCGCTGCTGGGCGTGCGCGGCGTATGTGTCATCGCTCACGGCCGCTCCAACGCCAACGCCATCAAAAATGCCATCCGCGTCGCGGCCGGTCTCGCCCGCGCGCAGATCAACGACAAGATTGAGCAGGAGCTTTCAGCCGCAGCGGTACACCCAGACCGCCCCGGGCTTCGCGCTTGACCGCACAAGACAGAGCAATATAGGAAAAATAAAAATGGGCAAAGTTGCATTCATGTTTCCGGGCCAGGCTTCGCAATATCCAGGCATGGGCAGAGAGCTGGCCGAAACTTATCCGGCTGCTAAAGCCGTCTTCGATGAAGCCGACAAGGCTCTGGGCTTTTCCATTTCCAAAATGTGCTTCGAAGGCTCTGAAGAAGACCTCAAGCTCACCGCCAATACTCAGCCGGCGATTTTGACCTGCTCCGTAGCTGTCTATCGCGTCCTCGAAGAAAAGGGCCTCGCTCCCGATTTTGTAGTCGGTCACAGCCTGGGTGAATATTCCGCGCTCGTTGCTGATGGCGCGCTGAAATTTTCCGACGCCGTTCGCCTCGTCCGCAAGCGCGGCACCTACATGCAGGAAGCCGTTCCCGCCGGTATTGGCGCGATGGCCGCCATCATGGGGCTTTCCCCCGCCGTCGTCACCGACGTCTGCAAGCGCGCCGCTGATGGAGAAATCTGCTCTCCCGCCAACTTGAATTCTCCCGACCAGACCGTAATTTCCGGCCACCATGACGCCATCAAACGCGCAGTAGAGTTGGCTTCCCAGGCCGGCGCCAAGCGCGCCACCATTCTTGCCGTGTCCGCTCCGTTTCATTGCGCGCTCATGATGCCCGCGCAGGAAAAACTCGCCAAAGACCTGGAGAAAACGCACTTCGGCACACTGCGCATCCCGCTCGTAACCAACGTCGACGCCGACACCATCGAAACCGCCGACCAGGCTCGCCAAGCCCTCGTCCGCCAGGTCTCCACCGCCGTGCGTTGGGAAGAATCCATTCGCCTCCTCATCGAAGAAGGTGTAAACACTTTCGTCGAGGTCGGCCCCGGCAAAGTTCTTACCGGACTATTGCGCCAAATCGAACGCTCCGTCGCCGCTCTGAACGTGGAAGATCAGGCCAGCTTGGCGAAGACCGTGGAAAAAATCGCAGGCGCGCGTTCCGACGCCGCGTAAGAAAAGCGCAAAAATATTAAGTGAAGATTATCGGAGGCAGCTCTAACAGATGTTCAGCTTGAAAGACAAAGTCGCGTTAGTCACCGGCGCTTCCCAGGGCATCGGCTGGGACACCGCGCAGGCCCTCGTCGTCGCCGGCGCGAAAGTTGCCGTCTGCGCCCGCACAGAAGAAAAGCTCGCCCTGCTCGTGGGTGAAATCACCGCCGCGGGCGGTGAAGCCCTCGCCGTAAAAATGGACGTCGCCGACACCGAGCAAGTCAAAGCCGGATTCAAGCAGGTCATCGAAAAATTCGGCCGCCTCGATATTCTCGTTAACAACGCCGCCATCACTCGCGACGGCCTCGCCGTGCGCATGAAGCCCGACGACTGGGACGCCGTCATCCGCACCAATCTCACCGGCGCTCACCTCTGTATCCAGCAGGCCCTCGCCACCATGATGCGCGCCCGCGCAGGCCGCATCATCAACGTCGCCTCCGTCGTAGCCCAGATGGGCAATGCGGGTCAGGCCAACTACGTCGCCGCCAAAGCAGGCCTCATCGGCCTCACCAAAGCCATCTCCATGGAAATCGCGTCCCGTAATATCACCGTCAACGCCGTGGCCCCCGGCTTTATCGAAACACCCATGACCAATGTTCTGTCCGACAAGGTCAAAGAAGAGCTGAAAGCCCGCATCCCGCTCGGTCGTCTCGGTGTCGCGCGCGACGTGGCCGCCGCCATCGTCTTTCTGGCCAGCGATGAAGCCGCTTACATCACCGGCCACGTGCTCGACGTCAACGGCGGGATGTACTTGGCGTGATGCAACGGCATACCAGTCCGGCCAGCCGTTCAAGTTGACCTTGCAGGATACCGTGACTAGAATGAACGGGTTATCGGCGCCATCGATTTGAGCGGTACGCTGGCAGCTACACCCGATTGAACGAAAGCCTGATTTCCAAAGAACGACCTTGAACCCAACGGTAAGAGGCAAACCAAGCGATTGCAGATCGCGGAGGACATCGGAATGGCCAGTGTGGAAGAACGCGTTAAGCAGATTATTGTCGAACAGCTCGGTGTCGATGAAGCCGAAGTAACTCCCACGGCGTCTTTCGTCGACGACCTGGGCGCCGACTCGCTCGATCAGGTCGAGCTGGTCATGGCCTTTGAAGAAAGTTTTGGCATCGAAGTCCCTGACGAAGACGCCGAGAAAATGACCACGGTTAAAGACGCGGTCGAATATATCGACAAGCACTCCAAGGGAAAGTAAGTCACGGTCTTATCACCTCAACAGGGAGCGCTAAAGAGTTGACTCGCCGTGTAGTCGTAACGGGCGTTGGATTGGTCTGTGCGCTGGGCATCGGCACCGAGGAAAGCTGGGCCAACCTCGTTGCCGGTAAAAGCGGCATCGGCACCATTACGCTCTTTGACACTACCGGATTCGACTGCACCATCGGCGGCGAAATAAAAAATTTCGACCCCTTCCGCTGGATCGAAAAAAAAGAACTCAAAAAAATGGGCCGCTTCATTCAGGTGGCTCTGGCGGGCGCGGATTTTGCCATTAAGATGTCCGGCTGGAAGCGCGAAGATTCCGACCTCGATGAAGTGGGCGTGTACGTTTCCTCCGGAATCGGCGGATTCGATATCATCGAGCGCGAGCACATCAAGTTGATGCAGGGCGGCCCCGGCCGCATCTCTCCTTTTTTCATTCCGTCCGCTATCGTGAATCTCGCCTCCGGCCACATTTCCATTCGCTACGGCGCGCGCGGGCCAAATTCCGCCACCGCCACCGCGTGCTCCGCTTCGGCCCACGCCATTGGCGACTCTTTCAAAATTATCGAGCGCGGCGCAGCCGAAATGATGATCTGCGGCGGCACCGAAGCCACCATCACCCCCATGGGTGTCGGCGGCTTCGCTTCCATGAAAGCGCTTTCCACTCGCAATGACGACCCCTCGCACGCCAGCAGGCCTTTCGACGCGGAACGCGACGGCTTCGTGGTGGGCGAAGGCGCGGGCATTTTGATTCTCGAATCTCTCGAACACGCCCAGAAACGAAACGCCCCCATCCTCGCCGAAATTGTCGGTTACGGAATGTCCGGCGACGCGTATCACATCACCCAGCCGGCCGAAAATGGCGACGGCGCGTTTCGCGTCATGCGCGCGGCCATCAAGGACGCCAAGCTCACTCCCGAAGACATCGGCTACGTCAACGCTCACGGCACTTCCACGCCGCTCGGCGACGTGATTGAAACGCGCGCTCTCAAGCGCGTCTTCGGCGAAAACGCCAAGAAAGTTCCCATCAGCTCCACCAAGTCGATGACCGGCCACTTGCTCGGTGGCGCGGGCGGCCTCGAGGCGGGCATCAGCGTGCTCGCGTTGCGCGACCAGATCATTCCGCCTACCATCAACCTGGAATTTCCCGATCCCGAATGCGATCTGGATTACGTACCCAACGTCGCGCGCAAGGCTACCCTTGACTACGCGCTCTCCAACTCTTTCGGATTCGGCGGCACCAACGCCGCGCTGATTTTCAAACGCTGGTCCGGGAAATAATCGCCGGCGCATCCATGCCTCGCGCATTTATGCATTTGTTGCTCAGGAAAATATCGTGAAAATCGTCGTCTGCATCAAGCAGGTACCCGCCAAAGACGCTCCACTCTCCATCGACGGCAACTGGATCAGGGAAGCCGACATCGGTTTCGAAATGAACGAGCCCGATAGCTACGCCCTCGAAGAAGCCCTGCGCCTCAAGGAAAAACACGGCGGGGAAGTCATCGCGCTTTCCATGGGTCCCGAGCGCGTCAAGCAGACCATCAAGGAAGCGCTGGCCAAGGGCGCCGATCGCGCCATCCACATCGCCGACGATCAGTTCGCCCAACTTGACCCGTTAGGCGCGGCCAAACTGCTCGCCGAAGCTGTGCGCAAAGAAACCCCCGATCTCATCCTCACCGGTCTGCAAAGCGACGATCGCGGTTTTGGCCAGACTGGCGTGCTTATCGCCGCCCTCCTCGATCTCCCTCACGCCACCATCATCATGCAGATCGAGGTCCAGGAAAAAAAGATGCGCCTCAAGAGGGAACTGGAAGCCGGATGGTTCCAGCACATCGAGTGCCCGCTCCCCGCCGTTCTCTCTATCCAGTCCGGTATAAACAAAGTCCGCTACGCCACCCTGAAGGGCATCATGGCCGCCAAGAAAAAAGGAATCTCATCAATCACCCGGGAATCCCTGAACGTCACTCTCGAGCCGACGCAAAAAATCGAAAAAATCTACGTGCCCACAAAAACGAAAAAAACCGAATTCCTGACCGGCACGCCAAATGAAGTAGCCACCAAGTTGGTCGAAAAACTTAAATTCGACGCTCGCGTAATTTAATTATTTTTTACGCTTTAGGAATCGAGTTGATAGATGAAGATCCTGGTAATCACCGAACAGCGCCAAGGCAAATGGAACAACACCAGTTTCGAAACCCTGGTTGCCGCTCAACAAATCGCCGCCGACACCGCCAGCGCGATTAGCGCTGTCGTCATCGGAAAGGGCGTCGCCAATTTCGCCGAAGACCTAGCCGCCAAAAATATCGCCGAAGTTCTTCTAGTCGAGCACGATCTCCTTGAATCCTACACGCCCGACGCCTATTGCCTGGCTCTCTCGCAGGTCATCCAGTCCGCCAAGCCCGACTTGGTGCTATTCCCTCACACCTACCAGGTGCGCGACTTCGCCCCTAAGCTCGCCGCCGGCCTCGGCAAAGGCATGATTGCCGACTGCGTCTCCTTCCACAAAGAAGCCGACAAAATTATCTTCGTCCGCCAGATGTTCCAGGGCAAAACAGTTGCCGACGTCACTTTCCAGGGCGCCGCCCCATGGTTCGCCTCGTTTCAATCCGGAGCTTTCCGCTCCGACCTGCTTACCGCCCATCCCTCCGGCAAAGCCCCCATCAACAAAATTTCCGTCGAGTTGAAACCCGAACAAATCCGCACTAAGCCTCTCGATCTCTTCAAGGAAGCCAAATCCGCCGTCGACCTCACACAAGCCCCCATCATCGTCTCCATCGGCCGCGGCATCAAAGCCCCCGAAAACATTCCCCAAGCCGAAGCCCTCGCCAAAGCCATCGGCGGCGAAATCGCCGCGTCCCGTCCCATCTGCGACGAAGGCTGGCTCCCCATGGAGCGCCAGATCGGCAGCTCAGGCCAAACCGTAGCCCCCAAACTTTATCTCGCCCTCGGCATCAGCGGCGCCATCCAGCACGTCGTCGGCATGAAAGGTGCGCGCACCATCGTGGCCATCAACAAAGACCAGAACGCCCCTATCTTCGAAATCGCCGACTACGGCATCGTCGCCGACATCTTCGAAATCATGCCCGCCCTAACCGCGGCCCTAGAAAAAACCAAATCCTAAAGACCTAGTTATAAACTTTGTGAGAATTGGTAGAGTTGTCATCCCGAGCGCGCAGCGGAGGGACCTGTTTTCGCATTGCGCGCCAATGTCGCCTGGTAAGCGCCCAACACGCAGGAAGCCTACCACCCATTTGCTAGAATAAACACATGCCCATCCAACGCGAGCAACTGGAAGCCGACGTCTTAATCGTCGGCGCAGGCCCCGCCGGCCTCTCCTGCGCCCTCCACCTCGCCAACCTCATCAAAAAACACAACGAATCCCCAGCCGCGGCCAATGCTCCCGCGCTCTCCGCAGAAAATATCTACGTCCTAGAAAAAGGCCGCGAAGTCGGCGCCCACCAGCTTTCCGGCGCCATCATGAACCCCAAAGCTCTCGCCGAACTCGTCCCCGATTTCCAGAATTCCGCGCCCCTCGACACCCCGGTCACCGATGACGCCGCTCTGTTCTTCACCAAAAATTCTTCCTTCCGCTTCCCGCTCACGCCACCGCCCTTCAAAAACAAAGGCAACTACGTCGTCTCCCTGAACAAGCTTGTGAAATGGATGGGCGGCCTGGTCGAAGCCGCCGGCGTAAATCTCTTCACCCAGTTCGGTGGCGCCTCCCTCATCTACGAAGGCGAAGGAATTGCCGGCGTCATCACCGAAGACAAAGGCATCGACAAAAACGGCCAGCCCAAAGCCAACTTCACCCCCGGCTACGAGCTCCGCGCCAAAGTCACCGTCCTCGCCGAAGGCACTCGCGGTTCCCTCGCCAAGCATCTCGTCGAGAGAAAAAATCTCGCCAACATCAATCCGCAAACCTACGGCATCGGCATCAAGGAGCTGTGGGAAGTCCAACCGGATCGCATCCAACCAGGTTTCGTGGCTCATACTTTAGGTTGGCCCGTTTCCACCGACATGTACGGAGGCGGCTGGATTTACGGCCTCTCCAACAACCGCGTCTCCATCGGCCTCGTGTTGGCTCTCGAATACGCCAACTCGCAATTCGATCCCCACGCCGCCTTTCAGCAGTGGAAAACGCATCCCTATCTGAAAAAAATCCTCGGCGGTGGAAAGCTCGTCCGCTACGGCGCAAAATCCCTACCGTACGGCGGCTGGTATTCCATGCCCCGAAATTATCTCGACGGCGGCCTGATCATCGGCGACTCCGGCAGCTTCCTCGATTCCCAGCGCCTCAAAGGCATCCACATGGCCATAAAAAGCGGCATGCTCGCCGCGGAAACTATTTTCGAAGCGCTGAAATCCGGCAACACCACCTCACGAACCCTGAGCGCCTTCCCTCAAAAAGTCGATCATAGCTACATCAAAAAAGAGCTCTGGCAGGTCCGCAATTTCCACCAATCCTTCCAGCACGGCCTGATCCCCGGTTTATTTCAGGCCGGCCTGCAATTTATTTCCGGCGGCCGCGGACTCATCGATCCCATGCGCGGCCACGAAGGCAACCAGGCCTACAAGAAACTCAATCGCGCGAACAATTCGGCTGCCGCATCGCCAAACGATCCGCCCCGCTTCAAAGGCGACGGAAAACTCACCTTCGACCGTTTAACCGACGTCTACCACTCCGGCACGCGCCACGAAGAAGATCAACCCTGCCACCTGGTCGTCCGCGATCTCAACGTCTGCGCCACCAAATGCATCGAGGAATACGGCAATCCTTGCCAATATTTCTGTCCCGCCGCCGTCTACGAAATGGCCAAAGACCCCGCAGGCCAGCTCAAACTAAAAATCAACGCCGCCAATTGCGTGCACTGCAAAACCTGCGACATCGCCGATCCGTACCAGATCATCGACTGGGTCGTCCCCGAAGGCGGCGGAGGCCCCAACTACGAAGGCATGTAGCCGCAGAAGCTCAGCACAAAATAAAAACGCCGCCGAACCCGGCGGCGTCTTCATTACAGTTGAATTGTTAAATCGCGCTACGGCAACAATCCGTACACGCTGATTTCTCCCGCAGTCCCCACATACACTTTTCCGTTGGCCACCGTCGGCACCGTGAACTTCACCGACTGCCCAGCCTGATTGCCTGAGCCGGAGTTGCTGTTCCACAATTCCGTGCCCACGTTGGTGGCGTCGTAGGCATGCAGCACCGCTGCACCATTCCTCTCGATCGCCCATACAATCCCGTTCGACGCTCCCTGCGAAGATACCGATGGCGTCGATCCGGGGAACCCGAATGTTCCCGGCGATTGCGACGATAACGGGGTCGTAATCTTTCCCGTCGCCGTGTTGAACCCGAAGGCCTGCAAGTGCCCTTGAAGCGGCGCGATGTACAACGTGTTCTGCCAGAACGCCGGTGTCGCAAAGATTCCATTGCCGACCCCGAAGGTTTGCACCACCCCGCTGTCCGAGCTGTTGTTCCCGCCCAGGCTGTCGCGATTGAGCAGGTACACCTTACCTTCTTTTCCACCGCCAATCACCAAGTGGGTAATCGGGGCCGAAGGCGCATCGACCAGGACCGTCGCTCCGCCTGCACCCAGATCCGTATCGTTATTGTTCAAAGTGGCTTGGTCGCTGGGCGCGAAAAAGCTCGCAACATTGATGCCGCTGCCGGTCGACAACTTCAAAAAGCTATCGCCGAAATTTGACGTTCCGTCGAAAATTCCGTTCCCGGTAATCATGTACAGGTTATTGCTGGAGTCCGCGGCCGGCGCTCCGCCGGACATCCAGATGCCCCCAAACCCGCCGCCAGGATCGTCGTTGAACACCGCTGTCTGCGCCAGCGTACTCGCGTTATATCCCACCACCCATCCGTAATACGTCTGCTGGTCTCCGTGCGAAGCGTACGCGATGTACACCACACCGTTTACCAGCGCCAGCCCGCAGCGTTCATTCTCCCGCAGCGGATTGAATGCAATTCCGCCCGAGGTAAACGAAATGTCTTTCGGCCCGGAAAACTTTTCCGATCCGTCGACTAGGCTCAAAGCGTGCAATCGCTGATGGAAGGTCGAACCGTTTTTCGATTTGGATACCACGTAAATCGTCTTCGTCCCCGCATCAATCACCGGCGTTCCCACGATGCCGATATCCGGCGCCAGATCGTTGGTTCCCACGTCTCCGCTGGTCACCCACGTTTCGCCGCTGGCCATCAGGCTCTTCGACCAATAGGTATGGCACGGAGAAGCATCGGCGTCGAACGCATACACGGTGTTATGTTGCGTCGCCGCGATAATCACGTTGTGCG
>JBBRZT010000024.1:0-22044 GCA_038236395.1 Candidatus Acidiferrales bacterium
CCGACTTTCAGCTATCGCAATTCGTGGAGGGCTCGCTCCGGCCGGCTCAAAGCAACCTGCGTCTGCGCAAGTCTTATAATTTGCGGCCCAATTACCGCCAATGAGGTGAATCAATGATGGATACAGAAGCGTTTCGCGAATTCAAGACAGGACTAAATCTGCTGCGCGACAATTACGCCGACCGCGCGCTGCCGCACATGCGCCGCGCCGTGGACCTGGACAGAAACAATCCCTATTACATGTCTTACCTGGGAGTGGTTCTGGCACGCTCTGAAAAGAAATGGGGAGAAGCGGAACGGCTGTGCGATTCCGCGGTGCGCATGAAGCGCAACCAGGCGCAACTGTATCTGAATCTAGCCGATGTTTATAAGAACGCGGGCCGCCGCGATGAAGCCGTGGAAGCCTTGCAAGCCGGATTGAAATTCGCGCGCCGCGATGTGCGGCTGACCATCGCCATGAACAAACTGGTGCCGCGCAGAAACCCCGTGCTGAGTTTTCTCGGACGCATGCACCCTATCAACCGGCAGCTGGGCATTTTGCGTCATCGCACCCTGAATATTCTGGGGCAATCCTAGACAGCAAAGTTCAATTTCTCTCAGACGCAAAAACAGGGCATACCCGAGAGGGGCATGCCCTGTTGTCTTTTAGAATCACAAATGTTTACTTGCGCTGGTTGCCCGCGCCGAACGAGTAGCTGGGCTGCTCGCTCATTTCCATCAGGGTCTTGAAACCGATGCCGGTCATGCCGTTGGACATGGGGTCCTTGCGCACCACTTCCGCGAGATATTCGCGGCTCATCGCCGAGGGATTGTAGGAGTAAGGCATGGTGACGAACAGGCGCATGCCCAGTTCGTAGCCGGTTTCCGTGGTGTGGAAATATACGCCGCTGCGCGAAACGCTGACCGTGCCGCGCAGATCTTCAAAGTGCTCTTTCTCGGGATCCGAGGGACGAATGCGCATCAGTTGAGTGATCTTGCAGCGCCGGCTGCCGCGGCGTTCGGGGCTGGTAGAGCGCGTCGCTCCGCCGAAGCTGGATTTCTTCATGAGAACATCCTGGTTAGTCGCCATGGCTGGGAACCCTCTCCAAATAAAAAGCTGTCTACAAGAGAGAGTGTGCGCCCAGTGCTAAAAAAAACCCATAGCGGAGCCGTACTCGCCTGAAGGTTGGGACTCACAAAAATATGGTAGTACGACAGTACTAAGAAGGGAAGAAAGTTTGGGACGCGAGGATTCGCGCGAAAACCGAAATAAAACGCGGGAAGCCCAATTTGGACCCGGTACCGGATTGGGACTTAATGGCGCCGCAACGCCCAGCAGGCGCCCGATTTCAAGTCCAAGTATTCATTAGAGATATTTCAGGCGTAAGCGATTCTCTACCATTTGTGTTAAGGGCGGTGCGATTGCAAGTACAGCTATGGCGTCCAACCAGCGATGTTGCAGCCGGTCAGCCGGCGCCCGTCACTGGCGCAGTTTCAGGTACTGGAGGCCGTTCCATGAATCCCGCAATACGTCAAAGTTTTCCACGCCGGCAAGGCGGAGCTCGCTCGAGAATCGAAAACGCCATCCTGAGCAGCTCCACAGAAATCGCCATGCCCGCCGTGCTCACAACCGGCCGGGCGGAAGCAGTAAAGCGCAAAGTCCGCATCCGCGTAGCGATGGACGACCGCTATTTGCAGACCGCGATGTCGAACGCGCTGGCTGGGCGGAGCGACATCGAAGTGTTGAGCGCCGGACTCACCGAAGTTTTTCGTCCCGAAACGCTCATCGAGCCGTGGCCCGATGTGCTGGTGCTGAGCCCGCGCGGAGTTCTGAGCGAAGATATTTCGTTGATTCGCGCGGTACGCAACGCCGCTCCCAGTATTCGCATTGTGATGTTTGGCGGCGTCAGCCAGGAGGGAGAATTTCTGCAATATGTGCGCGCGGGCATCCGGGCGTACGTCCCCGCCGATGCCGGGCAGGAAAACATCCTGGAAGCGCTGCTGCTGGTTTGCGAAGGCAGCGTGTCGTGTCCCACATCACTCTGCGGGACGCTGTTTCATTATCTGGAGCGGGAAGCTACTAGCGTGCCGTCGGCTGGCGCTAGGCAGAAGTTGGGACTAACGCGGCGGGAGCAGCAACTGATTCCGCTGATCGCCAAAGGTTTCACTAACAAAGAAATTGCCAATCATTTCTGCTTGTCGGAACAGACCATCAAAAATCACCTTTACCGCATGAAGCACAAAGTAGGTGCGGGCAACCGGCTGGGAATCGTGCAGACCTGCCACACGCAGGGATTTTTGCTGTAACGATATTCAGACGTTTGAATTTTCAGCGAGCGGAGCCAGTTGAGCCTTTCGGCCAGTTGAGATAGTCGCGTCCCCGAATCTCTCACTCAGAAGTAGCCGTTGTGGAGCGATGCGCAAGTTGGCGCGACTGGCCGCGGCGGCCGTCATTTTGAACCCATCAAAAAAATCTAGATAAGTGGCGGCCGGATTTCTGTCCGCACGCGTTGAAAAGGTCTAGCTCGCTTTTTCCATCAGGCTCTTCCAGCGCGCCCAGGCTTCCGCGCGGGCTTTGCTGTCGGGGGCTTTGGCGTCGGGAGCTTCTCCTGCGCGCATGAAGCCGTGGCCTGCGCCGTCGTAGGTGACCGGCTCGTAAGTTTTGCCCGCGGCTTTCATGTTCACGACGGCATCGGGAATGGTGGCGCCGATGCGCTGGTCGTTGCCGGCATAAAAACCGTAGACCGGTGCCTTGATTCGCGTCATGGCGTCTTTATCCGGCGGCGGCCCGTAGAAAACGAAAGCGGCGGAGAGGTCCGCGCGATTGGTGGCGAAACGAAACGTCTGGCCGCCTCCCCAGCAGAATCCAGCGACGAAAAGTTTGCCGTTGGCCGCCGGTAATTTCAGACCGTAGTCAGCGGCGGCGTTGAGATCGGCGGTGACCTGGTCGGGATTGAGATGGCTGACCGCTTCAGTGACTTTATCGCCGGGAAAATCGGAAGTGCGGCCGCCGTTGGGCGCCATGCCGGAGAGCAGATCGGGGGCGACAGCGATGTAACCGGCGGCGGCAACTTCGTCGGCGAGCTCCTGGGCCCAATCGCTGAGACCAAAAATTTCGTGAATGATGAGGACGACGGGTTTTTTGTCTTTCGATTCGGGATAGACGATGAAAGTTTCGACGGAGCGGCCGTCATGCTTGATGGCGACCCACTCGCGGTGACGCGAGGATTTTCTAAGTTGGGCCTGGGCCCAGTCCTGGGCGTTCGCCGCCGCGGAGAATAATGCAGCCGCAAAAATGATGGTGAGCACGGTTAGGGTGATGCGTTTCATGGGAGTCCTCGGGGACGCGGGTTGGTTCGTCGCGCAGGCATGATAATGCGGTCCGCGACGTGGTGGCAAGGGCGGCTCTCGGGTTCGGTCCGATGCGTTTTTGTGTAAACGGTCATGGTCGAGATGGGCTTACCAAGAGATAGGCGCGTGATTTAAGTGCTTTGCGTTCTTTGCCGTACTAGAACTTTTACTTGGTTGAGCGTTCAACTACATGCGTGTTTTATGCAGTTGAGCGTTCAACTGCATGTGCTGAATTCCCGAAACGGAAGGCCGATCAGGAGGAGGCTTCGGCCGAGTTATTTGGTTGGGTCAACCGTGGATAGAGTATTACCGGTTCGTATTATATCACTGTGGGACTGTTTCAAGGAGGTTTTTATGGGCGAAAACTTACTCATAGTGCAGAGCGACGAGGGGGTCGACCTGGGTGGCTCTGCGGGCTGGAAACAGGCATGCCGCTAGTCCGGCAACCAGAATGATGGTCGCGGCAGCGAAGAATGTCCACGGATCGGTGGTGGAAACACCCCAGATTTGGCTGGCCATCAAACGGGTAATGGCTACGCTGGCGACCAGTCCGGCGATAGTGCCGGCAAGAATGAGAGCCAGACCCTTCTTGAGCACGATACGCAGGACATCGTTCCGTTGGGCGCCCAAGGCCATTCGAATGCCGATCTCGTGCGTTCGGAGTGAGACCACATAGGCCATCACGCTAAAGATTCCCATCAAGACCAGGAGCAGTCCGGTAACGCCGAAGGTGGCAAGAATGATGAGCGTGAATCTGGGGGCTGCGTAATACCAGCGTCCAAGGAAACTTTCAATCGACCCAGCATCGGAGACGGCCACATCGGAAGCCACTGCAGCAATTTCCTGTCTAACGCTTGCCAGGATGGAGTTTGAGTCTCGCGAACTTCTCACCATGATGCCGCGATTACCGTTACCGGTGAGGGTATAAGGAAAGTAGACCTCGGGTCTTGGAGCGTCCTGCAAACCGCTGTTCCTGGCGTCCGCTATTTCCCCGATGATTTCAAAATAGGCATCGCGCGGCCAATCTGCAGCGTATTGTTCCCAGGTGCTGAACTTGACTCTTTGACCGAGGGGATTTTCGTTTCCGAAATAAGAGCGCGCGAATGCTTGGTTGATGACGGTCACGTGCCGGGCGGATTCGACATCGCTTCGGGAAAGCAGCCTGCCGCGCAGCAAGTTTCGATTCAGCGTCTGGAAATAGCCTTCACTACACATGTCAAATGTGGCGCCCCAACTTTCGGAATGCGTCTTTCCGGGGATAACAACTTCGGACCATCCAAATGAGTAGGGCGGAAACGAGGTAGCTTCGGTGACGGCGATGACGCCGGGAATGGCAGCCACGCGATCGAGGAGCTTTCGAAAGAAAACTCTTTTTTCTTCAGCCGTATCGTACGGACCCTCGGGAAAGGATAGCTGGGCGTAGACGACATTTGCGGGATTAAAGCCAAGGTCAGCTTGTTCGAGGGCTTGCAGGGTGCGCACCATCAGCCCGGTGGCAATCAACAAGACGATCGATAGCCCCACCTCGATGATCACCAGGGCGGAGCGCAATTTTCCGTGGCGAAATTGTCCGCCTGAACCTCGCGCGCTTCCGGCAAGACCGGCGTGCAAGTCGCGCCGAACGACGTGGAGAGCGGGAACAAGGCCGCAGAGTAATGTGACGATGACAGAAGTCCCCAGAGCGAGCAGCAGTGTTGCCGGTCTGAGTGCGATCAGCACTTCGGAAGGAACCAAGTCCGGAGGAATCAATGCAGCCAATAGTTTCAATCCGAAAAACGCACAGAAGCACCCGGCAAGACAACTTGCCGCGGCCAAGAGGCAACTTTCGACCAACAATTGCCGCACCAAACGGCTTTGCGTCGCACCGACCGAGGCGCGGATTACAATCTCTTTTTCCCGCACGGTCGCGCGGGCGAGCAAAAGATTCGCAACATTGGTGCAGGCAATCAAAAGCAAGATGCAGACAGCGGCGATCATGAAGAAGATGGTGCCTTTGAAGCGTCCCACGGACTCGCTTGTCACAGAATTGGTCTGCAGCCGGTAACCAGCGCGAAACCATGCGGGGTACATTTTTTCCAGCCGTTGCGCGATGATCCCGAGGTCTGCGGAAGCGGCTTGCAGACTGACACCTGATTTGAGACGTCCGACCGTCAACAATTCATTTGGTTGAAGACCAAACCCGGTAATAAAGGTAGAGCGGTTCAGTTCAAGAGGCAGCCAAACTTCACAGTCACCGAATCGGAATCGCGGGGGCATGATGGCGATCAGCGTCCGGGGTGTGCCGTTAAGTACAAGCGTAGTCCCAAGTATTTTCGGATCCCGCTGAAACTGCCGGCTCCACAGCACGTCGCTCATGACGAACACAGGAGGAGCATCGGGCTTTCCGTCCTGTTTTGTAATCTGTCGTCCAAGAATGGGTTCGATCCCGAGGAATTCAAAAGTATTGGGAGTAACCCAGCCGCCCGAAAACTCTTGCATTTCTCCGCTGCTGCGCAGGTGGACATTGGTATAGGCAAGCCCAATCACGTCTTCGAATGTGTGGTTCTGTTCCTTGAAATCGAGGAAAACCTGGACAGGGAACCGCGGGATGCTTGTGTGATCAGGCAAGAGGACCGAAGGAGTCGCCAATCGATCTGCGTTCTTGTATGGGAAGGGATGGAGCAGGACGCTTTCGACGACGCTGCAAATCGCAGCGGTAGCGCCGATTCCCAGGGCAAGCGTAAGGATGGCAACGATGGAAAAGCCTGGGCACTTGCGTAGCATCCGCAGGCCATAACGAATGTCTTGCCAAAGGTCGGTCATCGGCTTGAACCGTCGCGCACTCAGAGATTTCTATATCCCTTGAGACATTTGAGGCAAGCACTTTTACGGAGGGGTGGCTACGCGCTTCAGGGGCTGAAGCCCTTCTTGGGTTGCCCGTCTATGCGGGGGCTGAAAGCCCCCGCCTCCTAAGAATTGCCGCCCAACGCGGTGATCAGAAACCGCGTCAAGCGCAATCACGGGTGGCGCGTTGACAGTGTGCGGGGCGTTCGTTACGCTTTCATATTCACTTGGCACAATTTTCTGGTGTTTGCTACGTACAAAACTATTTGGCACAAAGTTTCTAGTATTCGCTACGCAGAGATTTTCACTTAGGTTGCCGCTCTGGATCTAATTCGAGCAGGAATGAGTTAACCGTACGCATGGCTGAAGAAAAGCTCCCGACTCGCGCGCAGGATTTTTCGGAGTGGTACAACCAGCTGGTTTTGAAGGCGCAGCTGGCGGATTATGCGCCGGTGCGCGGGTGCATGATTGTGCGGCCGTATGGGTGGGCGCTGTGGGAGAACATACAGCAGGCGCTGGACCGAAGGTTTAAGGCTACCGGGCACCAGAATGTGGCGTTTCCTCTATTGATTCCGCGCAGTTTTATCGACAAGGAAAAACATCACGTGGAGGGATTTTCTCCGGAGCTGGCGGTGGTGACGATTGGCGGCGGGGAAGAACTGGCGGAGCCGCTGGTGATTCGTCCTACTTCCGAGACGATTATCGGACACATGTGGGCGAAGTGGATTCAGTCTTACCGCGACCTGCCGGTGCTGATGAATCAGTGGAACAGCGTGGTGCGCTGGGAGTTGCGGACCAAACTATTTCTGCGCACGCTGGAATTTTATTGGCAGGAAGGGCATACCGCGCACGCTACCCGCGAAGAGGCGGAGATCGAGACGCGGCAGATGCTGGATATTTATGCGGACTTCGCGGTGAATGATGCCGCGATTCCGGTGATCCCGGGGAAGAAATCGGATGCGGAGAAATTTGCGGGCGCGGACCATACCTATTCAATTGAAGCGATGATGGGCGACGGCAAGGCGCTGCAATCGGGGACCTCGCATTTTCTGGGGCAGAATTTCGCGCAGGCGTTTGAAGTGAAATACCTGGACCAGCATGGGCAGCAGCAATTCTGCTGGACGACTTCGTGGGGACTGTCGACGCGGATGATCGGCGCGATCATTATGGTGCACGGGGATGACCAGGGACTGGTACTGCCGCCAAAACTGGCTCCTTACCAGGTGGTGATTGTGCCCATCTGGAAGACTGATGAAGAAAAAGCCAGCGTGATGGGCGTGGCGCGGACGCTGAAGGTGGATTTGGCGAAGGCGAATATCCGCGTGACGCTGGATGAGCGCGAAGGACAAAGCGCCGGGTGGAAATTCAACGAATGGGAGATGCGCGGCGTGCCGCTGCGCGTGGAGCTGGGGCCGAAAGACGTGGCCAAACAGGCGGCGATGCTGTCGCGGCGCGATAGGCCGGGCAGGGAAGGGAAAGTCAGTGCACCGCTGGCGGATTTGCCGCGGACGATCGAGGGAATGCTGGTGGAGATACAGCAGTCCATTCATGACAAGGCGCTGGCGTTTCGCAAGGCGCACACGCATGACGCGAAGAATTACGAGGAATTAAAGAAGGCGGTGGAGACGGGATTTGCGTTTTCGCACTGGTGTGGCAGCGCGGAGTGCGAAGCGAAGATCAAGGAAGAGACGCGGGCGACGATGCGGTGCATTCCCCTGGATCAGGATAATGAGAAGAGTGAGCATGGGGGAGTTTGTGTGAGTTGCGGGAAGCCGGCGGGGGAACGGGCGATTTTTGCGCGGGCGTATTGAGGGGCGAGCCATTCTTGCGCGTAATGAAACTGAGAGCTTCAGGATTGAGGGCTATTCAGTGGGCGGCCCAGCGATGATTTTGCCGAATCGTTGAAGTTTGTAATTCTCGGGAAGATTGATAACGGTTTGGCCTGCGAGATCGATCTGCCAGAGACCTTCTTTCGGTACGCAAGAATCTGAGCGAGGTTGATCTTCTCCTACATCGAAATACGGTCCGGCCGTAACAACAACTCCACCATTTGTGGCGAATCCCACGGGTTGAAAAACCGAAACGCATTGCTTCCCGGCATATTTGCGAAATGCGTCTTCAACGAGGAATTTGCTGGATAGCATTTCAGAGTCAGCGTCGTAGGTTTGAACGATAGTGGCGCCGAAATCAGAGCCGTATTGCCACAACCCCTGACCTATCAATAGCCGATGTCCAACGGGAGACCAATCTATGAGGTCGATACTGTTGCCTAACAATTCTGGCGCCGGAGGCAGAACCAATACTGGGCGAAACTTCTGGCCGTTTGGGCCCGCGATAAATAGCCGGGAAGTGTTTCCGCATTCCACATATTCGCCAGTTTCTGCAATTACTTTGCGTGTAACCGCTTCAGTCTCGGCGTATGCGCGGTAGTTCCCATCCGGGGAACTGAGTACGAACGTTCGAGTTTTGGTTGGTCCGATTAATCTGCCCGAAGATTCATCGAAGCAACTGGCTTGGGAGCTTTTCGATGGCGGCTTACCGGCTGACTTGTCTTCTAGTTGCGCTTTGGCTGGCAGATGACAAGCGAGCGCAACGACTGCCATGTAAAGGAACCGGCAGGCAGATTTTCTCAATTTCGTGGCCTCACTTTTGTGGCTATGACACATAGGGGGCGGAGACGCCATGCTGCGCGCCCTCGCGACTAATCAATTCTTGAGCCTAGTATGAGATCGAGCAGATTGCCAGCAATCAGCCGCGCCATGAAAGCTATGTCGTCCAAATGGCGGAGTAAACAAATCCTGTGAAAGCTGATGCCATCGGGCCGTTTGGGACCGCGCTTCGTGGCTTACCAAAATCCCCACACGCAAATTCGGCGTATTGGGCACCCAGATTCAACCTCCAGTTTCGACACCGCAATTCGAGCTCAGATTCAACCGCTCTGCTGGTTGAGAGTGGCGTGCGGCTGCGGAAACAACGGCGCTACGCGTTCTAGACCGGGGGGCGGGTGGGTGCTAGTTTTGGGCTATGGAGACAGGTGAATTGACGATTCGCGGACGAATGGCAGGGGCGAGGCGCGGCGAGCGTGGGGAGGGCAAGTTCAAAGCCGTCTTCATGCTGGTGATTGTCGTTTTGGGAATCTACTGCGCCGTGAAGCTTTTGCCGCCGTACATCGCGGAGTATCAGCTGTCGGATAAGATTCAGGAGCAGGCGCGGTTTGCCATTGTGAACCACACCACCGAAGAGCAGATTCGAAACAGCGTTTATAAAGTGATACAGGATCTGGAAATTCCAGCAAAAAAGGAAGACATAAAAATCATATCGAACGACCAAGTGGTGAAAATTAGCGTGGATTATATTGTTCCGGTTGATTTGCTGGCTTATCACGTGGACCTGCACTTCACGCCCTCGAGTGAAAACAAGTCGCTTACGTAGCGGAATTGTCGTTTTTCTTATCCAGCCAGATTCAAGCACCAGCGGGCGCAAAAAAAATATTCTGACGGGCTGATGCCTGGCGGGCAACATTTGTGCGTCCTGGTCCGTCTTGGTATGCAGGGGTTGTTGCGAGACAATGAACTCTAAGAGCTGAGCGAGCTTTAAGAGCTGGAGCTACGGATTGCGCATCCGCATCAAAAAGGAATTTTTCACTTCTATCACCGGGCTGACCATCCTGGGTGTTCTGTTCGCCATTATTCTGACCAGCGCGGGCATTTACACGTACTACTACGTGAAATATTCGCGGATGATCGAGGCGCGATTGTCCGGGCGGGTTTTACAAAACACCACGCAGCTATTTTCGGCTCCGCAGCACATCGCTACCGGAGAAGTGTGGAGCGCCGGTGAACTGACTACATACCTGACCAAAGTCGGTTACCGGCCTGAGAAAGACGACAACTCGATGGGGCAGTTCACGGTACAGGGAAATACCGTGGATATTCGCCCATCGCGACACTCCTATTTCGGCGGTACCAACGCGCTGGACGTGGAGTTTCAAGGCAAAGCGATTCGCAATATCCGGCCGCTTGCGGGCGGCACGGACCTGGGCAGCGCGGAGATCGAACCGGAGCTGATCACCAATCTATTCGACAGCGCGCGCGAGAAGCGGCGGCCGGTGCTGTATCAGGATTTACCGCCGACGCTGGTGCACGCCATCATGTCCGCCGAGGACAAACGGTTTCTGGAGCATGGCGGCTTCGACATTGTGCGCATCATGGGCGCGGCGTGGGCAGACCTGCGGCATTCCAGCAATCATTACCAGGGCGCGAGCACCATCACCATGCAGGTGGCGCGGACGTTTTTCTTTTCCAACGAACGCACCTGGCGGCGGAAAATCGCGGAAGCCATGGTGGCGCTGGAGCTGGAGCAGCGTTTTTCGAAGCAGCGGATTTTCGAGCTGTACGCCAACGAAGTGTACCTGGGGAACCGCGGAAGTTTTGGCATTCGCGGATTTTCGGAAGCCAGCGTGGCGTACTTCGGCAAGGATATGCGGCAACTGTCGCTGGCGGAGTGCGCGTACCTGGCGGGAATTATTCGCGCGCCGAACTATTATTCGGCGGCGGACCGCCACCCGGAACGCGCGGCGCAGGCGCGCGATCGCGTGCTGACGCAGATGCTGGAAAACAAATACATCACCGAGGCGGACATTCAGGACGCCAAGCGCGAGCAAATCAAGCTGGTGCGCAGCTCGGTGGTGGGCAGCGAAGCGCCGTACTTTGTGGACATGGTGAAGGATCACCTGCTGGAGAGATATTCAGAGACCGAGCTGGTGAATCAGAATTTTCGCGTGTATACCACGCTGGATCCGGCGCTGCAGCGCGCGGCGGCCGCGGCGGTGGACGCGGGCATGAAGAACGTCGATAAGCTGCTGGCCAAGAAATACGAGAAATGGAAAAAGGCGCAGGCGAAAAGTGGCAAGAACGAAGCCATTCCGCAGGCACAGGTGGCTTTGGTGGCGCTCGATCCGCACACCGGAGAAATCAAAGCGGTAATCGGTGGGCGGGATTATGGACAGAGCCAGCTGAATCACGCGCTGGCGCACCGGCAGCCGGGATCGGTGTTCAAGCCATTTGTATATGCGGCGGCGTTCGACAATGCGGTGGACAATGTGCAGCCGATCGTGACTCCCGCGACGGCCGTGGATGACGAGCCGACCACGTTCAGCTTCGACGGCAAAGATTACACGCCGAACAATTACGGCGAAAAGTTCATGGGGCACGTGACGATCCGGCAAGCGCTGACCAATTCGCTGAACGTGGCCACGGTGAAGGTGGCGGAACTGATCGGGTACGGGCGGGTGGTACAGATCGCGCGGCAGATGGGGCTGGGAACGAACATCCAGCCGACGCCGGCTGTGGCGCTGGGCGCGTATGAGATGACACCGGTGGAAGTTGCGGCGGGATATACGACGTTCGCGACGGTCGGTACTCGCGCGGAGGCGGAATTTTTGAAGCGGGTGGTGGGAGCGGACGGGAAAACGCTGGAAGAAATCGAGCCGCAAACGCGCGCGGTGCTGGATCCGCGGGTGGCGTACCTGGTAACCAGTGTATTGAAGGATGTGCTGAACAAGGGAACGGGCGCGAGCGTGCGCGCGAAAGGTTTTAGCCTCCCTGCCGCGGGGAAAACGGGAACATCGCGGGACGGGTGGTTCGCGGGATTTACCTCCAACCTGGTTTGCGTGATCTGGGTGGGATTCGACGATAACCGCGACCTGGGCTTGACGGGAGGAGTGGCTGTCGCGCCGATCTGGGCGGACTTCATGACGCGGGCCACGGCGCTTCCGGCATATCACGACGTGAAGGATTTCGCGATGCCCGAGGGCGTGCAGGCGGTGATGATCGATCCCGAATCGCTGGAGCTGGCGACGCCCAGTTGCCCGACGACGCAGTCGGAAGTTTACGTGACGGGTTCCGCGCCGACGCAGCTGTGCGAATTGCACGGCGGGCGCGCGGCGGTGACCAACGGATCGTGGCTCTCGCATATTTTTGGAGGCGGGCAACCGAAGCCGCCGCAAATCGGCGCGGACGGAAAACCGATCGCTCCCGAGCAGGTCCGGGCGGGCGCGGCGCCGGAGGCTCCGGCTGATGCCAACGGGGCTAACGGGCAAAAGAAAAAGAACGCTTTACAGAAGATTTTTGGTATCTTTGGGGGCAAGAAGAAGGATTCCGACAAGGCCAAGCCTCCGCCGGAGAAGGGAGACTCCCCATGATGAAGCTTCATGTGGCAGTTCCAGCCAGCATTCTCCTTCTAGGCATTACAGTTTCCTCCGCAGGTCAAACTTTCAAGAGACATGAAGTGGCTCCCGCAGCGCCTGCCATGCAGACGCCCGCTCAGGGTGCGGCCTCTACGGCGGTGCAAGCGCCGGTGGATTCGTCAGCAATCGTGGTGCGTCCAGAATTGACCACGGAGCAGCTTGCCGACCTGTATATGACGCGCAAGGACTTCCGGGAAGCGGCGGAAACTTATAAGCGGCTGACCGTGGAAAACCCTCGCAACGCGGTGTACCTGAACAAACTGGGAATCGCGCTCCACCAGCAAACCGCGCTGGCCATGGCGCTGAAGTGTTACGAGCAGGCCTGGAAAGTCGATCCGGGGTATGCGGACGCACAAAATAATATTGGAACGATCTGGTATCAGCGCAAGAAATATGGAAAAGCGATTAGGTCTTACAAGAAGGCCATCGCGATTCGCAGCGATATGGCGGTGCTGTACAGCAACCTGGGATACGCGTATTTCGGCGATAAGCAGTATGACAAGTCGCTGGATTCGTTCCGGACGGCGCTGACGCTGGACCCGCAATTTTTCGATCACAATGGATCGAGGACCGGGTCGCTGCTGCAGGACCGCTCGGTGACGGATCGCGGGCGATTCTATTTCATGCTGGCCAAGTCATTCGCGCAGGCGGGCAACCTGGACCGCTGCATCGTTTATTTGCGCAAGGCCAAGGATGACGGCTACGCGGACCTGAACTCGGTGAAAACCGATCCGGCGTTTGCGACGATGTTGAAGAACGCGGAGATACAGGAAATTCTAGCGCCCAAGCCGGTGGAAAGCGCGCAGCGGTAGAATTGCGCGGCTGGCTCTGGCGTCCGCCGGCCAGGACTTGTGAAAGACAAAGACCACGCACAAAAGAGCCTGTGAGACAGCCGCCGGAGCGTTCCGGCGTGCGAGTTAGATTGGTTTCCCTCTGATACACTGTTGGAATATGGTGCGGCGCGGTGGCATTCGAGAATTTTTGATTGTTGCAGCAAGCGGTGTATTTTTATCCTGCCTGTTTTTCCCCGCTGCAATTTCTGCATTACCTCAAAGTGCGCAAGCGGTTGCGACAACGCCTGCCGCGGGTAACGCCAGCCACGGCATCTACCTGGTTTTTCCGTTTGAAAATGCGGGAGGGTCGTCGCGGCTGGACTGGCTTTCGGAAGGCCTGGAAGAACTGACGATTCAGGGATTATCGGGAGCGGGCGAGCAGGTGTATTCGCACGCGGGACGGCTGGGCGAACTGGAACGTTACGGGATACCGGCGACGGCGAAGCTGAGCCGGGCCACCATGCTGCACGTGGCGGAGGATCTGGACGCTGATTTCGTGGTGTTCGGGAGCTACAGCTCCGACGGGAAAAAACTGGATATCGAGTGCCGGCTGTTGCGTGTGAATCCGCCGGCGCTGCTGCCGGCGCTGCGCGAAAGCGGGCCGCTGGAAAACCTGATGGATCTGCACGAGAAGCTGACCTGGCGGATGTTGTCGGCCAACGATCACGCCTATCCGTTGAACCTGCGGGAATTCAGCAAGAAGCACAAGGCCATCCGGCTGGATGCGTTCGAGCATTACGTCCGGGGATTGAGCAGCAATGATGAGGAGCCGCGATTGCGCGAGCTGCGCGAAGCGGCGCGGCTGGAACCGGATTGGGCGGAAGCGGATTTTGCGCTGGGCGAAGCGTACTTCACGCGGCGGGATTGTGATTCGGCGATGACCTGGTACTCGCGGGTGCCGAAAACAAACGATCGCTATGCGGAGGCGCTGTATTCGACTGGGGTTTGCCAATTGCTGTTGAACAAACCAGACCGCGCGGAAGAAACGTTTGCGGCGGTGCAGATTTTATTGCGGACCGGCAACGCTACGGGAGTGGATTTCCCTGAGGTGCTGAACAACCTGGGAATTGCGCGGGCGCGCCAGGATAAGTTTCCGGCGGCGCAGGCAGATTTGCGGCGGGCATCTGCGCTGGATCCCGACGAGGACGATTATCCGTTTAATCTTGGGTTGATTGCGATGAGGCAGGGGGACTTCAAAGGCGCCGCGGTGTTGTTTCGCGAGGCGTCGGAGCGCGAGCCGGATATTCCCGAAGACCACGCGCTGCTGATCGCCGCGCTGGAAAAAGCGGGGAATAAGGAAGAGGCCGAGCAGGAAAGAAATTCGGTGATCGAAGAGTTCGGTCCCAACGGATTGGCGGCGGTGCGGGTAGGCGATTCGCTGGCGCATTTTGAGCGGGTGGCGACGGAACTGGACCCGGAGACTTTGCGATTTGAAATGGAATCGGCGGAGTCGAGCGCGGCGACGAGCGGCGCGGCGGATGCGCAGGTAACTCCTTCGGTGCACTTGCGGCGGGCGCGGCAGGAGCTTTCCGAGGGGCGCTTGGACACCGCGGAGCGCGAATATCGCGCGGCGCTGGCGGTGGACAAGAGCAATCCGGCGGCGCACCTGGGGCTGGCGGAGATTGCGCGGCGGCAGGGCAAGCTGGACGATTCGGTGAAGGAACTGCAAGCGGCACTGGCGGTGCGGGAATCGGCGGCGGCGCACTCTACGCTGGCAAGAGTTTACCTCGAGCAGAAAAAAATCGCGCTGGCGCGCGCGGAAGCGGAGCGGGCGTTGAAGCTAGCTCCCAATTATGCGGAAGCCAAGCAATTGCTGGAACACCTGCCGGGCGGGAAGGGCGCCGCAAGTGCGCCGCCGAAAGGAGATACGCCATGAAAATGGAGCTGAAAAGTTTTGGATGGACTGGAAGCAACGGATGGCTGTGCGGGGTTGTTGCGCTGGCGTTTGTGGCGCTGTTGGCGGCGGGAATTTTTGCGCGCGGTGCGGGTGCGAAAGCAGTGGAGAATGGGCAGTCCTCGGACGTGGTGCTGGACTTGAAGATTGATGGGGAAGTCGAGCCGATTCTCGCTACGTACATTGAAGAAGGATTGGCGGATGCGGCGCAGCGGCATGCCGCACTGGTGCTGATCACCATGGATACGCCGGGCGGGTTAAGCGAATCGATGAAACAGATTATCCAGCACATTCTGGCGTCGCCGGTGCCGGTGGCCGTGTACGTGGAGCCGACCGGGGCGCGGGGGGCTTCGGCGGGATTTTATATTTTGCTGTCGGCGGATATTGCAGCGATGGCTCCGGGGACGCACGCGGGCGCGGCCTCGCCGGTGATCATGATCGGCGGATTTGCGGCGCAGATCGACGAGACGTTTCGGAAGAAAATAAATAATGATGCGATGGCGTTTTTGCGCAGCTTCACGGAGCAGCGGGGGCGCAATCCGGCGCTGGCCGAGACGGCCATCACGGACGCCCGGGCTTTCACGGAAAAAGAGGCGCTGGACGGGAAGATGATCGACTTGGTGGCCAGCTCGCGAGAGGATTTGCTGCGGCAAATCAACGGAAGAAAAATCACGCGATTCGACGGCTCGAAAATGACCTTGGCGCTGAACCATCCGTCAGTGGTGAACTTCGAACTGTCTTCGCGGCAGAAATTTCTGGCGCGCATCGTGCAGCCCGACGTATTTTTTGTTTTGCTGCTGGTGGGGGTGCTGGGGCTGTACACGGAATTCACGCATCCGGGCGTGATCGCTCCGGGAGTGATTGGAGGGATCTGCATGGTACTGGCGCTGTATGCCATGCACTTGCTGCCGATAAATTTCGCGGGGCTATTTTTGATTTTACTGGCGCTGGTGTTTTTTATCCTGGAAGCGAAGTACACGAGCCATGGAGTGCTGGCGGTTGGCGGAGTTTTGTCGATGCTGCTGGGGGCCATGTTTCTGGTTCGTTCGCCGCTGACGAATGGCGGGGTAAGTTTGGGAATTGCGGTGGCGGCCACGCTGCCGTTCGCGGTGCTGGCGGTTTTTCTGATGCGGCTGGTACTGCGCTCGCGACGGTGGAAATCGGCGACGGGACTGGAAGAACTGATCGGCACGGAAGGAGTAGCGGTGTCGGCGTTGCGCGAGGGTGTGGAAGGGATGATCCGCATTCACGGCGAATTGTGGGGAGCGGTGTCGTCGCGGCCGGCGCCGGAAGGGTCGACGGTGCGGGTGCTGCGCATTGAGGGACTGAAATTATATGTGGAGCCGGCGCGAGCGCCGGTTCCTGGAAACGGTTAGAATCCGGTTCACATTCAGCATATCGAGCACGTTGAAGGCATTGCATCGAGCACGTAGAGGAGGACGAAATGGAAATAGGCTTCTTGGGAATTTCTGTGATTATCGGGATTTTTCTGATCTGGTTCTGGAATTCGTTGTACATCATCAAGGAGTGGGAGCGGGGCGTGGTGCTGCGGCTGGGCCGGTTGATACCGACGGCCAAAAGTGCGGGATTGAACCTGGTTTTCTGGCCGATCGAAACGCTGTATCGCATACCGCTGCGGATCGAGACGTTGGACGTGCCACCGCAGGACATCATCACGCGCGACAACGTATCGGTGAAGATCAACGCGGTTTGTTATTTTCGGGTGGTGGACGCCAACATGGCGCTGTCGCAGGTGCAGAATTATCAGTACGCGACTTCACAGCTGGCGCAGACCACGCTACGCAGCGTGGTGGGACAGTTCGAGTTGGATGAAATTCTGTCGCAACGCGACAAGGTGAACGCCAAGCTGCAAATAATTCTGGATCAGGACACCGAGCCGTGGGGCATCAAGGTGTCCAAGGTGGAAGTGAAGCAGGTGGATATTCCCGAGCAGATGCAGCGAGCCATTGCGCGGCAAGCGGAAGCGGAACGCGAACGGCGGGCCAAGATTATTCACGCGGAAGGGGAGTTCGAAGCGTCGCAAAAACTGGCCGATGCGGCCAAAGTGCTGGAGACCCAGCCGACGGCTATCCAACTGCGCTACCTGCAGACGTTAACGGAGATAGGTGTCGAGAAGAACACAACGATTGTGTTTCCGCTGCCCATCGATATCATTAACCAGTGGACTAGAGCGTTGTCGGGGATACCAAAATAAGCATGGCATCGGCAAGAAAAAGAGGCGCAGGAGAACGCGTGCTGGAAGGCCGGCACGTCATCGGTTTGTTTTTGCTGATGCTGCTGTTTTCGGCGGTGTTTTTTTCGCTGGGGTACGTGATGGCGCGCAATCAGTATGCCGGGCAAGTGCGCGCGGATGGTGGGAAAGAAGGATCGTTGGATGCGCCGATATTTGGCAAGCCGGAAGTCGTTGCGAAGCATTCTACGAGCAAGACTGGCGCGGCGAATTCGTCGAGCGCATCGGGCTCGGCAACTTCATCCGGCGCGACAAATTCATCAGGTACCACAAGCACGCCGACCGCGGCGCCGGTGGCGGTTTCCGATTGGGAACAGTTTTCCACTCCGGAGAAACCGAAGCAGAGTGAAAGTCATTTGAAAGCGCCCGCGCCGACTTCTTCGGCGTCGAAAGTTTCCAGCGCGAGCAACACGGGTAATGCGAATTTGCGGCCTGCGCCGGTACTTTCCGATTCGCCGCGAGCGGCGCAATCATCGGGCGGCTACACGCTGCAGGTGATCGCGGTACGCCGACAAGCGGATGCGATGGATCTTGCCAGGCGATTGCAAAAGAAGAAATTTCCAGCGTTTGTGCTGGCGCCGCAGGGAAACAAACTTTACCGGGTGCAAGTGGGGCCTTACGCGGATCAAAAATCCGCAGAAGCCGCGAAGAAAGGGCTTGAAAACGCGGGCTTCAGGGCCATTGTGAAACACGGATGACGAGAGCGGGGTGGTTGGCGTATCTCCGCCCCCATCCGGGTGAGCACACTCCCACAAATTTGCGTCTGGTTATCGCCGCGGTTTCCGGGGCGGCGCTGTCACTCTCCTACGTAGGCTATTACCTCAGCATTTATTCCTGGATATGCGTGGGCGTTCTGCTGGTTTCGATATTTGGAGCCCGGGCCAGAGTTGCGTTTGGTTGCGGATTTCTTCACGGGATGTTTTTTTGCCTGACGTCTTTGTCGTGGATCGCCACGGTGCTGGCTGTTCATGGCGGCGTGTCTCGCGCGAGCGGGTGGGGTTTGCTGCTGCTGATCGCCGCGGCGTGGGGCATTTTGACTGGGGCGTTTGCCTGGATCGTGCATCGGCTGGCGTTGGTGCAGGGCATCAAGATCGCGTGTATTGGCGCGCCGTTCGCGTGGGTGGCGCTGGAATTTATTCGCGCCCATTTGCCGGAAATTGGATTTCCCTGGAATTTGCTGGGTTATCCGGCGGCGGCGAATCTGGGCTTTGTACAAACTACTACGGTGACGGGGATTTACGGGCTGTCATTCGTGGTGGCGGCGTTCAATGCGTTGCTGGCGTGGAGCGACGCGGGGCCCGCGGCGAGACCGCTGCGAAAATTGGGCGGCCTGGCGGCGGCAGCGGCGTGCATTATCGCGGCGATGTTGATTAGTCCACGGATGGTGCCGCGGCCGCAAGCGAATCACACTGCACGAGCGGTGCAATTGAATTTTCCGGAAGAGCCAGCGTACAGCTCGAATTGGTTTGCAACACATCAGAGCCAGCTGCAGGAAGCGACGCGGGTGAGCCTGGCACCCAGCGCGCACCAGGCAGATTTGTTGGTGTGGCCGGAAGCGCCGGCGCCATTTTCCTATCAGGATCCGCAATTCGCGGAATTTGCCGGGAACCTGGCGACCCAATTCGGGCACCCGTTTCTTGCGGGCGCTATCGAGTGGAAGACCGCTGCGGACGGCGCCGCGAGCGCGCACAACGCGCTAGTGCCGTATAACAGCGCGCTACTTTTTGGCGCGAACGGACAGCGAATTTTTACCTACGACAAAATTCACCTGGTTCCTTTCGGAGAATACGAGCCGTTTCCGCTGATTCATGGGGTGGTGTCGAGCGTTTCGGGAGAAGTAGGCGGATTTCGCAAAGGGCACAGCTACAGCGTCGGACCATTACCGGGAGGAACTTCGTCAGACACTTCGCTGGGAGTTTTTATCTGTTACGAGGCGATTTTTCCGAACGAGGTGCGGCGTTTCGTGGTCGACGGCGCAAACGTGCTGGTGAATATTTCCAATGACGGGTGGTTTGGAAGATCGGCGGCGGCGCAGCAACATTTGTTGATGGCGCGAGTGCGCGCGGTGGAAAACCGGCGATGGCTGATTCGCGTGACGAATAACGGCTACACCGCGTCGGTCGATCCGTATGGAAGAATTTTTGAACCGCTGCCGGCGGATGTGCGCGCGGGCGCGGACTTGCCGTACGATTTTCGCACCGAGCGGACGATTTACACGCGCTTCGGCGACTGGTTCGCCTGGCTCTGCTTGATTGTTTCCGCTATTCTGTTGGCCTCAACTTATTGGAAGGGAAACGTAGCGCCCGACAGTATTCCGATACCGGTGGATTTTCTGGCGTCGCCGATCAGCGCGGTGCCCAATCCGGTCTCGTCGCGCTACCAGCTATGATTATCGAAGACCTGCAGCACAAGTATGAAGGATTGAAGCAGCGCATCACGCTTGTGCGGAGTTATCTTTGACGCCCGGCAGCATCGCGAACGCATAAAAGCCCTCGAAGTACGCGCCGCCGACCCCAATTTCTGGAGCAACCAGGAAGCTGCGCAGGCCGTGCTGCGCGACCGCAAGCGGTCGGAAGATCAGGTGGGCGCGGACGAAAAGCTGGCGTCGACATCCGAAGACATCGAAACATATATCAACCTGGCGCAGGAAGAAACCAACGCCGAGCAGCGCAATGAGCTGCTGAAGGACCTGGACCGCGAGCTGAACAACGCGGAGACGTATGTGGCGGAGCTGGAGACCAGGACGCTGCTCTCCGGCGAGAACGATCACTTGAATGCCATCATGACCATCAAGCCGGGCGCGGGCGGGACGGAGTCGCAGGATTGGGCGTCAATTTTATTGAGGATGTATCTACGGTGGGCGGAGCGCAAGAAGATGAGCGCGCTGGTGCTGGACGAGACGCCTGGAGAAGAAGCGGGAATCAAGTCGGCGACGATTCAATTCAGCGGAGAGAACGCGTACGGATTGTTGACGGGTGAGACGGGAGTGCACCGGCTGGTGAGAATATCGCCATTCGACCAGGCGGCGCGGCGGCATACCTCGTTTGCGTCGGTGTTTGTGATTCCGGAAATCGACGACAAGATTGAAATTGATGTGAAGCCGGAAGAGATTCGAGTGGATACTTTTCGCGCGGGCGGCGCCGGCGGGCAAAACGTAAACAAGGTGGAGACCGCGGTGCGGATTACGCACCTGGCTTCTAACATTGTGGTGCAGTGCCAGGCGGAACGCAGCCAGCACAAGAACCGCGAGATCGCCATGAAGATGCTGCGCTCGCGGCTGTATGACCTGGAAATTCAGAAGCGGCAGGCGGCTACGGACAAATTGGATGAGTCGAAGCTGGATATTTCGTTTGGGAGCCAGATCCGGTCCTATGTGATGCAGCCGTACCGGTTGATTAAGGATCACCGGACGAAATTTGAGGTGGGGGACGTGGACCGGGTGTTGGACGGGGATCTGGACCCATTTATACGGTCGTATTTGATGGCGAAGAAGACTAAGGGGAAGTTGAGTGTGCAGTTGGATGAGGGGGATGTGGGGTAGAGGCAGGTACTAACCCTGCCGGACTGTGGGTCCCGAAACACTTAAATGCGCGATATTGCCGTTCGCAGAGCGTGTAACGCATTTGGATTCAACAATTTGATTCCTGGCTTTTCGAATGGTACCGTTTAATTGTACCGACTATAATGTTACATTGCGCTGCGAGCGCCACCTGACTGCCGTCCCGGCAAGCCACTAAGGAGATCCTGTTTTGAGCGAAGCCTTACGCAATTTCCTGTTTACTTCTGAATCGGTTACCGAAGGCCATCCGGACAAAATCGCCGATCAGATTTCCGACGCGGTGCTGGATGAAGTGATGCGGCAGGACCCCATGGGCCGCGTGGCGTGCGAGACGCTGGTGACCACCGGGCTGGCTGTGGTGGCGGGAGAGATTACCACTACCGCGCATGTGAATTATGACGAATTGGTGCGCGAAACGATCCGCGGAGTGGGTTATGACCGCGCGAAGTATGGCTACGACAGCGAAACCTGCGCGGTGTTGTGCACGGTGAAGCGGCAGTCACCCGATATCGCCATGGGTGTGGATACCGGCGGCGCGGGCGACCAGGGCTTGATGTTCGGGTACGCATGCGACGAGACGGAAGAGCTGATGCCCATGCCTATCCAGTTTGCCCACCGCTTGACGCAACGCCTCGCTGAGATTCGAAAATCCAAAAAAGTTAATTTTCTTCGGCCTGATGGGAAGTCACAGGTGACCATTGAATATCGCAATGGGCGGCCTGCGCGCATCGAGGCGGTGGTGATTTCCACGCAGCACGATGAAAAAGTTTCGAATGATGAACTGCGCGACGCAGTCATGTCGCATGTGATCAAGCCGATTCTTCCCGCGGCGATGCTGGACGGAAAAACGAAATACCACATCAATCCGACCGGGCGGTTTGTAATTGGCGGACCGATGGGCGATGCGGGAGTTACCGGCCGCAAAATTATTGTGGATTCGTATGGCGGATACAGCCGGCATGGCGGGGGCGCGTTTTCGGGTAAGGATCCCAGCAAGGTGGATCGCTCGGCGTGCTACATGGCGCGGTACATCGCCAAGAATATTGTGGCGGCTGGATTGGCTTCGAAGGCTGAGGTGCAGTTGGCTTATGCCATCGGCGTAGCGGAG
>JBBRZT010000025.1:0-21899 GCA_038236395.1 Candidatus Acidiferrales bacterium
GCTCATCCAGCGTCCCACCGGTTTCCACGATTCGGTGTGGTCGCAAATCACCCGCAACGCCGCGGTCAGTGGGATCGCCAGCAGCAATCCCATCCCGCCCCACAGCCATCCCCAGAAAAGCAGCGCGATGGTGATGGACAGGGCATTCAAGCGCACTCGTTTTCCTACCAGCGCGGGAGCCAGCAAATTATTCGACAACATGTGGATGGCCATCAGCACGCCCGCGATCAGGGCGTAAGAACCAACCGCCTTGAATTTCGTCAGCGCGATCACAAATGGCGGAAGCCACGCCAGCACTGCGCCAATGTAGGGCACCATGTTCAGCAACCCGGAAACCATGCCGATCAATATCGGGTAGTCCAGCCCCATGGCCCAGAAAAATACGCTGCTCGCGGCCATCACCACCAGCGTCACCAGCGACATGCCCACCAGGTAGTCGCGCAGCACGTCCCGCAAGTCCTCCAAAGTTTCTTTGACCGCCGTTCTTCTCGACGCTGGAAACAGTTGCAGCGTCCCGTGCCAGACCTCCTGTTTCCCGGCCAGCATGAAAAAAACCAGGAAAGGTACGAAGGTAACTTCCAGCACCAGCGAGTAAAGCGAGCCGACGATGCGCACCAGCAACGCCCGGAATGCATTCTCGGCGCCGGCTTCCGCGCGTGGATGCGCTTCATCCGTGGGAGAAGTCTGAGTCACCTGTCTTTCCAGGCCGCTGATTTTTGCTTGTACTGTGCCGACTACCTTCCTTAATACCTCGCTGTACTTTGGCCAGTTGTCGGCGAAATCCGTTGTGCGCGACGCCAGTCCGTAGCCCACCGCGCCTAAAAACGCGATCAACACCAATACCGTGATCATCGCCGCGATCGTCCTCGGCATGCGCAGCCGCTCGAGCAGTTCGACAACCGGATCCAGAAAGTAGGCGATCAAAATCGATAGCAGCAGCGTGATCACCACGCCCGCAGCGTAATAAAGGAAGACCAGGATGAGCGCTACCGCGAGCAGCTTCAGGCTCACGTTGCTGCTGGAAATTGCCGAGCTCCGCCGCGGTTCTGGTGCCGATATCCCCGGTTCCATGCACGACACGGTAACATATTCATGCCGGCTCAAATCACTTTGCGCGTCCAGCGTCGCCCAATCAGCTATGGAACTGTGTTTTTCGCCTCGCGCTTCGATTGACGAAGCGCTACTCACTGGAAACAGCGGGTGCACCGCCTTTCAACCACTTCATGCTGCCATGCTAAACTTTTTTGCTGGTTGTTTCCGGCGTAAACCGCGTTTGTTTTTTTTTCGCTTAGTATCGCGTGATTGAAACGTTTTCATGCCCAAATCTCTATTCGGTACTGACGGCATTCGCGGCGTTCCCGGCACAGCGCCGCTGGATGACGCCACATTATTCGCCACTGGCCACGCTCTGGGTGCATATCTGCATCGCGAGCATTCTGCCGCCCGCGTGCTTGTCGGTATGGACACTCGCGAGTCCGGCCCGCATATCGCTGCTGTCCTGGCCGCGGGTTTGACGCAAGCGCACGCATCCGTGGCCTTCGCGGGAGTCATCACCACACCCGGCGTGGCCTGTCTGGTCCGCCAGAATGATTTTGAAGCCGGCGTGGTCATTTCCGCGTCCCACAATCCTTTCCATGACAATGGCGTAAAGCTTTTTTCTCACGCGGGGATGAAGTTTCCCGACACCACTGAAGAAGCTCTCGAACTCGACATCCTCAAGCATCGCGACGCAAATCCGTCGTCGCTCGGTTCCGCGTCTCCGCTGGCCGCCGACGCATCTCTCGACGCCGAATACCTCGCTTACCTCCGCGGCCGCGTCATTCCCGGAGCGAAGCTTGCCGGATTCCGCATCGCTCTTGATTGCGCGAATGGCGCCGCCTACAGACTCGGCCCCGAACTGTTCCGCTCCCTAGGCGCCGAGGTAATTCCCATCGGCGTTTCTCCCGACGGCCGGAATATCAATGCCGGCTGCGGTTCGCTGCATCTCGGATCGCTCCGTCGATGCGTCGTTGAGCAACGCGCCACGCTCGGTGTGGCTTTCGATGGCGACGCCGACCGTGCGCTTTTTGTTTGCGAAGACGGCCGCGTCGTCAACGGCGATGGAGTAATGCTCGCCGCCGCGCGCTTCCTGAAATCGCACGACAAGCTGAAAGGCGACCGCGTGGTAGGAACTTCCATGACCAATCTCGGCCTGGAGCGGGTTCTGGCCGCGGAAAACATCGCTCTCGCGCGCACCGATGTGGGTGACCGTTACGTCCTGGAAGAAATGTTGCGCAGCGGCTGCGTTCTGGGCGGCGAACAGTCTGGCCACATTATTTTTCTGGATGACGGCCCGGCCGGCGACGGCCTCTTAACCGCGGTTAAAATCGCCTCCCTGGTTTCCATGCACGGCGGTCTCGCCAGCCTTATCAACGGATTAAAGGACTACCCTCAAACCATCGTAAATGTAAAAGTTCGCTCCAAGCCGCCGCTCGATTCGCTCCCGGACGTCGCCCGTGCCTTGTCCGAAGCGCTGTCCGCGCTCGGGGAATCCGGCCGCATCGTGCTTCGCTACTCCGGAACCGAGCCGCTCGCGCGCGTCATGGTGGAAGCAGAACACGACTCCGACGTGCAACGCTACAGCCAGTCCCTCGCGAATGTCCTCCGCGCTTCGATCGGCGCTTAGACTTACCGTCTGCTTTTGCTACGCGCCGCTGTGTTTCGCTTCAGCCGCAAATTCTGAGCGAACAGTTTCATTGTTCGCGATTCAAAGAAGCGATGCTCTCAACGTGAAAATACAATATCGTTATTGTCGAACTTGTTGGTCCCGACTCTCTTTTTTCGATCTCGACCAATGCTCCCAAACAACATAGAAGCACATCCAGCTTCTGTGAGATTTTGTAGGCTCAACACATTCTCAGGGCCCATGTTACTTTGTTAATTCCCGCTAACTCCCGTGCTATCAACTCTGTTAACGACCTCGCGATCTATACGCGTACTGGCACATCACTTGCTCTTCTCTTGGCAACTTTAAACGAGATTGGCTTCCCGGGGTGGCCGGATCCGAACCTCGACTCGGGTTCCGGTTTTTGGGGCGTCAATTCTAAAAAGGGGGCTTGCACCAGCCCCCTTTTTTCATTTCTACTCCACTCTTTCGTCCCGCCTTACCGCACCGTCGATCCGCACATGAAATAACTGAACCGATGGCTCCAACTACGGCTCTGTCCTTCCGATGGTCGGATCGATCCCGGGTCCGAACCCGTCAAGTTTTGGGGTTTATCGAAATGGCGCCGCATAGTCGGCCAAAAAGATGAGCGGCCGGTGGGGGCACCGGCCGCTCGGGCGTGGGGATGGAGGGAAACGCAATCTGAAGTCAGCTCGGTTCCGATCGTACATGCTGCGCTCGCGAGCAGCAGGACGTCACACAGGAGCAGTGTCAACCGCTCCAAGAATCCGCAACCAACTCCCGATTACAATTGCGATTGTGCTCCCCGCCCTCGTATCGGTCGATAGTCCGCTCGTCCCATCCCGAACGGTACTCCCCACGCCATCCACCCGTACTCTTCCCGCAGTACCTTTGTACTCTCCACCAGCCTCTCGCCACTCCCTACCGCGATACGCTATCCTTCCAACTCCATGCATGACCTGAATTACTTTCGCGATCATCTCGATGTCTTCGCCGACATGGCTGCCAAGCGCGGCATCACGCTGGATCTCGACGCTTTCCGCGCGCTCGACAAGGAGCGCCGCGAGCTGATCACCAAAAACGAGCAACGCAAGGCGCAGCGCAACAAAACCAGCGAAGAAATCGCCCGCCTCAAAAAAGAAAAGCAATCTGCCGACGCCATCATTTCGGAAATGAAGCAGGTTTCCGAGCTCATCAAGCAATCCGACGAGCGCATCACGCAGCTCGATGACACCCAGCGCGACTTGCTGCTCACTATTCCCAACGTGCCGCACTCCAGCGTGCCCGTCGGTTCCAGCGCCGCGGACAATGTGGAAGTCCGCCGTTGGGGCGCGCCTCCCGCATTCGACTTCGCGCCGCGACCCCACTGGGAAGTTGGCGAACGCGCCGGCATTCTGGATCTGGGTGCCGCCGCAAAAATCACCGGAGCGCGTTTTGCCGTCTACAAAAGCTGGGGCGCCCGCCTGGAGCGCGCGCTGGCCAACTTCTTTCTCGACGTGCACACCCGCGAGCACGGCTACACCGAAATCCTCCCTCCCTTTCTGGTGAATAGTGCATCGCTTATGGGTTCCGGCCAATTGCCGAAATTCGCCGCCGACCTTTTCAAGATTCAGGACACCGACTTCTGGCTTACTCCCACGTCGGAAGTCGAACTCCACAATCTTTATCGCGACGAAACCTTGACCGAGGACCGTCTGCCCATTTTTCTGACCGCCTGGACCGCGTGCTTTCGCTCCGAAGCCGGCGCCGCCGGCAAAGACACTCGCGGCATCCTTCGCCAGCACCAATTTCAAAAGGTCGAGCTGTTCAAATTTACTCATCCGGAACAAAGTTACGAAGAGCATGAAGCCCTGGTGCGCAACGCGGAATCCATCCTGCAAAAACTCGGCCTCCACTACCGGACCGTGCTTCTCTGCACCGCCGACATGGGCTTTGCCTCGGCAAAAACGTATGACTTGGAAGTCTGGCTCCCGTCCGCCAACGAATTTCGCGAGATCTCCTCTTGCTCCAACTGCGAAGCGTTTCAGGCGCGCCGCGCCGGCATCCGTTTCAAGCCCGCGGTCGGCGGCAAGAGCGAATTTGTGCACACCCTGAATGGCTCGGGCCTGGCCGTCGGCCGCACCTGGATCGCCATCGTCGAAAATTACCAGCAGCAGGATGGCTCCATCCTGATTCCCGAAGTCCTGCGCCCATACATGGGCATCGACCGAATTCCCGCTCCAGGGACACCAAACGGTTAGGGCGATACCGATTCGAGCACAGCCCAGTTAACTTACTGAAAAGATAGCAGTTTCCGTGCAATGCCGTGACAATTGCATCCTAAAGCGGCCTCGCCGGGCTCCCGCAACTTATTGAATTCACACCTTTTCGTTTGACGCACCCTTTTCTCCTTGCATACACTCCTTTTACCGTGTCTCCGGCAAGTTCCCAGGGCGACGTTCGCGGTCACCACTTCGCGGCGTCGATTAAATCTTGCACTTCATTTGTAGCCGGGCAGCCGCGAGATATATATCGCGCAGAAAGCCGATGAACTTTTTCGCTCGCATTATCAGGTTCCTGTTCTGGGTGGTGATCTTTTCGTGGGGCTTTCGCCTCATAGGACGTTTGCTATCCAATTGGCTGCGAAACGCTCCCGCACAGGAACCAGCGGAGCTCGCGCGCGATCCGCATACGCCGCAGGCTGCGCGCCTGCTGGTGCGCGATCCGGTGTGCGGTGTGCACCTCGCCGAAGTGCTCGCCATTCCCCTGCGCGAAAACGGCGAAGTGCTGCATTTCTGTTCGCCCGCTTGCCGCGATGCCTATCTGGGTTCTTCGCGAAAAGTGGCTGCGAATGCATAACGTGACGGAAATAATTCCCGCAATAAGTTGAGCAACGTTTTTCTGGATTAAGACCGACTTGAGGAAAGGACCCGAGCCGATGGCCACGGTCGCAAAGCCCACAGCCCCAGCGAGACCAATTGGCGCACCGCCAATGGTTCCGCGCATCGCACCGCGCGAGGATTTGAATCCATTCCGCATTGCCCAGATTCAATTTGATATGGCCGCGGAATTTCTGAAGCTCGATCCCGGCCTGCGCCAAATTCTCCGCACTCCCAAGCGCGTCCTGGAAGTTTCCATCCCCACCAAGATGGACAATGGCCAGGTAAAAGTACTCACCGGCTATCGCGTGCAGCACAACGTGGCGCGCGGCCCTGCCAAAGGCGGCGTTCGCTTTCATTCGAACGTCACGCTCGATGAAATGAAAGCCCTGGCGGCTGGAATGACCTGGAAAACCGCCACGGTCAATGTTCCATTTGGCGGCGCGCAGGGTGGCGTTATCTGCGACCCAAAGCGCATGTCAAAAAGCGAACTGGAGCGCGTGACCCGACGCTACGCCAGCGAAATCCTGCCGTTAATCGGACCGTATCTCGACATCCCTTCGCCGGATGTCTACACCGATGCGCAAACCATGGCGTGGATGATGGACACTTACGCGATGACCGTGGGCCACGCGTCCCATGGCGTCGTCACCGGCAAGCCCACCTCCGTCGGAGGTTCCAGCGGACGTGAAGAGGCCATGGCGCGCGGCTTGATCGCCGTCGTTGAAGAAGCCTGCAAGCTCAAAAAAATCCCGTTGCGCGGAGCTACTGTCGCCATTCAGGGATTTGGCCACTCGGGATCCACCGTCGCGCGGCTTTTCGCCGAGAAAAAAGCAAAAATCATCGCTCTCAGCGACACGCGCGGCGGCGTCACCAACTCCCGCGGCATCGATCCGCTCAAAGCGTTTCGCTATAAGGAACGTTCCGGAACCGTCGTCGGCATGCCCGGCGCTTCGCGCACCACCAACGATGAATTGCTCACTATGAAGTGCGACATCCTGGTGCCCGCGGCGCTCGAAAACGTAATCACCCTCAACAACGCCGAAGCCATCAAGGCGCGCATCGTCGTCGAAGCGGCCAACGGACCGACCACTCCGCACGCCGACGAAATTCTCGCGCGCCGCGGCATCACCGTCCTGCCGGACATTCTTGCCAATGCCGGCGGCGTGACCGTCAGCTATTTTGAGTGGGTACAGAATCAGCAGGGCCTGATCTGGGACGCTGAAGAAGTGAACGCCCGCCTGCAAAAAACCATCGTGCGCGCCTTCCACGAAATGGTGGAGACCATGCGCAAGCATCATGTTCCGCCGCGCGCCGGCGCCATGATTCTCGCCGTCAACCGCGTCGCCGAAGCCACTCTGGTTCGTGGCCTCTTCCCATAATTTTTCTTTCCTGGCGCTTGCGACGGTTTGAATTTTCCGCCGTCGAGCTCCGCAGCACTCACACTCTCCATTTTTTCATAAAGTTTTTCTTGCGCCATGCAGCTTGCGCGCGTACATTCGCAATTGCCGGTGCGTTTTTGGTTTTTCTACAAGAACGCCCGGCAATTTTCGCCTGATACCTGTTTCGTGCAGGGTTGGCGGGAAAAGTGTGGCGCGGATTTTGGATTTAGTCGCGACACAAAAAATTATTTTGTGCCCTCACCGTCCGGGGGCCAAGGACTAAGCAAGAAAAATGTCTAATCACATGAATATGGCCCCGCCACTGTTGCTCACCATCGCCGGATTCGACCCGTCCTGCGGCGCAGGCATCGCGGCGGACCTGAAAACTTTTGCGGCTCACGGTTGTTACGGCGTAGCCGCCATAACTTCACTCACGATACAGAGCACCGAAGGCGTGCAGGCCGTGCACAACACTCCCAGCGCCGAATTGCGCGAACAACTCGAAGTGCTGGCCAAGGACTGCGACATCGCCGCGGTGAAAATCGGCATGCTCGGCAATCGCGGAAACGCCGCGGTGGTCGCCGAATTCCTGGACACCTATAAGTTTGGGCACGTAGTCCACGACCCGGTGATGAAATCTTCCAGCGGCGCGGAGTTGCTTGATGCTGCGGGAATCAAATTTGTGATCGCTGAACTCCTGAAGCGCTCCAGCGTAATCACCCCCAACGTCCCCGAAGCGGAAGTTTTGACCGGCTTGACCATCAAGGACGTGGCTGGCATGGAAGCCGCCGCGAGAAAAATTGTAGACCTGGGCGCCCGCGCCGTGATCGTCAAGGGCGGCCACATGGAGCGCGCTGTTGACGTGCTTTTCGACGGCGAACAAATCACTCAGCTCGGCGGCGAGAAAGTTAAATCCGACAACAATCACGGCACCGGCTGCACGTTTGCTTCCGCGATTGCCGCGCTACTCGCTTCCGGCCGCACGTTGACGGAAGCAGCCATGCTCGCCAAAGCCTACGTCACCAAAGCCATCGAAAAGGGCTACCCGATCGGCAAAGGCCGCATTCCGCTCGATCACTTTTATCGCCTGCGGGCCGAACCTCCAACCCGTGGCATTCACGAAGTCCCGCAACACGGCATGCACCCTGCCGCCGAACCCACCCATTAATTTTTTTGGAATTTCAATCGAGGAAGGTTTTACCTTTTCCAAACCACGCGCCCGGCAACAACCGTCGCCATCGGCGCGCCCTTGAAGCTCCGCCCATCGAACGGCGAATTCCGCGATTTGCTCGCCGAATCCTTCACGTTGTAAGTCCACTCGTGATCGGTGGAAAAAATAGTCAGGTCGGCAGCTTCGCCCGCGGCGATTTTTCGCTCCATCCCTAAAACGCGCGCCGGTCCCGTCGTAAACAATTCCACCATGCGCATCAGCGTGATTCGCCCGCTGTGGACCAGCTGTTCGAGCGCCAGAGCCACCGCCGTTTCAAATCCCAGGATGCCAAACGGCGCGCGGTCAAACTCCACATCCTTTAGAGCCGGCTCATGCGGCGCGTGGTCTGTCGCAATCGCATCCACCGTTCTATCCGCCAGCCCCGCGAGCAGCGCTTCGCGATCTTCGCGCGACGCCAGCGGCGGATTCATCTTGTAGCGCGAATCGTATTGCACATCTTCATCGATCAACGTGAAGTGATGCGGCGTAACCTCGCAGCTCACTTTCAAACCGCGCTGTTTCGCGCCGCGGACCAGCTCCAGCGAGCCGCGCGCCGAAAGATGCGCGATGTGCAAACGCGCTCCGCTCAGCTCTGCCAATTGCACGTCGCGCGCCACGCAAACCGATTCCGCCGCCGCCGGCATACCCCGCAGCCCCAGGCGCGTGGACGTCACACCTTCCCGCATCACCGCGCCATGCGCCAGCGAAACATCTTCGGCGTGCTCAATCACCGTCAGATCCAGCGAACGGCAATAATCCATCACTTGCCGCGCCAGTTTTGCCGTCGCAATCGGCCGCCCGTCGTCGGACACCGCCACGATCCCGGCTTGCTTCATCGCCGCGATTTCCGCGATGTTCTCTCCCTTGCTGCCTACCGACGCGGCGCCGATCGGCCACACGCGCACGCTGCCGGTCGCCTTCGCGCGATCCACAATGAACCGCGTCACCGACGCGTTGTCGTTCACAGGTTTTGTGTTGGGCATGCAGCATACCGCGGTGAAACCGCCACTCGCCGCCGCTCGCGTACCCGTCTCGATGCTTTCCGAAGATTCCTGCCCCGGCTCGCGCAGGTGCACGTGCATATCGATGAATCCGGGCGCGATCACTAAACCGGCAGCATCAAAAACTTCGGCATCTTTCGCGCGCGCAATTTTCCCCGGTGCGCCAATCTCCGCAATCTTCTCTCCGTCCAGCAGAATGTCCTGCGCCGCATCAGTCTTTCCCTCCGGGTCCACGACCCGCCCATTCTTAATCAGCAGCATGCGTGGATTCCTTTTTCTCTGTGGTAGCCGCTCGTCCGCTCGCGTCCGCTTCCGCCAGCGTATCGCCACCTTCTTCTGTTGAGCCGGACATCAGCAGGAACAACAGCGCCATCCGGACCGCGATCCCGTTAGTCACCTGTTCCAGAATGCTCGACTGCGCGCCGTCCGCCACTTCCGGCGAAATCTCCACTCCGCGATTCATCGGTCCGGGATGCAGAATCATCGCTTCCGGATTCGCCAGCCGCAGCCGTTCGGCGTTCAACTGATACATCAAAATATATTCTTCCGCGGAAAGCGTCGGCTCGTACATGCGTTCCGTCTGCACACGCAGCACCAGGATTACATCCGCGCCATCCAGCCCTTGCTCGATGCGCGACACTCGCCTAATCACTGTTCCCGGCGGCCCGATTTTCTCCAGTTCCTTCGGCACCCACATCGCCGGCCCGCACAGCGTAAACTCGCAGCCGAATTTTCCCAGCAGTTGAATATTCGAACGCGCCACCCGGCTATGCTGAATATCGCCCAGAATCGTCATCTTCAAATTTTCGATCGACCCACGCCGGTCGCGGATCGTCAGCGCGTCCAGCAATCCCTGCGAGGGATGCTCGTGCGTGCCGTCTCCCGCATTGATCACTGGAATATCCAGGTTGCGCGCCACGAAATCTGCCGCGCCCGACGCCGCGTGCCGCATCACCAGGCAGTCCGGCTTCATGGCGTTCAGGGTCTGCACCGTATCCAGCAGCGATTCCCCTTTTTTCAGGCTGGAGGCTTCCGCTTGCAGATTCATGGTGTCCGCGCCAAGCCGCGAAGCCGCGGTGCTGAAACTGATCCGCGTGCGCGTGGAATTCTCAAAAAACGCCAGCGCCACGGTTTTCCCGCGCAAGGTGGCCAGTTTTTTCAGGGGATGCCGCTGAATTTCCTGGAACAGTTTGCTCTGGTCCAGCAAAAAAGTTAATTCGTCCGCGCTGAGCGGTTCGAGTGCCAGCAGATCGCGAAAGCGGTAGGTCACATCGTCACTTTGGAGTTGCCGCCGAGTTTCCTGGCTCCTTGCACATCGAAAACGAAAACTCCTCAACTCTACAAATTCTCTTATGCCTCGACGCGATCGACAAGCACCACCCGCTCTTCACTGTCGATTTCCCGCAGCCGCACTTCCACAATTTCCGTGTCGCTGGTCTGCACGCTGCGTCCCACGTATTGCGCTTCGATGGGCATCTCGCGATGTCCCCGGTCGATCAGCACGCACAACGACACACGCTTCGGCCGCCCAAGATCGAACAGCCCGTTCATCGCCGCGCGAATCGTTCGGCCGGTGTACAACACGTCGTCTACCAGCACTAGGTCCATGTTGTCCACGTCAAAAGTGATATCCGAAGATTGCAGCACCGCGTGCGACGCTACTTTCGAAAGATCGTCGCGATACAGCGTAATGTCCAGCGTGCCGACCGGCACTTCCACTCCGTCGATCCCGCGCATCGCTTTGGCAATCCGTTGCGCCAGCGGCACGCCTCGGCGCCGCACTCCGATCAGCGCCAGGTGCTTGGTGCCGCCCGACTTCTCTACGATTTCGTGCGCCAGCCGTTGGATGGTGCGGTCGATTTCCGACGGTGACATCAGTTGAGACTTTTCGACGATGGTCATGATTCCGCGTAATCCTACCATTCCGGCCGCGAACCGCGTGAATGCATTCTGGGGCGCGAAAACCGCTCATGCTAGACTGCCCGGGTGATTCCGAGGGTCTTCAGAATGCCTGGCGCGGCAATCGTTTTTCCCCATTTCGCGAAAACAATACTGTCGATGATCTTTTGCATGGCGATACTCATCGCGCCACCGTTGCACGCGCAGTCCGCATCTCAGAATCCTCCCCCAGCCAAATTGCCGGCTACCAAAACCATCGGCGACGCCACCAAACCAAAACTGGTCGTCGTTCTGGTCATCGACCAGATGCGTGGCGACTACATCGACAAATTTCAATCGCAATGGACCGGCGGCCTCAAGCGCCTCGTCCGCGAGGGCGCCTGGTTTCACGACGCCGCTTATCCCTATGCCGCGACGGAAACCTGCGTCGGCCATGCCACCGTTTCCACCGGAGCCTTTCCGGCAACCCACGGCATGATCGCCAATGAATGGTGGGATCGCGAGCAACAAAAAGAAATCACCTGCACGAACGATGCATCCGTAAAAAACGTTCCCTACGATTCCGGCGCAACCGCTTCGCCAAACCCGCCCGCAACTGCAACACCTGCACCGGGCGACAGCGCTGCCAGAATGCTCGTTCCCTCTTTTGCCGAAGAATTGAAATTTCAGTCCGGCTCAGAAACTCGCATCGTGACCATGTCCTTGAAAGCGCGCGCCGCGATTACTATGGCCGGTCATCAAGCCGATTCCGTGACCTGGTGGGACGGCGCCACCGGTGCATGGCTCACTTCCACCGCGTATCCGCAAGCGCCCTTTGAAGCCGAATTCGCCAAAGCTCATCCCGTTGCCGCCGATTTCGGCAAGACGTGGTCGCCGTTGCTCCCAGAGTCCGCCTATCTGTATGAAAAAATCGCTGCCGGCACAGGCCCGCCTGCTGGATATGGCAACGCTTTCCCGCATCCGTTGCGCGGCAACACCACCAGCACCAAAGCCGATCCATCGTTTTATCTGCAGTGGGCCACCAGCCCTTACGCGGAAACCTATCTCGCACAAATGGCCGAAGCAGCCGTGGACAAGCTCAATCTCGGCCAATGCGGCGGCACCGATTTCCTAGCCATCAGTTTTTCTTCCGTCGATTACGTGGGACATTTTTTCGGTCCGCGCAGCTGGGAAGTTCAGGACGAGCTAGCCCGTCTGGATCGCGACCTCGCAACCTTCTTCGCGCACCTCGATAAATCCGTAGGACGTGGAAAATACGTCGTGGCCATCACCGGCGATCATGGCGTCGCTCCTATTCCCGAAGACCTGCGTAAGACCGGCATCAATGCCGGACGCCTCAATGTGGGCGAAGTGAAAGCGCGCATCGAGCAGGCTCTTGAAAACCTGTATTACGCCAAGCCCACTGTCGCAGACGTTGGCGGCGCCGATGTGTACTTCACTCCCGGCACTTACGCGAAACTGAAAATCGACGCTCGCGCCATGCAGGCCGTAATCGACGCGATTCACAGCGTGCCCGGAGTCTTGCAGGTATACACCGCCGATGAAGTGGATGGTCGGCCCGCCACGGAAAATCCCCTACTCTCCGCGGAAGCTGCCGGTTTTTTCCAGCCTCGCAGCGGTGATTTGCTCATCGTCCCGAAGCCGTACTGGATTTGGGATTATTCGCCGCCGGGCCAGCCGAGTCGCGGCGGCACGTCTCACGGCACGCCCTATTACTACGATCAGCGCGTTCCCGTAATCCTCATGGGCGCGGGAATCCGCCCTGGAAAGTATTTTGGCCCCGCATCACCTGCGGATATCGCACCGACGTTGGCAGCGCTCTGCGGAATCACGCTCGCCACGCGAGACAGTCGCGTATTGAGCGAAGCCCTTTTTACTCAAACTAACCGATAAATTTCTCCACAATTTCTTGAACAGCCGCGCGTTCTTCGCGCTCGATTTTGCCGCGCTCCCACCTCGCTCTTCGTGCTATTCTTCCCGCGCTGTGACTTCTGTCGGCGCTGTCGATCTCAGCGTAAACATCGGCGCTCTGCGTCTTCGCAATCCCATTCTTGCTGCCAGCGGCACCTTCGGTTACGGCGTGGAGTTCGCTCATCTCCTCGATCTGAACAAAATCGGCGGCTTCGTTACCAAAGGCCTTTCCCTCGAACCCATAGAGGGTTCTCCCGCTCCGCGCCTTTGCGAGACTCCTTCCGGCATGCTGAACGCCGTCGGCCTGCAAAATGTCGGGGTTCGCGCCTTCGTGGCGGAAAAAATTCCGGTACTAAGAAATTTTGATACCGCCGTGATCGCCAACGTCTTCGGTTATTCCGCCGATGAATACTCTGAAGTCATCCGCATCCTGGAAGACGCCCCTGGCTTGGCTGCCTACGAGTTGAACATTTCCTGCCCCAACGTAAAGCAGGGCGGCATCCAGTTTGGTAGCGATCCGGGCATGGTTTCCCAAGTCGTCGGCCTGGCGCGCAAGGCGGCAGCGAAGCGCCCACTGTGGGCCAAGCTATCGCCGCTCGTTACAGACATTGGGCTTATCGCCCGGGCGGCCGAAGAAGCCGGAGCGGATGGGTTAACGGTGGCCAATACGTATCCCGCAATGTCGCTCGATCCTGCAACCGGCAAATCCCGCCTCGGGTGCCCAACCGGTGGCCTTTCCGGTCCTGCCATCCGGCCCATCACCTTACGCCTGGTCTGGGAAGTAACCAGAAAAGTGGGCATACCGGTTATCGGGCTGGGGGGCATCGAAAGGGTGGACGATGTGCTTGAGTATCTGGCGGCGGGCGCGACGGCCGTCCAGGTAGGCACCGCCAACTTCGTCGACCCGGACGCCGTCGAGCTGCTCGCAACAAACCTGGAGCATCGCGCGGAAGAATATAAGTATAGCAATATCAGTGATTTAAGATATAAATTGGTACTAAAGTTCAATTGACAGGCCGCGGCAAAGTTGGTACACTTTTCAGTATGATGTTGCGCAAAAGACACACTATGAAGCGTTCCATCCAGATCCTCTGGGCCAGCCTCCTCTGGGTTCCGGTGATGTTCCTTACCGCCCAGGCGATGAACGCCCCCTTGGTCGCCCGCTCCAATGAGCCGGTCAAGCCCATCAAGACTTGGGTCGGCAACGCCAGCTGGTATGGCGAAGACTTTGACGGCAAGAAAACCGCCAATGGCGAGGAGTTCGATTCCGAAGCCCTGACCGCAGCCCACCCGACCCTGCCGTTCGGCTCGATTGTCCGCGTGGTCAATCCCCGAAATCACAAGTTTGAAGTCGTGCGTATCAATGACCGCGGTCCCTATCAGGAAGGCCGCGAAATTGATGTATCCTATCGCGTGGCTCGCAAGATTGGCCTGACCAGTTCGGGAGTAAGCAAGGTCCGGCTCGAGCTGATGCAGCTACCGCAGCACCCATAATTTCCCCGGCAAGAGTCGGGGCCACTAAAACGTGACCTTTGACGCCCACCCGCGAAGCAGCCTGATCGTAGCCCTGGACGTCGATTCATTACGAACCGCTATCAAGTTCGCCACTCAACTTTGCCCCCTCGTCGGTATGTTCAAAATCGGCAGCCAGTTGTTCACCGCAGCAGGGCCCGCAGCCATCAAAGAAATCGCAGCTCTCGGCGTCGATATTTTCCTCGACCTCAAATTCCACGACATACCCAACACGGTCGCTGGCTCGGTACTTTGCGCCGCTTCCATGCCGCGCGTCCAGCTCCTGAATGTGCACGCGCTCGGCGGCAGCGCGATGCTCGAGGCCTCCGTCCAGGCCGTCAGCGCCGGGGTAGCCATGGGCGCCGATCGCCCTCGCCTGCTGGCCGTCACCATCCTGACCAGCATGGACAATAAATCCATGCGCGAAGTCGGCATCACCGGTCCGTCCGTCGATCGCGTCACCAAGCTCGCGCGTCTCGCAAAAAAGTGCGGTGTCGACGGAGTCGTCGCTTCCGTCCACGAAGTGCGTGCCATCCGCAAAGCATGCGGGCGCGAATTCCTCATCGTCACTCCCGGCGTCCGCCCCGCCGACAAATCCTCTTCAAAACGTGACGATCAGTCGCGCACCGCGACGCCCACGCAGGCCATCCGCGCTGGCGCGGATTTTATCGTGGTCGGCCGCCCCATACTTGCCGCTCCAGATCCTCGCGCCGCAGCCGCCGCCATCGTGGAAGAAATCGCCGCCGCAAAATAAATTCCTCTTCGTTCCTCGACACCGAATCCCCCCTCCGCGAAATTCTCCATGCACTTGCCTTGACCACCGTGCTGGCCGCCGATAAGCTTGTTCTTCTCCTTCAGGTGAACAGCTCAAATGGACCAGATTCACGTCACATTGCCCGACGGTAAAGTCCAGGAAGTGCCCAAGGGCACCACGCCTGCCGACATCGCGCGCAAAATTTCTCCGCGTCTCGCCGATGCCGCGCTCGTCGCGCGCATCACCGCAACGAACGGCGTTCCCGCTGGCGATGCCAGCGCCTCACCCGAAGGCGAACTCATCGATCTGCGCCGTCCGCTCGAACACGATGTCAAACTCCAGATCCTCACCGACAAAGACGTGGACGCCCTCTACGTCTTCCGCCATTCCGCCGCGCACCTGCTGGCCGCCGCGGTCATGGAACTTTTCCCCAACGTAAAGCTTGGTATCGGTCCCCCGATCGACACCGGGTTTTTTTACGAATTTCTGCGCGACGAGCCTTTTACTCCCGACGATCTGGCCAAAATCGAAACCAAAATGCGCCAACTCGCCGCGCAAGACCTGCCCAATGAGCGCAAACTTCTCCCCAAGCCCGAGGCCATCGAGCTCTACAAAAAATCCAATCAAATTTTTAAGTGCGAGCTCGTTGAAGAAAAGGCCACCGAGCCGATGGTTTCCTTTTACACCACCGGGAAATTCATCGATTTCTGCCGCGGCCCGCACATTCCCTCCACCAAGCGCATCACCGCCTTCAAATTGATGAGCGTCGCCGGCGCCTACTGGAAAGGCCAGGAAGGAAATCCCCAGCTCCAGCGCATCTACGCCGCGGCTTTTTATACTCAAAAAGAACTCGATGCATATTTGCATCGCCTTGAAGAAGCCAAGCGCCGCGACCACCGCAAACTCGGCGTGGAGCTCGATCTTTTCTCGATTCAAGAAGAAGCCGGCCCAGGCCTCGTGTTCTGGCATCCCAAAGGCGGCCTGATTCGCAAAATCATCGAAGACTGGCTCCGCGATGAACTGCTCCGCCGCGGCTACGACCTCGTCTACACCCCGCACATCATGCTGCTGGATTTGTGGAAGACCAGCGGCCACACTGGCTTCTATCGCGACAACATGTTCGGCCCCATCGAAGTCGAAAAAAACGATTACCAGCTCAAGCCCATGAACTGCCCGGGCCACATTCTCATTTACAAATCAAAAATGAAAAGTTATCGCGAGCTGCCCGTGCGCCTCGCTGAGCTGGGCACCGTCTACCGCTATGAACGCAGCGGCGTCCTGCACGGCCTGCTGCGCGTGCGCGGTTTCACCCAGGACGACGCCCACATTTTCTGCATGCCTTCGCAAATCGAAAGCGAAGTGGAAGCCTGCATCGATTTTGCTTTCGCGGTAATGAAAACTTTCGGCTTCAACGACTTTGAAGTCGAGCTTTCCGACTGGGACGTCTTGCACCCGGAAAATTACGCCGGCAAGCCCGAAGACTGGCACCGCGCAACCGCCGCGCTGGCCGAAACCATGACGCGCATGAACGTCCCCTTCAAAAAGATGGAAGGCGAAGCCGCCTTCTACGGCCCCAAGATCGACGTCAAGCTCATCGACGCCATCGGCCGCTTTTGGCAGCTCACCACCGTGCAATTCGATTTCAATTTGCCTGCGCGCTTCGGCCTGCAATATATCGGCGAAGACGGCGCCAAGCATGAGCCGCTAATGGTTCATCGCGCCCTGCTCGGCTCGGTCGAGCGCTTCTTCGGCATCCTGATCGAGCATTATGCCGGAGCCTTCCCGCTCTGGCTCGCTCCCGTGCAAGTGGAAATCTGCCCGGTCAGCGAAAAAGTCGCCGACTACGCCAACCACGTCACCGACACGCTCAAGCGCCACGGCCTCCGCGTGCATCTCGACGACCGCAACGAAAAACTCCCCGCCAAGATTCGCGACGCCCAGATGCAGAAAATCCCCTACATGCTCGTACTCGGCCCCAAAGAAGCCGAAGCCGGCACCGTCTCCGTCCGCCACCGTACCAAGGGCGACCTTGGCCCCAAGCCCCTCCCCGAAGTCATCGACGCACTGAAACAGGAAGTGGAATCCAAGTCTCAATAGCGTCCGCCAGTTTGAAGAACTTTTACGATCGGGGAGCGCATGTCGCAAAAAATTCCGCGCCGAATCTTTCTTACCCTGGCCGGAGGCGCTCTCGTCTCCCCAAATTTCTCATTCGCAGAGGTTGACGCGCCCACCGTGCTCGATCACATCCTTCTCGGCTGCAACGATCTTGACCGTGGCATCGCTTTTGTCGAAGAGCGCACCGGCGTACTCGCTGCATTTGGTGGCGTCCATCCCGGCCGCGGCACACGCAATGCTCTTCTCTCGCTGGGTGAAAAGCACTATCTCGAAATCATTGCGCCAGACCCGCAACAACCCGGAGCACCAGACACCCGCGACCTGCTGAAATTAACTGAGCCGCGCCTCGTAGGTTGGGCCGCCCATCCGGGCGACATCACCCAATTCGCCGCTAATCTCCGGAACGATGACATTGCCTTCGAGGGGCCTACACCCGGTTCTCGAAAACGGCCCGATGGCCGCCTCCTTCAATGGAAAACTCTAGAACTCAAAAACGACGAGCACGGCGTGCTGCCCTTTTTTATCGAATGGAGCGCCGGCAGCATTCATCCCTCCGCCGATGCGCCCTCCGGCTGCAAAATCGATCGCTTCGCGCTTTCCAGCCCACACGATGTTGAGCTGCAACGCGTCTGCTCTCAACTCAATCTCGATGTGCGAGTCGAGTACGGCGAAAAATCGCAACTTCTCGCCCGCATCACCGGACCGGGTGGCCGCACCATGCAACTCAGCTCCTGATTAAAAGCGCCGCCAAGTGTGGACTGTTTTCGCCCTTGTCTCCTCGCCTCGCCTGCGTGCTATACTTTGAAACCCGTCTCGTGGCGCTTTTGCGCTATGCGGCTCGGGCTTATTATTTTCGGGCTCTGTGGCTTTCGAACTCCACGGCGCTTCTCGGCATTAGGGGGAAATATCGCAGAACGTACTTTCCGGCAGAGCGACCGCATTCGCGTTAACGAACGCATCCGGGCGCGCGAAATCCGGGTCATTGATGAAGACGGCGGCCAGCTCGGCGTCATGCAGCCTTTCGAAGCCATTAAAATGGCCAAGGATAAGGGCCTGGATCTGGTGGAAATTTCTCCCACCGCGGACCCGCCGGTTTGCAAAATCACCGACTACGGCAAGTATCTTTACCAGGCCAACAAGAAAGCGCACGAGCAGCGAAAGAGCAGTCGCGGTTCGCAGCTTAAAGAAGTAAAGTTTCGTCCCGCTACCGCCGAACACGATTATCAGGTTCGCAAGAATCAGATCATTCGCTTTCTCGGGGAAGGCCACAAAGTTCGCGCCATGATTTTTCATCGTGGCCGCGAAATGGCTCACCAGGAAGTAGGGCGCGCCAAAATGAATCGCCTGCTCGGTGAGATTGGCGACAACGGTCAGGTGGAAACCATGCCGCGCATGGAAGGCAACGTTCTGGTTGCTTTGCTGGCGCCTAAAAAAGGCGTTCCGGCAACCAAGCCCGCGGGACAGCCGGCCAACGCCCAGCAGTCGCAGTAGGCGCTTAACATCGCGCAGCAGCACACAGGAATTCTTCACGAGAGGATTTACGCAATGCCAAGAAATCGTTCAAATCCTAAAATGAAATTGAAGACTCACCGCGGCGCAAAAAAGCGTTTCAAGGTCACCGCCACCGGTAAAATTCTTCGCATGCACTCCGGCAAACGCCATTTGCTCGGCACCAAGGCTCCCGGCCGCATGCGCAAGCTCAAGAAGCTGACGCTCGTGAACGCCGCCGATCGCCTGAACGTGAAGCTGTTGCTTCCGTACGCTTGAGTTTGCGAGTAAGACCGATATTTCAGTTTCAGCCGCATCGAAGCTGAAGCAGTTGCAACAAAAAGCCGGGCGCAAGCCCGCATCGTTGCGCCGCAAGGCGAAGCGATCATCGAGCCAGGCAGCGCTTCACGGGTGCCTGCCGGCCGATTAGCCGCAAATGTTTTCGCCTCGCGGCGAAACATCGCGCGGCGGTAATTCATACCGGAGACAAACCCGTTGCCGTACGCGTGTTCCTGCGCGCTCGCGCAACCCGTTGCCTCCCATTTAACTAAGGAGAAACCCAGATGCCACGCGTTAAACGCGGCACCAAACGCCGTGCGCGGCGTAAGAAGTACCTCAAGCGCACTAAGGGTTTTTTTCTCACTAAGAGCAAGCTCTACCAGTCAGCGCAGGAAGCCGCCAATCGCGCCGATCGCTACGCTTTTCGCGACCGCCGCGTAAAGAAGCGTCAGTATCGCCGCCTGTGGATTCAGCGCATCGGCGCCGCCGCGCGCCTCAACGGCATCACCTACGGCCAGTTAATTCATGGCCTAAAGGCTGCCGGCGTGGACCTCGATCGCAAAATCCTGGCGGACATCGCCGTGAAGGACGCCGCCGCGTTCACTTTGCTAGCGGAGCAAGCCAGAACCGCCGCGCCGCCGCAAAAGAAAAAGAAAAGCGCGTAGTATTTTCTTGCCAGGCGCAAATTCCCGCGCTCGGCAACTAATCTGGGAGGGTGCCCAGGTTCGCCGCTGGTTCACGAGCCTGGGTCTTGGCCGTCTTTTCCGATCATGACCTCTGCCGAAAACGTCACCGCGAAAAAGATCGCTGATCTCGGCGTCGCCCAGCCTGATCAAGTGCCGCCGCTCTTCGCCCAGGTCAGCTCGCGATTCGACGCTGAAGCCATCAACGTAAATAGCGATGCCTCGTGGAAACTTTTCCGCGACGCCTGGCTGGGACGCAAATCCGGTGTCCTCACTCAAATCACCGACAACTGGCTGAAGCCCGCCTCTCCAACTCTCAAGCCCGCCGTCGGCGCAGCCCTCAATCAACTTCGCGCCCACGTTGAATCCAGAATCGAAGAGCTGCGCGCCGCCACCGAATCTGGCGCCGAATCTGCGGCGCTCACCCGCGAGCGCGTCGACCTCTCTCTCCCCGGCGTCATCCGCCCCGTCGGCTCGCATCACTTAATTCGCCAGGTCTTCCAGGAAATCGAAGACATCTTTGTCTCCATCGGCTTCTCCGTCGCCGAGGGCCCGGAAATCGAGTCCCCTTATTACAATTTCGAAGCCCTCAACATTCCCGAATTTCATCCCGTGCGCGACGATATGGACACTTTCTATCTCGACGTCCCTGGCGCGCCCGGAAAAACTTCGCCGTCCAATCTGCTGCTGCGCACCCACACGTCTCCCGTGCAGATTCGCACCATGGAGAAAACCAAACCGCCTGTGCGCGTCATCGTACCCGGCAAGGTCTACCGCCGCGACAATCCCGACGCCACTCATTCCTTCATGTTTCATCAGATCGAAGGCTTGGCCGTCGATTCCGTCATCACTTTTTGCGATTTCACCGGCACCATAGAATATTTCGTGAAGCAATTTTTCGGCTCCGGAGTCAAAACCCGTTTCCGTCCCAGCTATTTTCCGTTTACCGAGCCTTCCGTCGAATTCGACGCCACCTGCGTCTTCTGCGGCGGAAAAGGCATCAATGCTTCCGGTTCGACCTGCTCCAAATGCAAAGGCTCCGGCTGGATCGAGCTCTTCGGCGCGGGCATGGTCGATCCCGCCGTCTACGGCTTCGTCAACTACGATCCCAAAAAAGTCAGTGGCTTCGCTTTCGGTATCGGCATCGACCGCCTGGCCATGCTCAAGTACGGCATCGACGACATTCAGGTCTTTTTTCAAAACGACGTTCGCTTCTTGCGGCAATTTCCATGAGTGAGGCTACTCGCACCGTGACGTTTGCCGACTCCAAAAATCGATTCTCCAGCCGCGTGGCGGATTATCTCCGCTACCGCCCCCACTATCCCATCGGCGTGCTCGACCTTCTGCGCGAGCACAGCGGTCTTTCTCCCGCTCACGCGGTCGCCGACATTGGTTCCGGCACCGGATTTCTCGCCGAGCTGTTCCTGCAAAATGGCAACACGGTTTTCGGCGTCGAGCCCAACAAGGAAATGCGCGAGGCCGGCGAAGAATATCTCGCCGCCTATCCCCGCTTCACCAGCGTCAACGCCTCCGCGGAAGCCACTACTTTGCCCAGCGCCAGCGTCGATTTCATCACGGCAGGCCAGGCCTTTCACTGGTTCGCGCCCGAGCCTACCCGCCGAGAATTTGCCCGCATCCTTCGCCCTGCCAGCTGGGTCGCCATCGTATGGAACGATCGTTCCACCTCTTCAACCAGCTTTGCCGATGCCTACGAAGATCTGCTCCAGCGTTACGGCACCGACTACGCTCGCGTCAAGGATTCCTATCCGCAGGCGAAAGACATCCACGCCTTCTTCGAACACGACAATTTCTTGACGCGCGAAATCCCCAACTATCAGATCTTCGACCTCGACGGATTGCGCGGCCGTCTCCGCAGCAGTTCCTACGCCCCAACCGAAGGCCACCCGAATTTCGCGCCCATGATGGCCGATCTCGAAAGTCTTTTTTACGAATATCAGCAAGAAGGCCGCGTGCGCATGGAGTTTTCCACCATCGCCTATGTCGGCCAGCTCGATCCCGGCGGACACGCATCATGAAACTTCTCTACAGCTGGCTCCAGGACTTCGTCGCCCTCACCGCGTCACCGGAAGATCTCGCCTCGCGCCTCTCGCTTTCTGGAAATAACGTTGCCGGGATCGAAAA
>JBBRZT010000026.1:0-21493 GCA_038236395.1 Candidatus Acidiferrales bacterium
CGCGCCGTTGACGACATCAAGGCCGAAACGTCGAGGCGCGACCAAAAACGAAGCCGGAATGGTGACGTCGATTTCACGGTTGCTCACGAACTGCACGCCTCCGGCTCCGGAAGGCAGAGGTTGACCATCGAGCCGCACCTGCGAGGAAGCATCGAATCCGGCTCCGATAATCCTGACCCCGGAAACCGCTGCCGATCCTCCACTGGTGATGAGTATCGATTGCGGCAGTAACGCTCCGGGGACCTGAGGAGTGAGGACCTGCTCGATGTGCACCGGCTTAATGAATTGGCTCAGGTGAAAGAAACTGAGGTTGTCGCTGCCGGAGTTGGCCACCAGCGCGGAGTTGGAGTTGGGATCCACAGCCAGCGCGCCAGAAAGTTTCAGGCTGACGTCGGCTCCGCCACTGGTAAATGCTACTGTTTTTATTCCCGTCCCGAGAGTGTGTACGATGGCGGCGCGCTGCAAGAGCGTGGGGTCGAGCAGCGACACTTCGTTAAGGATGGGATTAAATGCTACCGCTGTATTTGTAAACGGCTGAAAAGCGACGTCGGCCACACCGGATTCCGGAGGAATGCCGGAGCCGACCGCTCCTGTAGCTTCCGAAAATAAAGAGATGAAGGTAAACGACTGATCCAGAGAACTAATGAAAGTGATCTGACTTACAGTAGCGTTGGGGTCCGCCAGAACGGCCTTGCGCGTTAACGGATTAATCGCAATGCCCTGAATGGTGGGCGACAACGAATAGGTTAGAAACGCCAGACCAAAGCTGACCGTTCCGGGGCTGGCGGTGGTGCTGGATGTGGTGTCGTCTGCAGCGGTTTGAGAATACGTGAAGGTAAAGGCATCAATCACACTGGTGACGCTGAAACTCCCGTCGAAAATCGTGCCGCCCGTTCCAGGGGGGAGTCCGCTGATCAATACCGTCCCGGGATGGCCGGGATTCAAAGTGTGGGCGGTCGAGGTCGTGACGGTAACAACGTTCGAAGTTCGGGTAGCCTTATCTATGGGCACGCGAGCCTGTGCGGCGACGTGCTGCAAATCGACAACAGAGAGATTTCCCCTGCCACCCGGCGTTACGTACGCCAGATCAACTCGCGGCTCGAGCGCAATCTGCGGATTGGAACCGGTGTTCAGGGTGACGGACGCGATCGGGCAATAGGTGGGAGCTGCGGCTGGCGGCTGACCCGGCAAGCACACCGACGCAGGCTGCGTGGGGTCCAGATTGACGATAAATCCCACGTTGGTTGACGCAAATGCCACCAATCCACGATGAGTTAGAGAGTCGACGCCGACTGCATAAGGAAATGGAGCTGCCGTGGGTGGAGTTGCAGGTGCGCCCGCGGGAATCAAAGTGCTGAGGTCGATTTTACCAAGCGGAGTCGTCGATGGAGCCGCCGGAGGAACGGGAATCCGGAAAATCCAGAGACTGCGGTCGGCGTAGTTCACCACCGCAGCGATATGCAGCGATTCGTCCACGGCCACACCGGTCGGCAGGCTGCCGGGAGCTGTGGAAGACGGAATACTCCCGGTGGCTATGGGAGAGCCAAGCAACACCGGAGTGCCGGTACGTATATCGACGAACTGGATCGCGCTCGTCCCAGTCTCGGCGACAACCGCAACACCCAGAACACTGTCCAGCGCGATAGCGCTTGGAGCGGCCCCCGCGGGTAAGGCAATAAGCGTGGGCGTCGCATCCGGTTTGTTCGTGGTGGCGTAATCGGGAACAACGGCGATGTTGGTGTACGCCGTCGGCGGAGTAGCATTGTTGTTGGTGACACTGACGGGATAGAGGCCTGACAGTCCGTTCAGATTTGGAAGCGTGACATTCAATCGCCGCGGCGTCGAAACGTTCGGGCTGAGCGGATCGGTGACAATCGGTAGAGTGCCGCCGTTGAAGTGCGCCGAAACCACCAACGCGTCCGGTGGACCATAGAATCCGCCATCAATGGTCATCGACGGACCAGCCGGGAGTACTTGAGAGTTTTCCGGAAGGCTGTCGGGATTGGAGGCCACAACTGAGGGACGCTCAGGAACTACGGTGACAGTGAAATTTCCGCCGGCCACCTTGGTCACCGGGCTTGCTGGATTCGTGCTGGTAATATTCACCTGAAAACTACCGGCCACTGCCAGTTGCTCGGCGGTAAGGCGAACACGCGCACCGATAGAAGAAGCCGAAACACCCGGAGCGAAAATAACTTTTACCTGTGACGGCGCAATCGCGTTCGGGCCAAAGGTGACTCCCACGCCGCTGGAAGTCAGGTTTGTGGCGTTAAGGAAAATGTCCTGCAGCAATGCTCCCTGCGGCGCAACCGGAGGAGCAACGTTCGAGAAGCTGATCGGACCGGCCTGGACAACGGTTATCGTGCCGATAGCGAAGCGGGTGGTATCCAACTTGGAAGTCGCCACGACCGTTACCGTCGGGGTGGTGGGTACCGTAGCTGGCGCGGTATACAAACCGTTGGCATCGATAGTGCCACATCCCGGAGAGCAACTGGTGGCCGTGGGCGAAATCGGATTGGTCGAGGTGGCTTGCACCAGCAGCCAGGTAACGTTGTTCGGTGTCTGGTCGGTAGTCAGTGTGGCCGTAAATTGAAAATTTGCTCCAGTAGCCACCGTAGCGGTCGGCGGATTCACGGTGGCGCGGATTCCGGAATCCAGCGTGATTACGCTGGCGCCCGTTTTCTTTTTGTCCGCATTGGAAGTGGCGACGACGCTGATCGTCGGCGGCGGATTCGGAACCGTTGCGGGAGCGGTAAAGGTGACCGTAGTGTCCGTTTGATTGGACAACACACCGTCAGCCGCGGTACAGGGAGCTGCGGCAGAAGTCACAGGAGTGGTTGTACCCGTTGGCGTCGTGGTGGTTGTGAAGGTGCAAGACCAAACCACCGAGACATCCGTTGCGCCAGTGACCAAAGCGGTGAGGCTAACCGACTGGTTTACGACCAGGGTGCCTCCGCTAGGCAGAACTGTCACGACGACCACATTCCCCTTGGCCCCTCCGCCGCCGCACCCCGCGACGGTTACCGACACGAGTGCGACCGCCCATGCCAGAACTGCAATCAATTTCAATCTCTTATTTCCCACTGTCTCCCCCAAAAGCATCAGGCGTTTGTCCCGCGATGCCCAAGTCAGCGGCGCAATACCCGCCGCATTCGAATACAAATCCTTCAAACCATCCGTAAACAGAGACCCTGTGTCAAAACGTCCGGCTGACCGTAAACCGGAAAGTCCGCAGCGGCTCGAAATAATTCAGGCGCCCGGGATTTTCAATGAAGCGATTTAGTGTGGGCGCAAATTGAAATCGATAGAAATCCTGAAGTAATGGATTGTTCTTGATCAGGTCAATGTCGCTTTGCTCGACGAAATCCGGAGGGGCGGCAATTTGAGTATGCAACCTGTTGATATTGAACGCATAGTAGATGCGAAAGGGGGCTTGAATGATGGGTAGCTGTACCACCAACTCAGCGCCGGTCGAGGCCCGCACGCGGAAATTGGTACCCGAGGCAACCGAGAGTTGGCGTTGCAAGCCAGCTTGAGCCGGCGCATCGGGAAACTGATTCAAGAGGTTCTGGAATCCGGTGGGGTCCAGCTTCAGCGCGCTCTGGCGGACAATGCCGACCATGCCGACGTCCATGAAGAGTCCGGCGGTAACCGGCCCGGCGATAGGAATGCGATATTCAAAATTGCCCCAGGACTGCATGTCGCCGCCGGGGAACGTAATCGTATAGCCAAGGACAGGAATACTGAGAGCACGTTGAATGGGATTCCCTCTGCTGTCCAGTGACGTAGGGTCGGTGTAGCGAAACTGCTGTGCGGTGGCCGTGGGGATAAACGTTACCGGCGAAATCGAGCGGATATCAAATCCGCGAATGTCGTTTTCCCCGCCCATGTAGAAACGGCTGAATGGAGGAACTTCCCTGCCGCCGTAGCCGGTGATATATGCCGCCGTTACGTGGACACCCAGGACGTTCCGCTTCTTGTTAATCGGGTGGAACATCGTGTAGTCGAAAATATTGCTGATGCTGTTAACGTTGCCGCCCAGCGGGCCGCCGGCAAACGAAAGGGAGTAGAAATACTTCTTACCTCCCGTGGGATTTTGCGGATTATTAATGGTGTTATAGGAAATGCTGGGCGTGATGGCGCTGGAAACGATGCCGTTCAGCGCGCTCGGTCCGGAAATGCTGCGAAATTGCAGCTGCTCAAAGAGCAGCGTGGAAGCCTGGTTGAAAGCGGTGATGTTGGTGCGCGTCAACCCGTAGGAAGCCTGCACGCGGGTGAACGGGCGTTTCTTCAGAGGATAACTGGCGAACACCGTGAAACCGGTGCTGTCCTGATTATAGTTTTGAATAAACTGCGGATTGATACTGACCGCCTGGCCGGTCAAAAGAGCCTGTTGCTGGGCCTGGTCGAATTTGTAGCGGCTGGAGAAAATCGTAAAGCCGGACTGGATCGGGCGGTCAAACAGATACGGCTCGGTGAAACCAAATTGGAAACTGCGCTGCAGGTTACCGAACTGAGCGGAGAACGTCAGCGTTTCGCCCAGACCCAGGAAATTGTTAGTCTGATAGGTGAGGCCGATAAAACTGCCGGATAAGCCGCTGACGCCGCCCTGCAGCCCGATGGATTGCTTGCCTTTTTCTTTGAGTTTCAGGTTGATGTCGACGGTGCCTTCCTTGGTGTTGCGTTTTAGCTCGGCGGCCTTGTCGGCTTCAATCTTGTCAAAATAATCGAGCTGATTCAGGCGCAGGATGCTCAATTCCCAGGCGCGCTTGTTGAACAACTGCCCTTCGTCAATCAGCAACTGCCGGCGGATGACCTTGTCGCGCGTGGTGGTGTTGCCGCTGAAGTCGATGCGCCGGACGTAATACTGCTTCTCTTCATTGAACTTCATGGTCAAATTGATAATTTTCTTTTCGTCGTCGAGATTGGTTTCCGGTTCGGCGGTGAAATCGATAAACCCGTATTCGCCGTAAGCGTTCTTGTAGTTCTCAAGGGCCTTGCGGACTTTGCCGGTAGCGAAAAGATCGCCTTGCTTCAAGGGGAAAATCGATTTGAGGGCTTCGACTTTAAGCGATAGCGCTTTGTCAGGGTCGGCGCTGACGATTTTCAACGTTCCCATGCGATATTGGTCGCCTTCTTCGATGGGAATCGTGATGTTCACGGCTTTGCCCTGGCCATGGGCCGTGAACGGCAACGGAACACCCAGGCGATACGCGGGGGTATCGATATTTTCCAGGATGGGATCCTTGACCAGGACTTTGAAATAGCCGTTGTCCTGGTAAAGTCCGCGAACTCCTACTTCCAGGTCCTCATTCAACTTGTCGCGATCGTAAGTCTTGGAGAGCACCGCGATTTCTGTGAGATACAGCGGGATGGCGTACGGACGGTCGTGACGCATGGCGCGAATCAGTTTGCGGTCGCTGAAGGCGTGATTGCCGGTGAACTGGATGTGCCCGACTTTTACTTTGGGGCCTTCTTCGATTTTGAATACGAGAATCACCGCGTTACTGGAAGCGATTTTCTCGTACTCCGGCGTGACTTTGGCGAACTGGCGGCCGTGCTCGCCCAGTAGTTCGCGGATGACCACTTCCGCTTTCTTGATGCGCGTGGGATCGAACTGGCTTTCCACGGTGAGCCCGACCTTGCGCTCCTTAAAACGGTCGAGGATGTCCGATTCCGAAACAGAATGAATCCCGTCATAACGGATGCGGCGGATCACCGGCCGCTCTTTTACATCGAAGATGACGATTTTTGAATTCGGGTTACCGGGGGAATCTTCGACGCGCAACTTTACGTCTTCAAAAAACTGGGTATTCCAAAGCGCCTGGAAATCACGGCGCAAAGTGTCTTCGTTATAGCGGTCGCCTTCGCGGGTAAAGATTCGCGCTTTTAAGGTGTCGCTGCGGATTCGGCGATTACCCAGAAACTCGATGCGCTCAATCACCGCCTGCGAGGGAGCGGCGGCCTGCGTTTGCGAAGCGGGCGCGGAGGCTTGCGGCGATTCCTGCCAGGGACGGGACTCGGACGAAAGCACTGCGTGAGGGGACGCGTCTGCACCGGCATTGTTTCGCGTAGCCGCGGGTGAAACGATGGCGAAAAAAAATATCAGTATCGCGATCGAACAAACCCGGCCCGTCAAAACCCCGTTAGAAAAACAGACTTTTCTTTGAGCGGCCTTGAAAACGATCAAGGCCGCGCCCCCAAACACAAGATGTTCATCTCCTGCCAGTCCCGGTTGAGATTGGCTAATGCGCCGGGCGCTTTGCGGCCGCCCAGTCGGTCAACCGCTTTGCGACGACGCGTTTGGTGTCAGATTCGTTAGTGAACTACAGGGGTTGCCTCGCCCACAGGCCGGAATGCCAGAGCTTCGCCGGCGACGTAAATCTGCAGCGTCGCTGGCCTCTGAATCCCACCCTGGATCAAGGCCTCGGAAAGCGGATCTTCCACGTACTTCTGTAAAGCCCGCCGCAGCGGCCGCGCCCCATAACTGCGGTCCGCACACGTTTTCTCGAGTATCCACTGCCGTGCTTCCGGTGAAACCACGATTTGTACCTGCCGGTGAATCAGCGTGTCGTTCAGCTGTCCCACCAGCAAATCGATGATGCGAAGCAAATCGTCGTCACCAAGAGGGTTAAAAATAATCACTTCGTCCAGACGATTCAGAAACTCCGGATTGAATGCGCGCTTCACTTCGTTCATCACCAGCTCTTCCATGGACTTTTGGCCGGCTTCATCGGTTCCCGACTGGAAACCCATGGAGGTGCGCTTTTGCAGATGCCGCGCGCCAAGATTGGAAGTCATGATGATAATGGTATTCCGGAAATCGACGGTATTGCCCAGACCGTCGGTGAGCTGCCCGTCTTCAAACACCTGCAACAGAATGTTGAAAACGTCCGGATGGGCCTTTTCAATTTCATCCAGAAGAATAACTGAGTAGGGAGTGCGGCGGACCCGCTCGGTCAACTGCCCGCCTTCTTCGTAGCCTACATAGCCAGGAGGCGCGCCGATCAGCTTGGAGACGGAATGCTTCTCCATGAATTCGGACATGTCGAAGCGCACCAGCGATTTTTCGGAGCCGAAGAGAAATTCGGCCAGACGCCGAGCTACTTCCGTTTTGCCGACGCCCGTGGGCCCCAGGAAAAAGAAGCAACCGACGGGACGGAGCGGCGATTTCAGTCCGGCGCGGCTGCGGCGGATGGCGCGGGCCAGCGCGGTAATGGCTTTGTCCTGGCTGATGACTCGCTTGTGCAGCTCGGGCTCGATGCGCAGCAGTTTTTGCTGCTCGTCTTCTTTAATTGAGGAGACGCCGATGCCGGTCCAGCGCGAAACCACCTCTTCGATATCTTCGCGGGTCACAATCCCCGTGGAAGCGTCGTCGAGTTTGTAGCGCTCGCGAAGGCCGCGCAGGTTTTCCTTTTCTTTGCGCTCTTCTTCGGAATAAAAACGCGCCTTTTCAAATTCATGGTTGGCGATAGCCGTTTCCATGCGGTGAGTGATGAACTTGACGCGCTTCTGCACTTCGCCCACTTCTTCAGGAACGCTGGCTTGGCGCAGCTTGACGCGAGCGCCGGCTTCGTCAATCAAATCGATAGCCTTGTCCGGCAGGAAGCGATCGGGAATATAGCGGTTCGAAAGATAAACGGAATAGCGCAACGCCTCATCGGTGTAGCTGACGGCATGAAATTTTTCGTAACGTTCTCGTACGCCGCTGATCACCTGCACGGCTTCTTCTTCGTTGGGCGCGGGAACTTTTACGGATTGGAAGCGGCGTTCCAGCGAGCGGTCTTTTTCGACGGACTTGCGATATTCCCCCGGCGTGGTCGCCCCGATGCACTGAATCTCACCGCGCGAAAGAGCCGGTTTCAAGATGTTGGCGGCATCCAGCGAACCTTCCGCGGACCCGGCGCCCACCAGGGTGTGCAGCTCATCGATAAACACGATGGAGTTCTGGCTCTCCATCAGCTCTTTCATGATGGTCTTGAGCCGCTCTTCAAACTGTCCGCGATACTTGGTACCCGCGACGATCAAAGACAGATCGAGAGAAAGAATGCGCTTGTCGGCCAGGAAGGGAGGAACATCGCCATCGGAGATCCGCTGCGCCAGGCCCTCGACGATGGCGGTCTTGCCCACGCCGGGCTCGCCGATCAAAACCGGATTGTTCTTGGTGCGGCGGCACAAGATCTGTATCACGCGCTCCACTTCACCGTCTCGGCCAACTAAAGGATCGAGAGAGCCTTCCGAAGCCGCCTGCGTCAAATCGCGGCTGAACTCCGCAAGCAGTGAAGTTTCCTTGGGACGGGCCGTGGTAGTTTTTTCACCGGAGGTCCGCGCCAACTCTTCGCGCAGCGTCGAAAGCCGCAGCCCGCGCTCCATCAAAATTTCAGCGCCAAAACATTTTTCTTCGCGCAGGATTCCCAGCAGCAGATGCTCGGTGCCCACGTGCTTTACGCCCAGGCGCTCGGCCTCTTCACCGGCCATATTCAGGATGCGCTTGCACTCCGCGCTGAGCGGAACCTCCACGGACGTGGAGATGCGCTCGCGAATGGTGATACGCGCTTCGATCTCTTTGCGGATAGATTCGATGGAACCCTGTTGTCGCAGAAATCGATTAGCCAGCGCTTTGTCCTCTCTCATCAAGCCGAGCAACAGGTGCTCCGTCTCGATGTAAGGACTGCCGTATTGGCTGGCCTCATATCTGGCAAAGAAAATTACGCGACGCGCTTTTTCCGTATAACGTTCGAACACGTTAGCTCGCTTCTCCCCCGGGGGTCTCACCCGCTTCGGCCGTAGCCTTGCGAGTAGTAAGAACGCCATGCTCCAGTGTCAGGACCCGATCGCAACGCGCGGCGAGCTTTAGATTGTGCGTCGCGATCAGCGACGTCAACCCAAACGTGCGGTGCAGCCGAACCAGCAACTCGAACACAGCCCAAGCATTCTGCTCGTCTAGATTCCCCGTCGGTTCATCTGCCAGCAACACAGCCGGCCCAGTGACAAGCGCCCGGGCAATCGACACGCGTTGCTGTTCCCCGCCGGAGAGTTCCCCTGCGCGGTGGCCGGCTCGATTTTCCAAGCCAACCTCCGCAAGCCACTTCCGCGCCATGCCCAGCGCGGAGGTGAAATTTTCGCCGCGCAACAGCAGCGGCATAGCTACGTTTTCTTCAGCCGTAAAATCGAGCAGCAACTGGTGGCGTTGCCACAAAAATCCGACTGCGCGATTGCGAAATTCAGCAAGCAACGCGTCTTGATTCGATTCAATGGCTTTCGACGCGAAGTATACTGTACCGCTTGTCGGCATGTCTAGCGCGGCCAGCACATGTAGAAGAGTGCTTTTACCCGCGCCGGATGGGGCCACGATGGCGGTCATCTCTCCCTTGCGCAAAATGATGTTGGCGTCTACCAGCACCGCCAAAGTTTTGGGACCCGAGCCGTAATTTTTCTTCAGATTGCGGCCTTCGAGCACAATTCCGGCGGACAGCGCAGCGCCGGAATCCATTCCGGTGCCGCCAAAATTGTCGTTCAGCTCTTGTGCCATCATCAGGTTCAGTAAAACCCAAATCGTCGAAATTCTTCTCTACATCTATTTAGATGCGGACGCCCGCCTACGAGGTGACCGCTCTAAAACTGCCCTCTTTAGCCAGCGATGGGGATAAAAGGATTCCCCTTTTTGCCCCTGTCGCGCCGCTCAAAAACACAGCATTTAGGGACCATTTTGGTACTTTGCTAACTTCCGTACTTTCAACGATTTGAGGAGCGCTTTTCTGTCTCCGGGGGTTGAGGGTAATTCCCCTGGCCTGCCCACCTGCCTCTGTGCCTGTATTAGGAGCAAACGACTCGCCAAAAGCTGATTGCGCCGAAACTCATTCATAACGCAGGATATCGACCGGGAGGAGTTTAGCAGCAGCCTTGGCGGGCAAGATGGTGGCCGCCAGCGATATACCCATGGAGATCGCGGCGATCCACACGCCGTCCATGAGGCTCGGGTGAAATGGCACATAAGGAACGGCATAGACCTGCGGGTCGAGCGGAATCAGATGATAAATTCCGGCCACGAAAGACAGGGTGTAGCCGACCAACAATCCAAGCAGCGTTCCGACCGCGCCAATAATGACGCCCTGCCACAAGAAGATTTTTCGAACTTGCACGCGCCGCGCGCCCATGGACATCAACACGGCAATGTCGCGCGATTTGTCGGTAACGGTCATGGACAGAACCACCAGAATATTCAGCCCCGCAACGAAAGTGATCAGGCCGATAAAAATCGCGGTCACCAGTTTTTCCATATGCAAGGCACGGAACAAAGCGCGATTTTCTTCCATCCAGGTGGTAGCTGCAAAACCGGGTCCGGCTGTCTGCAGGAGTTTTTCAGCCACCGCGAAAGCATTGTCGGGATGATTTAGCCGCAACTCCAGAACGTTCACCAGGTCGCCGCCGCCGGATAGACTTTGCGCGGCCGCCAAAGTCATAAAACACCAATTCTGGTCGTAGTCGTAGAAACCTGAATCGAAAACACCCGCCACTCGAAACCTTCGCGAACGCGGAAGCATTCCGAACGGAGTCAAGCCACCCCGAGGACTCGTGAGAGTGACGTAATCGCCCGGCGAAAGTTTCCATTCGTTGGCGAGTTGCTTCCCGACCAGCAGGCCGTCCACGCCGTCGCGGTCGGGAGAAAAATTCAGCTGGCCGGCCACGATACGCTGCAAAGCCAGATCGCTGCGTCGCTCGCGTTCCGGATCGATGCCTTTGCTGACTACCCCTCGCGACTCTCCGCCAAACGACATGAGCACGGTCTGGTATACCGCCGGCGTAACCGATCGTACTCCCGCTATGGAGGATAGTTTGGCGGCCAGCGATTCGTAATCGTGGATGCCTCCCGTACCCGGACGGGTGAGCGAGATGTGCGGGGTCACTTCCAGCAAACGATCCTGCAAGGTTTCCCGAAAACCGGTGTTCATCGACAGCGCGATGACCAGCGTCGCGACACCAGCGGCGACACCGACGATGGAAAACAGCGTGACCAGGCGAAGCACCGCAGGGCGGTGCGGCGACCGCAGATAACGCCGGGCCACAAACCATTCAAGACGCATAGTGGGTGCTGTTCTTTACGCTTTCTCGCCGGACTTTTCGGGCGGCTGCTCGGCTAGCGATTCCGGTGCCTCCGGACGTAACAGGGGAAACAGAATGACGTCGCGAATGGACTTCGAGTCGGTGAGCAACATCGTCAGGCGGTCGATTCCGATGCCTTCTCCCGCGGTGGGCGGCATGCCGTAGCACAGCGCCTGAATGTAATCGACATCCAGGCGCTTGGGAGATTCGTCGCCCCCTTGCGCGATTTGCGCCAGGAAACGGCGCTCCTGTTCGGCGGGATCATTCAACTCCGAAAATCCATTGGCGATTTCCATGCCGCCGGCATACACCTCAAAACGCTCCACCAGCGCCGGATCATCGGCTTTCTGTTTCGATAAAGGCGAAATTTCGATAGGGAAATCGTACAGAATCGTTGGCTGTATCAATTTGCTTTCGGCGATAGTTTCAAACAGCAGGCCGGTCCACTCCCCGTCGGTCAAATGGCCTTTGGCCGCGGCATAAGGCGCGCCCGTCGCTTTGGCCCAGGTGTTATATCGTTGTCCAATCAAAGCCGGCCCGCCTGGTGAAGCAAGTTCTTGAATCGCAGGCGCAGGCAAAAGCGCCTCAGGCCAGTATTTGATAATGGCTTCGCGCATGGACAGCCGTTGGATTTTCGCGAAATCAAGCTCGAGCTCGCCATATTTGATCAGCGTAGCGCCAGTGAGCGTTTTGGCCAGCAGGGCAAAGAGTTCCTCGTTCAGATCCATCAAATCGCGGTAATTGCTGTACGCCTCGTAAAACTCCAGCATGGTGAATTCGGGATTATGTTGCGTGGAAATCCCTTCATTTCGAAAATTGCGATTAATTTCGTAAACGCGGTCGAAGCCCCCGACCGTCAGCCTCTTCAGATAAAGTTCCGGCGCGATGCGCAGATACAGGTCCAGATCCAAGGTGTTGTGGTGGGTTACGAACGGACGAGCGGCCGCGCCTCCGGGAATCGCATGCATCATCGGCGTCTCTACTTCTATATATCCCCGCGCGTCAAAGAAACGCCGCAGTTCCTGGATCAGCCTCGCGCGGGTAACAAAGACCTGCCGCGATTTCTCGTTGGAAATCAGATCCAGGTAACGCTGGCGATAACGCAGCTCCACGTCGCTCAGGCCATGCCATTTCTCGGGAAGCGGCAGCAGCGCCTTCGAAAGAAGGAAAAGCTCTTCGACCCAGACGGACAACTCGTTGGTCTTGGTTCGAAACAGGTGGCCGCGGACCCCGACGGAATCGCCAAGGTCCAGCAGGTGGAACAGCTCGAAGCCTTTTTCCCCGACTACGTCTTTCTTTACATAGATTTGGATACGGCAGCCGCCCCCCTGAAGATGGGCGAATCCTGCCTTGCCCATCAGGCGGTACGAAACGATCCTGCCGGCAACCCGGACCGGCAGCCGCTCCGCTTCGAGCTCGGCGGTTGACGCCTCGGAATACTTCTGGACTAGCTCCGAAGGGGTGTGCGTCCAACGAAATTCGTGAGGAAACGGATCATGGCCGAGGCGCTGAATCTCCTCAAGCTTCTTTTTACGCTGTTCAAACTGGTCGCTCGGCTCAAATTGCAAACGGAAACATCCTTTCGAAAGCGGTGGAGGGCGAGTATAACGGCCAGAATGGGCCTTGAGCAAGGCAACGATAGTAGGAGCCCTGCACCTCAACTCCCCATGGAGAGCGCCGAGCCCGATTTACGGCAGTAGGGCCAACTCGGCTATAAAGCGATATTAGGAGTCCTTAAGAAAGCGCGTCTGTTCCAAAGGGATTTTGCTATACTCCCCCAGTTCGTTCCTAGGAGCCCTCTTGCGGGACCGCACCAGCCCACCGCCAAGCCGCGGTACGTCTGTCAAAGACGAATGGCGCGCCCGTTTACCAGAAGAAAAATCGAAGGTATTCAGCGTGTATGTGCATACGCTGGATTCCATATATGGAATGCTGAGCGTTTCTTTGAACGAAGCACTGGAATTGCGCGCGGAAGGTCGCCTGGCCAAATCATGCCAGGCTGTGCATGTAACTCCCGAACTTTGCACTCGTCTCACCGCTCCCCTGGCCGCTTTGATTCGTATTCTCGGGGAACACGCGCGGCACTACGGTACCATCCCGAACACCGCGCCGTTGGATCCGACATATTTTCAGAGCGTCAAAGGACAACGATCTGCGCGGCTCAGTGGGCTGCTTAGCCGCGTACTTCTTTCCCAGCGAACACAATTCCTTCATAAATTGGGGACCTTGCAGGAAATGGTTGAGGATTTGGGCAAGGACTTCTGCACCAGTGCGCAAGAACTCAGCGAGGGCTTGTCCACCGATCCGGCGTTATCGTGGAAAATCGTGGACGCCGCGCACTACGACCTGAACACCTGCCTGCGGGAAACCATCGTGCTATTAAAGTCATTTCTTCGCGCCCTGCCGGAAGATCAGGTGGGCGGCTTCCAGAAATCCGTAACGGAATCGTGGGGAGCGGCGGCCCGCGAAACGAGCCCCGACAGCACTAGGCTTTTACGCCATAGACGAATGGCCCAAATCACGGGAGAATAGCCAGGCCTGCTTGCCGGCAGCCTCCCGTTGCAGCACCTCGGGGAACAAAACCCTACTCCGCGTGTTTGTAGTTTTGGGCAACGCCGGCCACTTGCAAGGACAACTCTAGGAGGGATTCGGTGCATCCGAACGATTGGAAGCGCCGCTACTGGACCGTTGGCACGTAATAGACCAGGCGATCCGAGCGCTTCATCCGTATCTTCATCGCCCAAACCAGCGGCTGCGCTGCAACCGCCCAGGGCCATGACTGAGGCGGAAGCTATCCGCCTGGCGCAGGCGGGAGATGCACCGGCCTTTGAGTTTTTGTACCGGCTACACGGGCGCCGCGTCTACGCATTGTGCCTGCGTATGATGAATAACCCGAGCGACGCGGAAGATTTGATGCAGGAAGCATTTCTGCAACTGTTTCGCAAGATCGGGACGTTTCGGGGCGAGTCGGCGTTTTCCACCTGGCTGCATCGCATGACCGTCAACGTAGTGTTGATGAGATTGCGAAAGAAAACACTGCCGGTGGCTTCGCTGGAAGAAACCACCGAACCGGATGAAGAAACCGGCGGGCCTCGGAAAGATATTGGCGCACCGGATTTGCTGTTAACAGGCGCGGTTGACCGGGTCAATCTGGAACGTTCGATTGAAAAACTGCCCCCGGGTTACCGTACCGTGTTCGTGCTCCACGATGTACAGGGTTACGAACATAACGAGATTGCCGACATCATGGGGTGCTCGGTAGGAAATTCGAAGTCTCAGTTACACAAGGCCCGAACCCGCTTGCGCGACTTGCTGCAGGAAGAAGTGCGGCAGCAAGCCCGCGATGAGCGGCAGATTGCGAAAACTCAGACGGGCCAGACGGATTGAGCTAGAATAGACGCAATAATTCCGTATTTATTGCGGCAAGCAACGGGAGCGGGAAAGCCTACAGGCTCTTTCCGCGGGGTGAAGTGCGATGCAGTGCAGTGAGTTGGAAATTTACTTTGAGCAGCAGGGTTTGGCGCCCCTTTCCGCCGCGGCGCGCGAACACCTGGCGCAATGCGGTCCCTGCAAACACTACGTGGCTGATTTAACCGCCATCGTGGCAGTCGCCCACCAATTTCCCGTCGAAGTAGAACCCCCCGAACACGTGTGGATTTCCATTCGCGCGGAACTCGAAAGTGAAGGGGTAATTCACGGATTTTCGAAACAGCGCGAAGCCGCTCCCTGGTGGCACGCCATTGCGGATCTTTTCCGCAATCGCCTGTTGGCCACCGCCGCCGTGGGCCTATTGATGGTGTTTGCCGCTGTGCAACTCGAGAAACCAAAAGATGTGGTTATCGAGACCCGCGAGAATCCATTCAGTTCTACTGTTTCGATTTTGAGCGAGCAGGAGCATGACTTGGCCAACATGCAATTAGCCAGTACCGGCGCTTCCCTTTCTCCTGTCGATACTTCCCTGCGGCAGAATTTACAGCAGGTTGATGAATTTATTGCCGATTGCGAACAGCGCCTTAAGGAACAGCCTTCCGATGAGCTGGCCCGCGAATATTTGACCAACGCCTATCAACAGAAAGCGCAGTTAATATCCGCGATGATGGATCGTGGAGGGAGCCTGAACTGAAATGAATCTATCGACAGTATTTACGGGGCGAAATATTCTGCCGCTAATCGGCGCGGGCTTTCTGTTGTGGCCCTGCGCTCCCGCGGAAGCCAACACGCAGCGACTGGAAAAACATTTCGCCGTGAAAGGCCGGCCGGTAGTCGTAATTCGCAACGTCGGAAATGGCCGCATCGAAGTCAAGTCGTGGAAGAATTCTGAAGTCGTAGTCACCGGCACTAAGGCCTCTGAAAAAATTGTCGTCGAAACCGAACAGGCCGGCGACCGTATCGATGTCACCTCCACCGTCGTCGATTTCACCGCCAAGCCTTCGGAAATGGAAGCCGATTTTCAGTTGACCGTGCCGGAAGCTACCGAGTTGCAGCTCAGGACTCAAACCGGTCTGATTTACGTTGAGCAGGTGACCGGGGACATGACTCTGGACAGCGTGGCGGGCGACATTCACCTCAAAGAAGTGTCCGGCTACATTATCGTCACCACCACCGGCGGCTCGCTGGTTTGCACCCAATGCGCCGGCAAGCTGGAGTTTACCTCCATCAGCGGCAGTGCCCAGGTGCTGCAACCCGCGCTGGATAACGTCAAGCTTCGCACCATGATGGGCAATATTCTGTTCGACGGTGATTTTGTGCATACCGGGCTGTACAGCATGCGCAGCGGCAAAGGGCTTGTCGAGGTCCGTTTCTCGGGCAACGATTCCTTTGACCTGAACGCGCAAACCGCGACCGGCACGGTAGATAACCAGGCCGCGGAATATCTGAAGCCCGATTCTCACGGCGTACGGCACATGGCGTCGAAATTTTCCAAGGGCCTGTTCGGAACCGTGGGCATGGGTCTGGCTAAGGTCGAACTTTCCTCCTACAGTGGTACAATCCGCATTTTGAAGCGCGATTAAGTCTTTCTCGGCAGACAAAACGTGACACAACCTCCGCCTTTGCGCGGGCCTCGTGCCCGTGCACAGATTTTGTGCCTTGCCGGCTTCATGGGCTCTGGCAAGACCACGGTCGGCACGCTACTGGCGCGCCAGCTGGCTTGGAGGTTTGTGGATCTCGACTCAAGAATCGAAGAGGCTTCCGGTCTTTCCGTTCCGGAAATTTTCGAACGCCTTGGCGAAACCGCGTTTCGCCAGATCGAGTCCGAGCAGCTTCGCGCTGCGCTGGGCCGTGCCTCGGAACTTGGCGAAGGGACGATCCTGGCGCTGGGCGGCGGTACTTATGCGCAAGCGGGTTGCTCCGAATTTCTCCGCACCGCGGGCGTGCCGGTCCTCTGGCTCGATGCGCCGCTGGAAACGCTGTTGGCACGCTGCATGATTATGCCCGGGCGGCCGCTGTTTAAAGACGAGGCCAGCTTTCGCGCCCTACATGCGCAACGCCTGCCCTTTTATCAGCGGGCCGATCACCGCGTGGACAGCTCCGGAGAAACTGCTGCAGTCGTCGCGGAGATTCTGCGCAGCGGCATCGCTGGCGGCACCGAAGGGGAAACGCATCTCGTGGTGGAGAACCCGCAGTCTTCCAGGGGGAATTGAGAATGTCGAGATTGAGAGAATCGCGGAAGGCGATGTGGTTGTCGGCGACCGTCGTCGTTTTCCTTTGCGCCATTTTTGCAATGGCGACGACCAAGATCACCTCCACGGCCAACGCCGCCAGCACGGTCTTCACGCCCGACAAGGGAAAACTCATCATCCAACTCGACGGCCAGACCGTGGGCAACGAACAGTTTGAACTCTCTCAGGCCGGCGGCGAGTGGGTGGCCAAAGGAATAACCGAAATCACCTTGCCGGGAGCCACCGCGACTCGCGTGAGCGGCACGCTCAAACTCCAACCCGACGGCGCGCCCATCAGCTACGAATGGACTTCGCGCGCCGACAAAACCAACGGAGCGCACATCACGTTTTCCAACGGCGTCGCGAAAATTACTCTCGAGATGCAGGGCGCGCGGCCCTATGAACAGGACCTGACCTTCAACGCCCCGCTAATCGCCGTGCTGGACAACAACCTTTATCACCAGTACGAACTGCTGGCCCGCATGTACGACTGGTCCAAACGCGGCACGCAAACTTTTCCGGTATTAATTCCGCAAGACCTGACCCCCGGCTCGATTTCGGTGGAAGCCACCGGCGCCGCATCGCACGAAGGAAAAAGTTATGAAGGCTTGCGGGTCACCACCAGCGATCTCGAAGTGCTCCTGATGCTCGACGCCAATCGTCGCCTGATGCGCCTGGAAGTCCCCAGCGCCAAAGTTTCCGTAGTCCGCGAGTAACCCGCTGGCTTTGCCGGCGCCCGGAAAAAGAAAAACGGGATAAACATTTCTGTTTATCCCGTTCCTATAATTTAAAACTAAACGTTATCGCTGTGGGTCAGCCGATTACATCTTCGCGACTGGCCGCTGATAAACCGTGACGCCTGGCCGACGCATCGGATAACCCTGCGGATTGCCGTGCGAGTGCATCAGAGCCTGTCCATTCGAATGGCCGGGGCCGATGTGTCCGTTCCCGTTGCCATTCGCCGGCGCCTGCTGTGGCAGACGCGCCGGATTACCGATAGGGCGCAGCGTGGCCGGAACCGCGGCGACGTGATCGCTGATGGCCTGCAGCCTCTTCAGGATCGATTGCCATTGCTCCCAATCCAGCTGGCGCAGAAACGGGCGCAATCCCTGGATGAACGGATCTTCCAGCAACGCTTCGCCGTCGGATTCCGGGATAAAGAACCGGTTCAGACCCACGTTCAGCGCTTCGGAAATTTTCTCCAGCGTGCCGAGGCTGGGCGTCATCTGCCCGCTCTCGATGCGCGAAAGATACGAGCGTGAAACTTTTGAGCGCGACTGTAGCTGGCTCTGGGTCATCGCCCGAGATTCGCGCAACTGTCGGATGCGCTGCCCGATATTCTCGACCGTCTCCTGGTTCACGAAGCGGTCGGGTGTCGGATCGGCGACAGCTTCCTCCATGGGCGCCGGCGGAGGAATCAGGAATTCGAGACGCTGCGGCAGCGCGCGCACGCAACGCCGGCAATTGCCGGTGCGCGTACGGTATTGCACCAGGCCGCAGGTCTTGCAGCGAATGACTTCCCGGTCCATTTCAAACGAATCGAGCGTATTCATAGATTCTTTATCTATTTGTGAAAACACCGGCACTCCTTGCTGACTGTATTTCCGGCGTGCGGATGGGATTGGGAACGCTGGAACGTTCTTAGGGGGGAAGACAGTAACTGGCGCGAGAGGGAGTTTCTCTCGATAGCCGCGGAGTGTCAAGACTATTTTTAGCTTTTTTTAATTTTTCTATCACCTACGCTGCATTTTCGCTGTACTCCCGGACAGGTACCAGTGAAATCGGCACTTTTTTGTCTCAAATCCGCACATTTTTTCTGCGAGGGAGCAAAAAATTCGCGCGCGACTGGTACTTTGGGGACTTTTTCTTTCGGCAAAACAACGTAATTGGCTGCGCTCGCGGCGAAACTTTTGTTTTTTCGGTATGCTGTTGGACTTTCCGGAGAAAATAATATGCCCACTCGCGATGAAGCCTGGAAGCTGTTGTGCCAATACACGAATTCAGAAAGCCTCCGCAAGCACATGCTCGCCGTGGAAGCCTGCGTTCGCTCCTACGCCCGCAAATTCGGCGCGGATGAAGATCTGTGGAGCATCACCGCGCTGTTGCACGATTTCGATTACGAGCGCTGGCCTAACAGCGCGCATGCGCCCGACAAAGAGCATCCCGCGGAGGGCGCAAAAATTCTGCGCGAGTTGGGTTATCCGGAAGAAATGGTGCGCGCGATACTTTCGCACGCCGACTATTCGAATGTGCCGCGTCAATCCCAACTGGAGCGCACTCTTTTTGCCTGCGATGAGCTCGCCGGGTTTTTAACCGCTTGCGCCTACATCCGCCCTTCAAAAAGCATTCTCGATCTGGAAGTCGACTCCGTAAAACGCAGGTTGAAAGACAAAGCTTTCGCAAAAGGAGTCAGCCGCGAAGATGTTCGAAAAGGTGCGGAGGAATTGGGGATCCCGCTGGAAGAACACGTGCAGTTTTGTATCGCGGCGTTGCGCGAAAATGCGGATACCCTGGGTCTACGTGGAAATTTGTAGCTTCAGGTGTGCGCGGCTGCTACACGGCGCGGTGGGCGTACAGCATCACAGCCGCGCCAAATAATATCCCGGCAATCAGCAAGGCGACCACGCCGGCCGTAAACCAACCCGATACGCCGGTTCCCGTGAACAATTGCGCGGCTTGAAAAACTCTGCCGTCGGATTCTTGCGGCGCCAAACCCTGGCCTCCCGCATCAGCGAACGCGGGTTTCTCCACCGATTCCACATTGGCAATGAAGGTATACCCCTTGCGCGGAATCGTCTCCACAAACGCCGGCCGGTCCGGTGAATCCCCCAAAATCTGCCGCAACTTGTTCACCGTGGTGTTCACGTTGGCGTCGTAATTAATTTGTGAGTTGGTAGGCCACAGTCGCGCGCGCAAAGTCTCCCGCGTCACAACCTCGCCCGGATTTTCCACCAGAATCAACAAAGCTTCACACACTTTGCCTTGCACCCTGACGCGCGAGCCATCCTTGAACAGCTCTTGTTGCTGAAGGTCCAGGTGAAAAGAACCAAACCGAACATAACGGCGGAATGGTGTTCCCAACGACACAGCATTTCCCTGTGGATAAAGAGATTCGGTTGTGGCAGACGTAACGTTCATATGATTCACCCCAGAGTCCCGGTAACAGTGAATAACGGTATTGACATCCAAGTGAGATAAGTTATATCTTATGTGTATATACAAGTCAAGCTCGTGAGGCCGAATTTTGGGCGCTATTCTCTCCAAATTGGACCTGACCGGAACGGGGTACTGCGCCAGTCTCAACTTCCGCAGAACCGCGCGTGCCGTCACTCGCATGTACGACGCCGCCATGCAGGAATCCGGCGTTCGCTCCACGCAATTCGCCCTCTTGGTGGCGATCGCTAAGATTCAGCCCGTAGCCATGGGTACTCTCGCCGAGGTATTGACCATCGATCGCACTACCCTCACACGCAGCCTGCGGCTGCTCCAGAAGGAGCGCATGATCACCATCTCCAAGCGCTCCGAAAAGGGCCAGCGGTTTCTGGAGTTGACGCCTGCAGGCGAAAAAGCATTGCAGCGCAGCCTGCCGCTGTGGCGCAAAGCGCACGCCAAATTCGTAACCGCGCTGGGACCAGATTACTGGCTCGCCATGCGTAGCGAACTCGAGCGGCTAGCGCGTTTGGTTCCCGGTATAGAAATGAGCGGCCAGCCGTATTCCACAGGCCGCCCCGATTCCAATTCTTCCTCCCGATAGCGGTAGCCTTCAATCGAACGGGCCTCGCCGGCGCAACCGCCGAAATCCGCGCCGCACACACGGCTTCCGGGAAAACCTGAATCAAGTTAGAATTGTAAGGAATGTTCACGCAGATCGATGGATTTGACAGCGCCGCCAGCAAGCATCCGCGGCGCAAAACGCATGCCGTGAAGGTCGGCAACGTCCGCGTAGGCGGCGGCGCGCCGGTAGTGGTGCAGTCCATGACCAACACCGATACGACCGACGTTGAGTCCACTTTCCGGCAAACCATCGAACTGGCGGAAGCAGGCTCCGAAATCGTGCGCTGGACCGTAAACGTCCCCGAAGCTGCGGCAGCGGTGCCCGAAATCAAAAAACGCTTACTCGAAGCCGGCTGCACCGCGCCGATCATCGGCGATTTTCATTACAACGGCCACGTGCTGTTGACCAAATATCCTGCCTGCGCCGCGGCGCTGGACAAATATCGCATCAACCCCGGCAACGTCGGCGCGGGTCAGCGGCGCGACGAGCAATTTTCTACCATCTGCAAAGTCGCGCGCGATTACGGCAAGCCGGTGCGCATCGGCGTGAACGGCGGCTCTCTCAACCAAGAGCTGGTCATGCAGAAAATGCAGGAAAACACCGACCACAACCTGGGCAAAGAATCCGAAGAAATCATCAATGACTGCATGGTGCTTTCCGCTCTGCAATCGACGGAGCTCGCGCTGGAGTCCGGTTTGCGCCACGATCAAATTATCGTCTCCTGCAAAACTTCGAGGCCTCGCGATTTAATCACTGTGTATCGCGACCTCAGCTCCAAGACCGAACAGCCGCTGCACCTCGGCCTTACCGAAGCGGGCATGGGCACCAAGGGCCTGGTTTGGTCCGCCGCTTCTCTTGGTGTGCTGCTCTACGACGGAATCGGCGATACCATTCGTGTTTCGCTCACGCCGCGTCCCGGCGGCGATCGCCGCGAGGAAGTTTATGCCGCGTGCGA
>JBBRZT010000027.1:0-21252 GCA_038236395.1 Candidatus Acidiferrales bacterium
CGCTTTATTACTGGGGCGCGGCGCTGTGTTTCAAATTGTTTGGCGTGAGTGATGTGACGGCGCGGCTTCCCAGCGCTTTGTCCGCGTTGCTGGCAACATTGGCTCTGGCTTGGCTGGCGCTTCGCTTGGAGGGTTGGGAACTGGCGCGATGGGTACTGCTGCTTTTGCCCCCCACGGTGGGGATGATCGGGTTTTCGCATTCCGCGGCGCCGGACATGCCGTTTGGGGCGACGCTGAGCCTGGCGATAATCAGCGCCGCGGTGGCGCTCGGGCTAGTGAGCGCGCAAATTCCTCGGTATGCCAGCTTATTGTTTTGGGGATTTTTCCTTGGCGCGGCGGTGCTGGCGAAGGGTCCGGCGGCGGTGATCCTGGCCGGGGGGGCGATGTTGTTGTGGGTCGCGTTCACGAAGCGGTGGCGCGATGCGTTGATTCTCTTTCATCCTGTCGCGATTGCAGCGTTTCTGATCACCGCGCTTCCCTGGTACATCTTGTGCGCACGGCGCAATTCGGATTTCCTGCGCGTGTTTATTATCGAGCATAATTTCAACCGTTATTTGACGCCGGAATTCCGGCACATCCAGCCGTTCTGGTATTACCTGCCGATTACGGTGGCCGCGCTGCTGCCGTGGGTTGTTTGGCTGTGCTGGACCGAGCGGAGTGAACCGCAGGTGGCGGCAACGGAACCTGGTCGCGCGATGTATCTATTCATGGCTGCATGGGGATTGTTTCCGGTTTTGTTTTTCTCGCTATCGAAATCCAAGCTGCCCGGCTACATCCTGCCTGCTGTGCCAGCACTGGTTTTTTTGATGGCGTTAACGGCCGGGCGAATGCTGAAATCGCAACGAGTGTTTTCTCGCTACGCGGTTGGCTCAACGGGCGTGTTTTACTTGATTGCGGCGGGTTGGGCGATTTTCTCGAAGACTGGGCTGGGCGGGAGCCTGGTGCTTGTCTTTGTGCTGGTAGCGGCACTTGGCGGGCTGGCGGTAATTTTTCTGGCGCTGCGTCGCAAACCTACGGCGGGATTGATTTGCGCCGTCGTCGTGATGCTGTTGTTGGCAACGCTTGGCTATGTGGGCATGGAGAAACTGGATCCGGCGATTTCGGCGCGGGCCAGCGCAACGCAAATTCGACCTTCGCGCGCGGCGCGCACGTATTCGTTCAAAATGCAGCGCGGCTGGGAATACCAGCTTGATTTTTATCTACATCGCGAACTGACGGAGTGGAACGCGAGCATTCCCGGCGAGGCCATCGTGGTCACCACGAAACAAAATCTCAGCGAGCTGAAAAAGAGCGCGGAAATTATCGCGGTGATTTCAGAACTGTCTCCGCAGGCAGCGATCGTGGAAGTGCGGCCGCTAGCGGGAAACGTTACCGGTGGCGGGAAGCCGCAGTAGGAAAAACGAAACCACCCGATTTTCATACGCGCGTTTGTCTTCGTCGTTCAACGCGATGAAATTGCCGTGGCCGATGATGGCCTGTTCGCGAGGCTCGGGAGCCTTTAGAAACATGTCCCGGGTAATGCGGGCCAGTTCGGGATCGTCGCTGGCCTGAATAAAAAGAATGGGGACATTGTGCAAATTGCCGAGACGTGAAGAGACTGACGGCTGATTGCGATACGGCAGATTCAGCAACTCAAAACTGGTCTCCGCGGATCGGACCATCAGAGGAAATCCGGCTAGGCCGGTGCGCTCAACGCCGATCTTAACCATTTGTTCGGGCTTATCGTAGACGGAGTCGAGCACCAAGGCTCGAATGCGCGAGTCTCTTTCGGCTTCGCGTAGCGCGGCATAGGCGCCGAGGTTGTAACCCCACACGCCGAAACTGCGGGGGTCAACGTCATTGCGTGCCGCGAGAGCGTCGATGGCAGCGCCCAGCTCGTCGGCTTCGCGAAAGCCGAAGGTGGTCATGCCGGCACTGCCGCCGTGCGCGGCAAAATCAAACAGGAAGACGTTGTATTGGTGGTCCTGCAGCGTGGAGACCAGGGTCAGCAATTCGCCGCGGCTGGAGCTGTACCCATGACAAAGGATGATGGTGGGTGCGCCGCGCAATCCCGGGAAGAACCAGCCTTCGCGAGCGCCCACCCCGGGAACGGTGAAGTCGATGGTTTCCGGGCGGCCTGGAAAACTTTGCAGATTAATTTCCGAGCTGGTGCGCTGGGGCTTGACGATGCGATACACGAGAAATCCGGCGACGCCGGCGGTGGCCAGAACCGCAAAAAACGCCAGCGCCAAAATAGCGGTCAAAAGTTTTGTGTACCACCGCGTCGGATAACGTAGTTCAGAGAGGATCGACATGCGTGGTCTGCGCAACGTGGGCGAAAAAGCGCGCCGTTTTTCTGTCCCTCACAGTACGAACCTGGCACAACCAGTTACAAATTCCGATAATTCGCATGCTAGCACACCTTTTCCGCGCACACCGGAGCAGCAGCGATGCTGTGTCGCACTTATATCGCGAGGCGGCGCGAGGCGGAGGGCGCATTTTCGCGCAATCCGGCGAATCGGCTATCATAGGATGGCGCGGCGGCAGTGGCCGCGGCGCATCCTCACTCGCCCATGAACATTGTCGACTTGCGACAGACCACGGTCCGCCAACTTGAGCCGCTACTGGAAGAAGAATCCCGCCATTGGCGCAAGGAATTGCACTGGGATTACCGGGGCGCGCTGGAGCTGATCAAGCGTTTTCTGGAGGCACGCGCGCTTTCGGGTAGTGTGGCCTTTGAAAATGGCAACGCCGCGGGGTATTCGTTTTTTGTGATGGAAGAGCAAAAAGGACTGATCGGCGGTTTGTATGTTTCGGCGAAGTTTCCGCAATCGACAATTGCGCAACGGCTGCTGGAGGAAACGCTTTACGCCATGCGGGCCATGCCGCAGCTGGAGCGTATTGAAGCGCAACTGATGCCGTTCAGCGGGCCGATTGACGCGCCTCTGAAGGAGCAGGGTTTTCACCTGTTCACGCGGCAATTCATGCTGTTGGATTTGCAGAAGGCGCCGAAGACAAATTCGAATTCGGCGGGCAGCATGAGAATGGACCGCTGGAACGACCGCTACTTCGAGCCCTGCGCAAAATTAATTTATTTGTCGTACGCCGATCACGTGGATGGAGAGATTAACGATCAGTATCGCAGCGTGTCGGGCGCGCTGAGGTTTTTGAAAAATATTATTCTGCTGCCGGGCTGCGGCCAGTTCGTGCCGGCGGCGTCGTTTGTGTTGCGCCAGCCGGGCAGCGACGACCTGGTGGCGGCCGTGTTGACCAGTGAAGTGTCTCCGGGAGTGGGGCACACCACGCAGATTTGTGTGGCGCCGGGTTTTCAGGGGCATGGGCTGGGGCGGATGCTGATGCACAAATCGACTGATGCGCTACGCGGATTGAAATTCAAGGAATTGACCCTGACGGTGACGTCGGAAAACCGCACCGCGGTGCAGCTATACGACCGCCTGGGATTTCACACCATCAAATCGTTCACGGCCGGGGTTTGGCCGCGCTGAGCGCGCGCCCATTCATCGCCGGAACAGTTCGCAAAATCAAAGAGCACAATAACCGGCGGCTATTTTTTTCGCGCGGCTTCGAATTCGTCGCTGGGCTGCCACTCAATCAATGTCGGCTGCGAAGCGGCCTGCATGCCCAGGTCGAAGCCAAACTCGGCGACCTTGGCGAGACCGGTGAAGTCCATTTCCGGGCGGTATTCATCGCTGGGCTGGTGATAATGATGGTCGACGTAGTCTTTGGCCTGCCCCTTGCCCCACGCTTCATCGTGGCCTTTAAATTTCAAGCCCTCGCTGATTGAAAATGATGGGATGCCTACCCGCGCGAGGCTGAAATGATCGGAACGGTAATAGTGCCCCGCTTCGGGTTGGGCGTCGGGGCGGATCGCCAATCCGAATTTTTCAGCGGTCTTTCCCACTTGGGGATAAAACGTGGTTCGCTCCGCGCCAGTGATCTCAATTTCCTCGGGGTCGCCAATGGGCGCGATCGCGTCGTAGTTCAAATCCAGAGTGACCTTAGCCGCGGACAGCGACAAATGCTTGCCCAAATATTCCGAGCCGAGCAGGCCCTGCTCTTCGGCGGTGACTGCTGCGAATAAAATGGAGCGCGCCGGGCGGGTTGGGTGTTGCGCCCACACGCGGGCGAGTTCGAGCAAAATCCCGCAACCGGTGGCATTGTCAACCGCTCCGTTGTAGATGTTGTCGCCGGTTCGTGTGGCATCGATTCCCAAATGATCGTAGTGCGCGGTGTACATCACCAGTTCGTCGTGCTTTGCGGCGCCGGGGAGCATGGCCAGAACATTTCTGGAGTTGAAGGGCCGGACGGTGCTGGCGATATGAGCTTTCAAATGTACGGGCAGCTCCACCGGCTTGAAATCGCGCGACTGGGATTGCTGAAACATCTTGTCGACGTCCATTCCGGACATGGCGGCCAACTTTTTTGCTACGTCGAGTTGAATCCACGAAGCGGCTTGCAGCCTGGGCGTGCCATCGAGTTTGAGATAGGACTTTTCCTTGCCGCTGGAATTCCTGACGACGTCCCAGCCGTAACTGGCCAGGTCTTTGCGGTGAACGATGAGCGTCGCGACTGCGCCGTGGCGCGCGGTTTCTTCGAACTTGTAGACCCACCTGCCATAGTAGGTAAGTGCGCGGCCGGTAAAAAATTTGGGATCGTCGGAAGTCGGCTCGTTGACGAACAGGAGAGCGACCTTGCCCTTGAGGTCCACGCCCTTGTAGTCGTCCCATTTATATTCCGGCGCGGTGATTCCGTAGCCGACGAAGACGATGGGGGCGTCGATGTCGGCGACCTCGGTTTGGGTCTCGTTGTGGGTGACGAAGTCGTCTAGATTTTTGAGTGGGAGCGGGTCGCCTTTGGCTGGCGCTAGCGAGAAGGTGGTGGCGGGCAGCGTAGCGATGGCCACCATGGGCACTTCTTGGAAATAGCCGCCGTGATCGCCCGCGGGCTTTAATCCGTCGAGGGCAAATTGCGTGGCGATATATTCTGCGGCCAGATCGCTGCCGCGCTGCGCCATTCCCCGCCCTTCCAGCAAATCGCTGGCGAGAAATTTGACGTGGGCGCGAATTTTCTCCGCGTCAATCCGCGATTTATCCGCGGAATGAGTTTGCGCCGCAAGATAAACGCCGCTGAATGCCGAGACAACTGCCGCAGTCGCCGCCAGTTTCCGCATAAGTCCCCTTGGAAGTGTTTATTTTTTGCTGCGATCTTTCAGCAGGCCCTTCAACTCGGACATGAATTCCTGCACGTCTTTGAAGTCCATATAGACAGAAGCGAAGCGGACGTAGGCGACCTTGTCGAGTTTCTTGAGGCCGCGCATGATCATTTCGCCGATTTCGGAGGTGGTCAGCTCCCGTTCGGTGGCCTCGTGCACCACTGCTTCGATCTCGTCGACGATAGCTTCCAGGCGGGGAGTGGCGACCGGGCGTTTTTCGCAAGCTTTTAACAGGCCCTGCAGAATCTTCTGGCGCTCGAAGCGTTCACGCCGGCCGTCTTTCTTCGCCACCATGTAGGGAATTTCGTCGATGCGCTCGTAGGTGGTGAAGCGGCGGCTGCACTTGAGGCATTCGCGGCGGCGGCGGATGGTGTCGCCGGCGCGGCCTTCGCGGGAATCGATCACTTTGTCGTCAATGTGCGCGCAGAAAGGACACTTCACCGGTCTATGTCTCCTGCCGGGCCACATGCCCGGTCAAAACTGTAACCCAGATTGCAGGCTTCGCAAGAAACGTGAATCGCAAAATCATTTCACGGTGGCGGCCACTTCTCGTTTTTCTTCCGCGGCCATGCGCCGCAGATCGCGCAAGCCAGCTCCTTCATGAATCAGCAGCGGCACGCCGACCAGGCTGCATCCCGCGAAAGTGATCGCCCACAGCACCATGGCGGCCGCCAACGCGGGCTCTCTTTCTACTCCAAATATCGCCGTGTAGGCAATGATTGCGCCCGCCTGCGAGCCGCCGCCGACCCCGGGCAATTGTACCGACGAACCCACCAACGAAAACGAAAGAATGATCATGGCGTCGCTCACACTGATGGCGTGAAGCTCGCCGCTGAAACTGTGAGACACCCAGTAATAAACCAGCGCGACGAGAAACCAATGCGCGCCGGAATAAACGGTGGCCAAGAGCAGGTCGCCGAAAGTGCGGATGGTCTGTACGCCGCGAACGAATCCCAGGAAGAAGCGCGCCAAGGTAGCGCGCCAGCCGCCGGCCTGGATGGTGGTTTCGAGACGGCGTTCGATCATGGCCGTGCCGTGCAAGCGCAAATAAACGAGAGTGGCGATGGCGGCGATGACGCCGATGAAGAGGATGGTTCCAGTGGTCCTGGCGGCGGTTTCGAGGCGGGCGGCAAGATCGCCGGAGTGAGGATGCAAACCGAAGAGTAGCAGTCCCACGCCGGCGATGACGGCGATGCTGCCCATATCGAAGATGCGTTCCAGAACGTAAATGCCGAAAGTGTCGCCGACGGGCAAATTCTGTTTCTTGGCGAGGAGCAGCGGGCGCACCGGTTCGCCGGCGCGCCCGAGGAGAAAAATGGCGGCAAATCCTGCAAGCGTAAGCGAATAAATTTTCCAGAAATGCGCGGCCCCGATATTGCGCTGAAAAACTTGCCAGCGCAGCGAGCGGATGCCGTAGCAGGTGTAAATCGCCACCAGGGCAAGAATCAGATAATAGGGGTTCGCTTCGCGCGCGGCGGCGAGAAGTTTGGAGCCGCTGAAACTGCTGAGATGAAGGACGCCGCGTGCTTCGTAGAGTACGAAAGCGAGTAGCAGCACTCCGAGTGTCAGAAAAATAGGCTTCCTCGCGAGCGCGCGCATGTGTGACGAGCCTACTGGCCGCGTCCAACCTCGTCAAGTTCCGCGGTGATTTCGTTTTCCGGGGCAAACGCGCTGGATCGGATTAACGGGCGGGATCGTTGGCGGCTCTTAGGTCGTCCATGACGTCGGCGCACTCCACCAAGTCACTGATGGCGGTGACGAATTGCTCGCCCCAACCTAGATCGACACTAAAAGCCAGTGCGTAAGCGTCTTTCTCGTTCAATTTGTCAGGCACCCGCTCGGGAGAGTTCGAGCGGCTGATGGGATCGGCTTCCACCTCAGAAATAAATTTCTTGTAGTCTTCGAGTTGCGCGGCAATTTTCCTGCCCGCCGGTGTGAGCCCTTGCAGAGCATGGAAGAAAACGGCATTGACGGCATGAAGGCGGCGGTGAGTACGGCAGCGGCGTTGGTGGTGGCCAAAGCCAAGAGTGCCACACCTGCCAGGGTCAGCAGGAAAAAAGTAAATGGCTTCTGATCGGCGCCGGTCCATGGCCGCCGCGGCGCGGTGCTGCCCGGAAGACGGCTCACGAATTTATCGAAAGGACCGCGGATAATGCGAACGGTGACGAGGAAACTGGCGAAGGTGGCGAGGAGCACGTAGATAAGGTAGCGGCCCAGGAAGTTGTGTGAAGAATGCGCATAGGATATCGCGAACATCGTTCCGGCCGCTGAAACGAGCCAGGCTGGCGCGGACAGGGCGATATGGTCCGAGAAATATGTAGTGTTCTGAATAGAGCGGTGGAAAAGTCGAGCAGCGGTCATGAGTTCGGGACTTACCTCATCGAAATCAAAAGAGTCGTATCCGCCGAATAAGGTGCGATCGAGAGCGCGTTCTTCGGATTCTAGAGGCGTGGTGGGTTCGGTGCCGAGCTTCGTCAGCGAGTATAAGTCGCCATCCTGTTCGATTTTCAGATAGCGCTTGGCGGCCATATTCACCGCGGCAGCAGCCATCGAACGCGACAGATCACCAGGCGTCATAAGCCAGGCTGCGACAGCAGGCGAGATGCCTGGGGGAGGTTGATAACTGGGAACAACCACGCACGCAGGCCGTGGCATGTGCAAAAGAATTGCCGCGAGCGAAAGGTACGCGAATACAAAAATCAATGCCAGAACGGCGGGCCCGTAGCCTGGGGCGAAACTGCTCATGCCCAGCACAATAACGCGTAAGGGCGGAAAAATGTGGCGATTATTTCCAACTTTCTGTTTGTAACAACGCGGCTGCTAGCGCCCGAGCTTGTCTTCAAAAAACTTGGCCATGATTTCCAGGCATTCTTTGGTTTCCGGCAACTGGAAGTGATACCAGAAAGCGTGGGGCAAGGCTTCGAAGACAACCAGTTGGGTGTCGTTGCCGCCGCGTAGCAACGCGCGATGAAACATCGCCGTGTCGCTGAGGAGCAAATCCCGGGTGCTGGTGACGAAGAGACTGGGAGGCCAGTTTTTCGAATCCGCGAAAAACGGGGACAGCACTGGATCTTTGGGATTGGTGCTGCCCACATAAGCGTCGGCTGGAGGATGATTTGGATCAGTGGGCTCGAGAGAACCGGGGAAGCCTTCCAGCGTAAATAATTGCAACGAATCGGTGGCGCGCGAATAGTCCGGCCTCACGGAAAACATGCCGACCGCGCCAGGCAGCGGCAGGCCGGATTTTTTGAGTTGCGCAACGACTTCACCCGTCAAGATGGCTCCCGCGGAAGTGCCGAAGATTCCGATGTTCTTGGGCTGGTAGGTCTTCAGCAGCTCTTTGTAGACCGCGACGACATCTTCCACCGCTGCAGGAAAGGGGTTTTCGGGCGCGAGGCGATAATAGACGGACACGACTTTGATTTTTGCCAAATTGGAAATGGGCACGCCTTCGATCAGCGAGCCAGAGTCAGAGTTGAATCCGCCGCCATGAAGATTGATAAGCACACGATTTTTGTTGACGGCGGAAGCCGCGAGCGGAGTGATGATGTCGGTGCGCACGCCGGCGGTGGTGGTCTCTTCCACTTTCGCGGGATAAAACTTCAGCGCTTCGGCAGAATCGCGTTTGCGCCATTCATCGGTGGAGGTGCGGCGTTGCTCAAGGGTCTGAGGCGCGTGGCTGCGGCGGGTAAGGGAGTCGAGCCAATCCTGCGCTTCGCGGCTGATCGTGGAGGGCATGGGAACGATGCGGGTGATGTGTGCGGTGCGGTCGGCGTCAAACGTGGCGGTGTCGCTCTGCGGCGCGGTTGGTGGGGAGGGTTGCGCTGCCGCGGACTGCGCGGCGGCCCGCTGAACACCGGGCGAGAACACTGCGATTGAAAATGCTGCGCAGAGCGGCAAGCAGACGCTTACGAAGGATTTTTTTAGCACTGAGAAAACCTCCTGTCAACGAGCCGAGGTGAAAGCTAGACGCATGGGCCGCAATTGTCAATTTCCATGGCTGGCGGGGCCTTTCATCTCGCCATTTTTGCTTTTGTGCGCTATCTTCCATCCAATTGCCGGCAGCCCTTCCCCGCAAAACATAGCCTGCGACTGTAATTGATGGTTTTTGGAAAAGGTGCCTATGCGACTTACGGCGATTTTCGTTTTTCTAGCGTTCTGCTTGACGGCTACCGCAGACGATCTGGAAAAAAACCAGAAAAAGGAATTTGAAGCGCAAGTGAAGGTGATGACCGCGGAAGCGCTGCGGCTTGAGAAAGCGGGAAAACTGGCGGAGGCCCGGGCCAAATACGCGGAATCGCAGGCGCTGATCGAAGTGAAAGATGTAACCGACGCGATCAAGCATCTGGACGACGAAATTCACAGGCGGGTAAAAGATGCCCTGAGCGCTTCACGAAAATTTTATGAAGCCGGGAAATATAAACAGGCAGCTGCGTCGCTGGAAGACGGACTAAAGTTTGAGGCGTTCCAGCCGGTGATCGCCTACGACCTCGCGCTGTGCTACTACCAACTGGGAGAGCGCGAGAAAGCCTTCGAATACCTGCTGAAAGCCAAGGCCGGCACGGGGGATCCCAAGCAAAAGCAGAAACTTTTGCAATTGATTACGTTTTTTACGACCAAGGAGAACGGGGCTTCTCTGAAAGATGCGGAGAGAGAGCGGATCGGCCGCGTGAATACGCTTTCTGAGAGCATCGGGGTGGACGCGTCGCTGGAGGATTCGCTGGGGAGCGACGAACAATTTGCCGAAGAGGAGCATTCTTCGCCGCAAGTCGCCGAAGCGTCGCAGAAGACCAGCACACCGACCGCGGCGCGCAATGGCAACACCATGGCGGGGCATCGAGCCAGTTTGTGCACCGCGCTTGGCGAGATGAAGGGTTCGCTGGCCAACACGCCTTCGGGCGCGTTTAATCTGGCGAATTGCGCGGAGATCAATGACCGCGACGCAGAAGCGGTCAAATTGTTGGAAAAATATCTGGAGATGTCGCCGGAAGCGCTGGATCGCAAGCAAATACAAGTTCGCATCGCGGATCTGAAGTCGTTGCTCAGCTTACCAGGACCGAAAGGAATTGAGATTCGGAGGATTTATGCCTCGCTGTACGGTTCGCTGGCGGAGCGCAGATACGATCGTTCGCTGGCGGACCTGAACAAGGCTGCTGCTGTCGATCCAGATTTTGCGCTTACCGCGTGGAGGCTGGGGCTGCTTCACGAGGCGATGGGAAATGTCGATGATGCGAAAGAAAATTTCACGCGCTACCAGACGCTGACTACGGAGCAAAACGCCAAAGACGAGGCGGCGCTGCATCTGAGCACGGTTGACGCCAAGCGGGCGAAATATGACGAGGAAGTGGATGCGGCGCAGGACGTTATGTCGGAGTTGTTCAGCCGGGCGATGAACCTGACGTGGAATGGGCCGGAAAACAGGAGCGCGTTGCGGGCCAAGCGAGCGCGCACAAAAAAGAAAGACGATCAGAGCAAAGCGCGAAACAGAATCGGTGGATTCGCGATTCCTTATGCTTACGCGCAGCAGCAATTGTCGCGGGCCAGCGAACACCTGCAGATTGCGCTGGCGCTCTTCCCACTGGGAGCGGAGGCCAACGAGCTGATGGGGCTGGTTTTTCTGCAAGCCAACGATGGGGCCATGGCCATCCGGAATTTCGATGTGGTGGCCAGCCAGGCGCTACCGGTTGCGTTTTATGCCGAGATGCGCGGCCGTAAACAGGATCAGGCGGTGAAGTGCGAATTGACTCGCGTCGGCGTGCGATTGATTTATCTTTCGTCGTACGACAAAAAAGGAAAGCCCGCGCCGCCAAGCAAGCCGGCCGGAGAAGACGGCTTGGGAGACATGGTGGTCGAGCCTGCTGACAAGCGGCAACAAGCGTACGATTCGCTCGATTTGAAATTGGCGGATATCAAGAAAGTCGAAACGAATAGCGGCGTACTGAAAGTGAAACTCGCCCAGCAGGAGATCATCCTCTCGCCGATTTACCTTCCTTCGTTTTTGCCAGTGGTCGGGCCGCAGTCGCGGCGGTTTGCCAACAATTACACGCGTTTGTTTGTGCGCTACCCGGGGCTGGAGGATTCCAAGCTGGGGACGGAAGGCATGAGCGGCGGCGAAAAATTTAAGATGGGATACGACATTGCGAACGCGAGCGCGGACATGGCGATGGGCGGGTTCAGCGGAATTGGGGCGATCAGCGCCATTCAGGATGCCATTTCCATTACGCGAACAATTCGCGCCGCGATGGTGTCGCTGAGCGTGAGCTTTGCGACCTGGGAGAAAAGTGTCGACGATCAGCAGGGCTTGCTGGCGGGCAAATCGTTCAAGTCCATTCCGACGCAGCCGATGACACTGGCTTTCAACCAGGAAATAAAATAGCGAATTTGTGGACTTAGCTTTTTTTTTGGCACCGGCAGCGGAGTTGGCGCGGGCGTGTTTGCGGCTTTGCGCAAACATTGGCGTAAACTTTTTCGTGCTCTCCTGCGTATTCCCTTTAGCGCGTCTCGTAGTGTCACTTGGTGGAACGGAAACTCATGCGACTGGCCGTGGAAAATCTCAGCAAGGAATACCGCGGCAATGCGGGAGCGGTACGCGCGCTGAACGGCGTGCAACTCTCGCTCGGTCCTGGTGTGCTGGGACTGTTGGGGCCGAATGGCGCGGGAAAATCCACGCTGATGCGTATTCTGGCAACTATCACGCAGCCGTCGTCGGGGCGGGTCTTGTGGAACGACACGGATATTGCGCGGCATCCCGATTCCCTTCGCGCGGTTCTCGGCTATCTGCCGCAGGATTTCGGTGTTTATCCCAATCTAAACGCGTTTGAATTTCTGGAATATCTCGCAGCGGTAAAAGGAATCGCAGCAGGACCGGCGCGGGCGCGGATTCGTGAACTGCTGGAGCTGGTCAATCTGACCGGCGCGGCCAAGCGGCCGCTGGGCGGCTACTCCGGCGGAATGCGCCAGCGCATCGGCATCGCGCAGGCGTTGCTTAACGATCCGCAAATGCTGATTGTGGATGAGCCGACGGCCGGGCTGGATCCTGAAGAGCGGGTGCGCTTTCGCAATCTGATTTCGGAACTTTCCGGCGAGCGGATCGTGATTCTGTCGACGCACATCGTGTCGGACATCGAGGCGGTGGCCACCAGCATCGCCATCATGGAGCAGGGCCATCTGCTGGCGCATGATTCTCCCGAGGGGCTGCTGGGCTCGGTGGCCGGCAAGGTGTGGGAGGTGGTGATTCCCAGCGCGGAGCTAGGCGCACTGCGGCAGAAACATCTGGTGAGCAGCACCGCACATCGCAGTGACGGCATCCACGCGCGCGTGGTGGCGGACGCCGCGCCCGCAGGGATGGTGCGCGAACTCGATCCCTCGCTGGAAGACGCGTACCTTGCCGCGTTAGTCAGGCAACGCACGTCCAACTCCGTAGCAGGCCGCGTGCAGGCTGGTTCGCAGGCGTGAGCAAAATGTCAGCCGTCCTGGCTATCGCGCGCGCGGACTTTCTGGAACGCATCCGGCGTTACAGTTTCCTCTTCACTCTGGGCTTCGCTCTTTACCTCGGGTATCTCACTACCGCCGGTAACCTGGTGCTGCAAGTGGGAAATATGCGGGGGATTTTCAATTCTGCATGGGTCGGCGCGCTGTTGGCGCTGGTGGCCACCGACTTCATTTCCCTGGCCGGCTTTTATTTCGTGAAGAACACCATCGAGCGCGACCGCGAAACGCGCGTGGGACAGATTCTCGCAGCGACGCCGATTTCAAAATTCATGTACGCGTTCGGGAAAATGCTGAGCAACCTTGCGGTACTCTCGCTGATGCTGGCAGTACTCGCGGCCGCGGGTATCGCGATGCAACTGGTTTCCGGCGAAGACCGGCACATCGAGCTGTGGAAACTGATCGCTCCTTTCGTGCTGCTGGCGTTTCCTGCCATGGCGGTGACTGCAGCCATCGCGGTGTTTTTTGAAACTGTTCCGTTTCTGCGCGGCGGATTCGGAAACGTGGCGTACTTTTTCCTGTGGACCGCCGGGTTGAGCATTCCACTCGTGACCGGCAAGCACACTTTCGACCTGATGGGCCTATCCATGGTGGCGGACAGCGCGAGAGCGGCCGCTCATTTGTCGCAACGCAATGGCGGAGTGACTTTTTCGCTGGCTTTCGGCCAGATCGCGAAACCGGTTTCGCTGTTTCACTGGGATGGCTTGGCGTGGACCGCGGACATTATTTCTCTCCGCATCATGTGGCTGGCGTTCGCCGTGGCGATCGTGGCGGTGTCGGCGATGTTGTTCGATCGCTTTGATCCTTCGCGGGGAAAGGCTCTGCGCGAAGCACCTGATGCGCAACCCAGGGCAGTGCCGCCTTCACAGTCGGAACAAACGGCTGCGCCGATTCACATTACGTCCGCGACGCTCACACCGTTGGCGGCACGGACGTCACATTCCCGTTTTTTTGCGATCGTTGCAGCTGAACTTCGCCTGATGTTGAAAGGCCAGAAGTGGTGGTGGTACTTGGTGGCGGCGGGACTGGCGATTGCCTCGGGAGCTGCGCCATCCCCAAATGCGCGCGGAATGGTTCTGGCATTTGCGTGGATCTGGCCGGTGTTGCTGTGGTCGTCGATGGGCGTACGCGAAACGCGCGAGCAAACTTACCAGCTGATTTTTCCCGCGCCGCACCCGGTGGCGTGCCAGCTTCCGGCGATCTGGCTCGCCGGAGTCCTGGTCGCATTGCTGACTGGTTGTGGCTTCGGGTTGCGAATCTTGCTCGCCGGAAATATTCGCGGCGCAATAGCGTGGCTTATCGGGGCGCTGTTCATTCCCACGTTCGCGCTTTCGCTGGGGGTGTGGAGCGGCACCGGCAAGCCGTTCGAGATTCTTTACACCTTGCTTTGGTATATCGGACCGCTGCACGCTATGCCGACTCTGGATTTCATGGGTTCGGCTCCGGCCACGGCAGCAACTCGCTATCCGCTCGTTTATCTGGGCGTCGCGGCGGTGATGGCGCTTGTGGCGTTGGCCGGCCGGAAGCGTCAACTGCAATCGTGAAAAATGACGAATCGCATATATACGGTTTGACTTAACGAATCTAACCGTGTTACATCGCATGGTCTCATTTTAGTTGCCAGAAATATGCGGAGACACCATGCGTCCCGGAAAACTAGCTGTGATCGTTTTGAGCCTTGCGTTTTGCCTGCCGGCGCGAGCCGGGGATGAGACCCCCAAAGCCAAAAGTGACGACGAGACGACGAAAAACTCCGCGCCAGCCGAATCTCGCGCGGCCGCTAAGCCTTCAGTAGATATGCAGATTGAAGAGTTGCGCAACGAGCTGCAAGCGCAGCTGGCCACGTCTCGCGCGCATGAGCAGCGCATTCAAGCGTTGGAGTCTGAATTGCGCGCCGCACATTCTGACGCGGCACCTGCCGGAGCTGTGCCTGCAAAAGCTGTGCCTGGCGGGCGGCCAGTTGAAGCGGTGTCCGTCGCGAAAACAGAAATTGCCTCCGGCGAGCCGCAGTTGGACCAGAAAGTCGAGGACATCGCGGCTGACGTCGCCGCCATGAAGAAATCTTTCGGCGAACGCCTCAAGAACATCGGGCCGTTCTCATTCAGCGGAGACATCCGGTTGCGCGATGAACCGTTCATCGGCGGGCCCGCCGATCAATCGCAGGTGCGCAACCGCGAGCGTTTCCGTATCCGGTTGAACGGCACCGCGAAATACGACGATTTTAGCGGTGGGTTCACGTTCAACACCGGTGACGTGAACAATCCGGTCTCCACCAATCAAACGACGAACCAGTTCTATACGCGCAAGCCGTTTGAGCTGGACAAGGCTTACCTGGAATACTGTCCGCATTATTTTCATCCGCTTACATTGACCGGCGGGAAATTCGCCTATCCGTGGGTCAGCACAGAATTGACGTGGGACAAGGATTTGAATCCTGAGGGCCTGGCGCAGACGCTGTCGTTCAATCTGGAAAGGGTGCCGGCCCTGAAGCGCGTCGTGCTGGTGGGATTCGAATTGCCTTTTGCGGAAACCGCGGGCGTTTCGCTGAACAACAAGAGCATCGTGCAGAGCGCGGTGTACGGCGGCCAACTGCAGACGGAATGGAAACTGGCGGAGTGGCTGAAATTCAGCGCGTACGCCGCCTTTTACAATTGGCATCACGCCGATCCCGTAGCGCTGGCGGTGGCGGTGGCCAATGCCGCCAGTCCTGATCTGGGCTTGCTAAGACTGAACAACAACGCCGACCAGAACGCCACGGTCACGACAGCGGGCACTTTCGTGGCTACCGGCCAAAAAGTGATCATCAACTCCCAGTTTGCTTCAAAGTTCGGCCTGTTCGACACCATCGCGCGATTGGACATCAAGACTCCCGCGGAGAAGTGGCCGCTGGTGGTGCTGGGTGACTTTGTGCAGAACACCGAAGCATGCGCGAACGTTGACAATATTCTCGCCGCCCCGGCCAATACCGCGCTCGAAACATTTGCGCAATCGAAGAATGCGGTGTGCAACTCTCACCAACGCCGCGGCTACTGGCTGGAAGGCCGGGTCGGGCGCACCCAGGAAAAAGGCGACTGGAATTTCTCATACACGCGAATTTTTGTAGAACGGGAAGCGGTGTTGGGGGTCTTAAACTACAGCGAGATGCGTCAGGGCAGCAACGTGAGCCAGCATCGAGTGGAAGCTTTCTATCAGGCCTACAAGAATATTCAACTGGGCTTTACCGGCCTGTTTGGACGGCCGCTGGTAACGGCAACCAGTCCGGGGCCGGCGGAAAATCTGCTGAAGCGTCTGCAGTTTGACGTTATGTACAAATTTTAGGAGAGCGCCATGAAAACTCTCGAGGGTTTGATTGCATTCGTTCTTGCTTTCCTTTTACTCGCGCTTCCGGCGCGCGGGCAGGAGATTGCCGTGGCGGCGGCCGCAGACTTGAAGTTTGCTATGACAGACGTTGCCGCTCAGTATGAGAAACAAACCGGAAATAAGGTGAACGTCACCTACGGATCGAGCGGGAATTTCTTTTCGCAGCTCCAGAATGGAGCGCCGTTCGATCTGTTTTTCTCTGCGGACATCGATTACGCGCGGAAGTTGGATGCTGCGGGGCTGGCCGAGCCGGGGACGCTCTATTTGTACGCCATCGGGCGCATCACGATCTGGACGCCTTCGGATTCCAAGGTGGATGTAGCCACGCTGGGATGGAAAGCGCTATTGGACGAGCGCGTGCAGAAGATTGCCATCGCCAATCCAGAGCACGCACCGTACGGGCGCGCAGCAGTCGCGGCTATGCAAAAAGCTGGAATCTACGATCAGGTGAAATCCAAACTTGTGTATGGCGATAATATTTCGCAAGCGGCCCAATTCGTGCAGTCCGGCAGCGCCCAGGCGGGCATAGTGGCTCTATCGCTGGCGATCTCCACGGCAATGAAGGATGGAAAGCGCTGGGACATTCCGGAGGACATGCATCCTCCGATCGAACAGGCGGCCATACTGGTGAAGAACGCGAAAAACAAAGAAGCGGCTCGCGCGTTTTTGGATTTTGTGAAAACGGACCAGGCCCGCGCTACGCTTGCGAAGTATGGATTTACATTCCCGGCCAAGAAATCCGCGGTACCGATGGCAACACCTTAAGAGGCGCCCGTCTTCGTGACACGCGACCTGACAGCGCTATTGGTTCAGGCGCGCAGAATCATCACTTCAGTAGATTTGATCAGCGCCGCCGCTTTGTCCCCAACCTTGAGGCGCATTTCGCGAACCGCGTCGGCGGTGATGATGGAGGTGATGTGCTGGCCGCCGATGGACAAGCTAACCTGCGCGATCAAGCCGCTAATTTTGATGTCCGTCACCCGGCCGATCAACTGATTGCGTCCGCTGATGTGGCGGAAGCCGGTCCGCTTCTCAGCAACGTCGCCGCGTTCAGTGGCTTGATGGAGGAATTTATCGAGTTGCCTTTCCGGAATGCGATGGTGGCCGCCGGCGGTCTTGATGGTTCGAATTTTCTTCTTGTAGATCCACAGTTTCAGCGTGGGATAGCTGACGCCTAAAACCTGCGCAGCTTCGCGCGGCGAAAACAGTTTTTCAGCAGGCATAAATAACTCCTTCAGAGTATTCCGTATCTCCCGTAAAACAAGAGACATATTTCTCTAAAACATTGGCCATATTTTGCTCTTGACAATATAGCAGATTGTGATGTACATATCGCATATTGCAATTGCGGGCTTCTCATGACTCTCGGCGACAAAATCCGCTCCCTCCGCTCCGTCGAAGGTTCTCTACGCGGCCTGGGACGCGCTATGACCCAGCAGGAACTGGCTGACGCCATGAAGCGCGAAACCGGCCGCTCTTTGAGCCAGGCCTATCTCTCGCAGATCGAGAGCGGATCCCGGCCCCATCTGACGCACACCACCAGAGAGCTGCTGGCGCGCTTCTTTCGTATCTACCCCGGCTTCCTGGTGAACGACCCGGAAGGTTATACACCTGAACTGCAATCCGAGGAACTACGGGCTATCGACGCCAAGATCGATTCCTGGCTGCACGCCGGAGCCGAACAGTTCGCGTCCGATCGCGAACTGCATGGTGCGTTCGAAACTATCGCCAGGCACGAGGATTCACGCCAGGCATTGCTGCTGCTCGCAGAAATTCTGCGGACTCCGGACCTGGCTGACCGCCTGACCGAAGTGCTGCGCCCCAATGCCAAACAAGGCAGCGCTCATCCTCCGCCCGGGGCAACCGGCAGCAATCCTTCGCAGTAAGCGGCGCGGTCTGATTCCGCTTCTAGTCCCGCGTCGCGTGGTGGGTCCCCAGTAGCAAAAGTGCAGTTGCGGGGTGCTCTATGTCCTGGTCCGATTTTTACCTGATCTGCTTCCTGGTGGGATTCTCGCTCAGCGTGCTTTCGTTTCTGGCGGGCGCGATCCACATCCATCTTCCCTTCCGGATGCACATGCCATTTCATAACGCGCACCAAGGCGCCGGAATTCACACTCACGCGCATGGACCGAGCGGCTCGTCGCATGGCTCGTCGAACGGCGGTGTCCATATGTCCTGGTTCAACGCCTCCACTGCGATGGCTTTCCTCGCCTGGTTCGGAGGAATCGGCTACATCCTGTCGGCCCGTTCTCATCTCGCGAGCGTTGTAGCTCTGACATTCGCAGTGCTCGGCGGCCTGAGCGCCTCCTGGATTGTTTTCAGATTCATGGTGAGACTGATGAACGCGGAAAGTTCGCATTTGAAAGACGAAGACTATCGCCACGAGGGGCTGGTCGGTACGGTGACGTCGTCCATCCGGGCACACGGCACCGGAGAAATTATCTACTTGCAAAACGGGGTGCGCCGCAGCGCCGGCGCGCGGTCTCATGACGGCAAGCCGCTGGAAAAGGGCGCTGAAGTGGTCATTGAGCGCTACGAGAATGGCATGGCTTACGTGCATCGCTGGGAGGAGTTCGCCAAGCTCAGCGCGCTGAACGAGCGCTAACGGGCGCTAACGGGCGCTAACGGGCGCTAACGGATTTCGCGGACTGACGCTCGACTCAACAGTCCGCCGAATTGAAGTGAAAGGAAGGTTTTTATGTTCGGATTCCCGATGATACCCATGATTGCCGGTCTTCTGGTGCTGGCCGTACTCATGATCATGATTACGCTGGCGAAGATGTACCGCAAAGCAGGGCCGCATGAGGCGCTGATCATTTACGGCACCGGTTCCGAGGCCCGCATCGTCAAGGGCAGCGGAACGATCATCTGGCCCATGGTGCAAACCTGCAAAGAGCTGTCGCTGGAACTGATGTCCTTCGACGTCGCTCCGCAACAGAGCCTGTACACCCAACAAGGCGTGGCCGTAACCGTTGAAGCGGTCGCGCAAATTAAAGTGAAGTCCGACCCCGTGTCCATTCGAACTGCCGCGGAGCAGTTTCTGACTAAGCGGCCCGAGCAGCGCGAAGGCTTGATTCGCCTGGTGATGGAAGGCCACCTGCGCGGCATCATCGGCCAGTTGACGGTAGAACAGATCGTCAAGGAGCCGGAAATGGTTGCCGATCGCATGCGCTCCACCAACGCCAGCGACATGGCCAAGATGGGGCTGGAAGTGATCAGCTTCACCATCAAGGAAGTGCGCGACAAGAACGACTACATCACCAACATGGGTCGGCCGGACATCGCCCGCATTCGCCGCGATGCGGAAGTGGCCACCGCCGAAGCCGAACGGGACATTGCCATCAAGCGCGCCGAGTCTCTCCGCGCCTCCGCGGTCGCCAAGGCGCAAGCCGATCAGGAACGCGTCGCGGCGGAAACCGCTTCGCTGGCCAAGCAGGCGGAAGCGGAACGCGACCTCGATCTGAAAAAAGCCAGCTTCCTCGAAATGACCAAGAAGGCTCAGGCCACCGCCGATAAGGCGTATGAAATCGAAACCAACGTCATGCAACAGCAAGTGATTGCTGAGGCCGTGAAGGTCCAGCAAATCGAGCGCGAAGCTCAGGTGATGGTACAAGACGCGGAAATCAAGCGCCGCGAGCGCGAGTTGATCGCCACGGTGCTGAAGCCCGCGGAAATCGAGCGGAAGCGCATCGAAACCATCGCCAACGCCGAGCGTCAGCGGTTCATCAGCGAAGCCGAAGGCCGCGCTTCTTCCATCCGCGCGCAGGGCGAAGCCGAAGCGGAAATCATCTTCAAGAAAGGTGAAGCGGAAGCCAAAGCCATGAACGTCAAGGCGGAAGCCTTCCAGGAGTACAACCAGGCCGCGGTGCTCGACAAACTGATCAGCGGCATGCCGGAAGTGGTTCGCGCGCTCAGCGAGCCGCTCAGCAAAATTGACAAGGTGACCATCGTGTCCACGGGCAACGGCGATGCCGCCGGCGCTTACAAGCTGACCGGCGACATCACCAAGATTGCCGCGCAGGTGCCTGCGCTGTTCGAGGCGCTATCGGGCATGCAGATGTCCGAGCTGCTCGGCAAAGTTCGCGTGATTGGCGACAAGGGCGCTAAGCCGGCGATTCCGCCTGCTACCACCACGTTGTAATGGCTACTTCCCTCCCGGTGAATTTTTGAAATTCGCCGGGAGGCTCTATTTGCCGGGATATCGGCAAGAGAAAGCTTTTTCAGGATTTAGGCCACGAAATTTGTTTCTGATCGCAAAGGAGAATCATCATGGGACTCTTAGAACGTGTCAGCACTTTAATTCGCGCCAATCTGAGCGACATGATCGACCGCGCGGAAGATCCGGAAAAACTGATCAAACAAGTCATTCTCGACATGGACAATCAATATCTGCAGGTCAAGACGCAGGTGGCGGTGTCCATCGCCGACCAGCACATGCTCGAAAAAAAGCTGCGCGAAAATGAAGACGCAGGGAGGGACTTGATGCGCAAGGCGGAACTCTCGGTGGAAAAGCAGCAGGACGATCTCGCCCGCGCGGCGCTCGATCGTTATCAGACGTCGCAAAGGCTGGCGCTCAGTTACCGCGAACAGGTCGACGACCAGAAATTACAGGTGGAAACTTTGAAGAACGCGCTCATCAAGCTGGAGCAAAAGCTCGACGAAGCCAAGACCAAGCGTGATCTGTTCCTCGCCCGCCATCGCCGCAGCCTGGCGCTCGGCAAAGCCGCCCGCGCCCAGTCCGCTTTTGGCGACAATTCCAAAAGCGCAACATTCGACCGCCTGAAGGACCGCGTCAACCACACCGAAGCCATCGCCAGCGCCGAGGTCGAACTGCTCAGCGAAAACGTCGGCGACCGGCTCGACCGACTGGATCGCGACACGGAAGTCGAGCGACTGCTTACCGATCTCAAATCCAAGCACGGCCTGCTGATGCAATAGTCGACCATTAGGGCAGCCATCCAACTCGAATCTCACAAGGTCTGCGGCACGCTTTCGGCGGAAACTGGCGGATGTTCATTCAGGTCGAGCAACAAACCCTGAAACTCCGCCATCGTTTCTGCGGAATCATGAACTTCGACGAACCAACGGGCCTCGGACATCGACGCCTGAGGAAAAAACCTGCGGTACAGTTCGATTTTCTGCTCTTCTGTAACATCCCCGAAGAAGAGTTTGTAATCAATGCGGCCCGGCCG
>JBBRZT010000028.1:0-20873 GCA_038236395.1 Candidatus Acidiferrales bacterium
CAGAAGCAGGCTGTAAATGAAATACACGAAACGTGGCTCCGGTCTATCCCCGCTGGTGTAAAGTGAGCCAGCGCCGGGGGCAACCCCGAACAACACCCGCGAATCGAAGGCGTCAGATGAAGAGAGTCTATTATAACTCGGTGGCAATTCTAGCGAAGACAGTTCCCTTTCTTGCGGCCTGCGTGATGGCGGGCGCGTACGTTGGGGCGCAGCAAAACATCAGGCAGCAGGCTCCGCTGAAGACCACGTCGCTGGAGACTCACGAAGGGCTGACGATTTCGGCCCAACCTTGGACTAATGCGGCGCTGTACAAGGAAAAATTTCCCAAGAAGTCTCCTTACGCTGCGGGCATCGTGGCCATGCAGGTGATGTTTCGCAACGATTCAAACGAGAGCTTGAAGGTGGGGCTTTCGCGGATACGTTTGTCGTTTCAGATCGACCAGGACAACCGGCAGGAGGTGCAGGCGCTGACATCCGCGCAGGTAGCCGATGAAGTGCTCAAGCCTGGCGGCAAGGATCCTTCGAAATCGCGGCAGAAAATTCCTTTGCCAGTGAGCATTCCAAGAAGCGGAAACGACAAGAAATGGAAAGAACTAGAAGAACAAGCGGAGAATGCAGGGTTTCCGGCGAGCGTAATTGCGCCGCACAGTACGGTGCAAGGACTGTTGTATTTCGATCTTCAGGGTCAGTTCGATTTGTTGAATGGGGCGCACCTGTACGTGCCGGAGATAGTAGCGATGGAGACGAACAGGTCCTTGACGTATTTTGAGATTGATTTGAGCGGACCGGGCGGAAAATAGGCCGACGATTCGAAATTTTACGCGCTTTCTCGCCCACTTCCCTTCCCGCAAATTGCAGACACGTTTGCGCGCATTCGACGGCTCGGCTACGATGGCTTGTGCAAAATATTTCTGATTCTCGCGGGCAAATGGCTGCCCTCCTCGAAGAATTAAACCCTGAACAGCGGCTAGCGGCAGAAACGACCGAAGGGCCGGTGCTCATCCTGGCGGGCGCCGGGACCGGCAAGACGCGCGCCATTACCTTCCGCATGGCCAATCTGATTGCGAGCGGGGTGCCTGCCGACGCCATCTTGGCAGTGACCTTCACGAATAAGGCCGCGCAGGAGATGAGGACGCGCGTAGCCAACCTGCTGATGCGCGCCGGGCTTGAACCTTCTGCGCCGTGGCTCTCCACCTTTCACTCCCTGTGCGCGCGCATTTTGCGGCGCGAGGCGGTCAACGCCGGGTTGCCAAAAGATTTCGTTATTTACGACGACGATGACCAGATCACAGCGGTGAAACTGGTGATGGGAGCGCTGAAGATCGAAGAAGAAACACTGACTCCCCGAATCGTGCTGAGCCGCATAAGCCACGCCAAAAATCACGGTGAGAGCCCCGAATCGGTGCGCGCCGGAGCGATTGATAGTAACGGGCGAAAGGTTGCGGACATCTACGCGGCCTATGAAAAACAATTGCGACAGAGCGGAGCGCTGGATTTTGACGACTTGTTGCTGCGCGCGACGAAATTGTTGCGCGAATCGCAATTTGTCCGCGAAAAGTGGCAAGCGCGCTTCCGGTACATCCATGTAGACGAATACCAGGACACCAACCGGGTGCAGTACGAACTGCTGAAGCTGCTGGTGGGCTCGAAACAAAACATTTGCGTCGTGGGCGATGAAGATCAGTCCATCTACCGCTGGCGAGGAGCCGATGTTTCGATCCTGCTGAGCTTTTCGCGGGACTTTCCGGGCGCCAAGGTCATCAAGCTGGAGCGTAATTACCGCTCGACGCAGCAGATTCTGAATGCCGCTGGTGCGGTGGTGGGCAACAACCCGGAGCGACTGGGAAAATCGCTGAGCGCTGAAAACGGCGAGGGCGCCAATTTGCGTTATTTCGAAGCGCGGGATGCCCAGGCAGAAGCGGAATTTGTGGGCGGCGAACTGGTGCGGATTCTTGATGACGACTCTTCGCAGACGTGCGCGGTGGAATACCGCACAAATTTTCAGTCTCGCGCTTTTGAGGAAGCTTTTCGACGGCGTGGATTGCGATACAAGCTGGTCGGTGGATTCAGTTTCTATAATCGCGCAGAAGTGAAGGATGCGCTGGCGTATGTGCGGCTGGCGGTGCACCCCGACGATGATGTCGCACTGCTGCGGGTGTTGAACGTTCCGCCGCGAGGGATTGGCAATACTACCCTGGACGCGGTGAGGGAAACCGCGCAGGGCGACGCCTCATCGCTATGGACTGCTATCGAGAAATTTGTAGCAGGGGCGGCGAGCGGACGCGCCGTCACTCCTTTGCGGGCGTTTCAGGATTTGATCGGACACCTGCAGGAAACTTTTCTGCAAAAGGAGCCAGCGGATTTTCTGCGCAGCGTCCTGGACGAAACTGGTTACATGGAGATGTTGAAGGATCGCAACACCCCGGACGACGTGGCGCGCATTGAAAACCTGGAGGAACTGGCGCGCGCGGTGGAGGAAAGTATGGAAGCCGGTGAAACATTTACGGATTTCCTGGATGCGGCGGCGCTGGTGAGCGACGCGGATTCGTTTGAAGGCAAGCCGGGCGTCACGTTGATCACGTTGCACAGCACGAAAGGACTGGAGTTCGATCACGTTTTTCTGACCGGACTTGAGGAAGGCATCTGCCCGCACAGCCGGGCGTTGCTGGAAGACAAGGGCGTCGAAGAAGAGCGGCGGCTTTGCTACGTGGGAATGACCAGAGCGCGAAAATCTTTGACGGTGAGTAGAGCCGTGTACCGGCGCGTGTTTGGCAACGAACGGCAGATGCGGGAATCGCTGCCGTCGCGATTTCTGGCCGAAATTCCGCGAGAGTTGGTGGATACGGCATCGGGTTCGCTCTCGGACATTGGCGAGAAGCGGCGGTACGAACCGGATCCGGAGTATTCGTATTCGTCGGAGGAATTTTTGCGGCGGGTGCGCAGCGGGCCGAGCCCGACGATGTCTACGCACCGGCGGCCGGGAGCCACTAGCAACTTTAACCGCCCAGCAATCAAGCGCGGATCGGATGCGCATCCGATGCTGGGAAGAAAAGTTCGCCACCCGACTTATGGAACCGGGACGGTGGTCAGCGTGGAAGGCGACGAGGAAGACCGCCGGGTGTGTGTGAGCTTCCCAGGACGTGGCACGAAGAAATTTGTGGAGCGCTACGCACAACTCGAACTTGCTTGAAGCGCGATTCGCAAGGTTGCGTCTCCGCGCCAGCCAAGGTACATTGAGGCACCGCGACGGCTGAATCATGCCGCGCCAATCAAGTTCCAACGACCGGAAAGCCCAAAAGCGATCGGAGAGCATGAGTGGGATCAGATCTCTTCCGCTGCAAGAGTATCGATCAGCTGCTGTCGGATTCTGAAAATGCCGAAGTTGGCCTGAAAAAATCGCTGGGCTGGGTAAGTCTTACGGCGCTGGGCATCGGCGCGGTGATTGGATCGGGAATATTTACGGTGATCGGAACGGCGATCGCCGGGCAGAAATTACAAGCGTCTTCCATTCTCAACGCTCCCCTCCTTGAGTATTTAATTTATCACTCAGCTTCGTTTGGGCGGCCGGGTGCGGGGCCGGCGATTGCGCTGTCGTTCGTGCTGGTGGCCATCGTTTGCGGCTTCGCTTCGGTGTGCTATGCGGAGTTGGCGGCGATGATTCCCATTGCCGGCAGCGCATACACCTATACGTACGCGACGATGGGCGAGTTGATCGCATGGATCATCGGATGGGACCTGATCCTGGAGTATGCGGTGAGCAATATGGCGGTGTGCGTGGGATTTTCGGCGCACATCGTGGATTTGCTGGATTTTTTTGGCATCCACCCGAGTGCGCGCTGGATTTCTCCGGCATACCTCCCCTCCGGCTTGTCGGACTTTCAGGGAAACATGCTGCTCGCGCCGGGCTGGCACTTTGGATTCAACTTTCCGGCGTTTCTGATCGTGATGTTGCTGACGGTAATTTTGATTCGCGGCATTCGGGAGTCGGCGGGCGCAAATAACATCATGGTGGTGTTGAAAATCACCGCCATTCTGGTGTTCATCGGATTCACATCGAAGTTGATACATCCGGCGAACTGGCATCCTTTTGCGCCGAATGGCTGGCCGGGAATTTTGACGGGCGGCTCGATCGTCTTTTTCACTTACATCGGATTTGATTCGGTATCGACAGCGGCGGAAGAGTGCAAGCGGCCGCAGCGCGATCTGCCTATCGGGATCATTGCCACGCTGATTGTGTGCACGATTTTGTATATCGGAGTGGTGGTGGTGCTGACGGGTTTGGTGCCGTGGCAGACTTTGATAGACGATGCGGCGCCGGTGGTGAACACCTTGAAGAAATTGCACTTCACGGGAGTGCGGCTGGTGGTCTTGATTGGGGCGCTGCTGGGGATGATTTCTTCGTTGCTGGTTTTCCAGTTAGGGCAGGCGCGAGTGTGGTTTGCGATGTCTCGAGATGGGCTGTTGCCGCGCGTTTTCAGCCGCGTGCATCCGAAATTTCAGACGCCGGATTTCTCGACGCTGATGGCAGGGATTGTGGTGGGAATTCCCGCGGGGTTGCTGGATATCGGAACGCTAGCGGATCTTTCCAACATCGGCACGCTTTTTGCGTTTGCGCTGGTCGCGGGGGGCGTTTTGATTCTGCGCTATCGCGAGCCGAACCGGCGAAGAGCATTTCGCGCTCCCGGCGGACCGATTGCGCCGATACTTACGATTTTGACTTGCCTGCTACTGATGGCCGGGCTTCCGATTACCAACTGGATTCGCTTCTTTGTGTGGATGGCGATTGGACTTGTGATTTACTACAACTACGGACGGAAGCGCAGCACGCTGCGGGCGGAAACCCGAGCGTAAGCGAGCTGCGCGACGATAGGATCGAACAAGGTAATGTTGGCTGCGCGATATCGACGAACACGGCGTCTCGCACTGGTGTTGTCCGCCACATTTGCGCTGGCCAGCCCGCAGAGCGCATGGGCGTGGGGGCGCAACGGCAACAAGCTGGTGGTCAACAAAGCCATCGACACTCTTCCCGCCGATATTCGCGAGTTTTTTGAATCCAACCGCGCGCTGCTCTCGCAGCACGTCACCGATCCGCTGGACTCCATCGCTAAGGTCGCCTCCGAACGCCACAATCATTTTTTGTATCTGGATAAATACGGGCGATTCCCTTACGACGGGCTGCCGCGCAGTTACAAGGCGGCGGTGACGAAATTTGGAAAGACCAAACTGCAGGCGAATGGATTGCTTCCCTGGCAAATCGGGGTGTACAGCCAGAAACTGACGGAAGCTATCAAAGCCGGCCATTGGGACGAAGCGAAACTGGACGCCGCGATTCTGGCCAATTACGTGGCGGAAGCGCACGACCCTTTCAATACTACGGAAGATTTTGACGGCCGGCTCACAGGGCAAACGGGGATCAACGATCGATTTGGCACGACTTTGATTGACCGCTACTCCTCGTTTTTTCCGATGCGGCCGAATGACGCTACGTATATCAACGATCCCACCGATCATGCGTTTGAAGCTTGCCTGAGCTCGCACAGCTGGCTGGAGACGATTCTGCTGGCGGACCGCAACTCGCGCCACTCGCAGAACACTTACAACGACGAGTACTACGATCACTTCTATAACGCCGCAGCGGTGATTCTGATCCGGCAGCTCTCCGATGCGGCTACCGATGTCGGGTCGTATTGGCTGACGGCGTGGATGAATGCGGGCCGGCCGCAGCTTCCGCACTGACACCCGCGATGCCGCCGGGGCTGCTTTCAGACGCATTTCATTCCCTGCCAAAAGCTGAACTCCATTTGCACCTTGAAGGATCGCTGCAGCCTGCGACGCTGGTGGCGCTGGCTGCAAAACACGGAATCGCGCTGGGCGAAGAAGAAGTGCGGCGCCGCTACGCGTATCGCGATTTCATGGAATTTATTGAGGCTTTCAAGTGGGTGTGTTCGCTGTTGCGAGAACCGGACGATTACGGCTTGGCATTGCGCGATCTGGGGAAACAACTGTTGGCTCAGCATGTCGTTTACGCGGAGGTGACTCTTTCGATTGGGGTGATGCTGCTGCGGCAGCAATCCGTCGAGAAAAACTTTGAGGCCATTTTGGCGGCTGCTGAATCGTTTCGGGGTCGCGGATTGAGTTTTAATTTTGTGTTCGACGCGGTCAGGCAATTCGGAGCCGAGGCGGCCATGAAAGTGGTGGAGGCCGCCGCGCGATGCGGGTCGAGATCGATTGTGGCGTTTGGTATTGGTGGTGACGAGTTGAGCGTGCCTGCGAAGGAATTCCGGGGAGTGTACGACGCTGCCGGAGAGCTTGGACTGCATCGTTTGATGCATGCGGGCGAAATTGGCGGGCCCAAAGAAATTTGGGAGGCAATCGAGTTGTTGGGCGTCGAGCGCATTGGACATGGCATCGCTGCGACCCACGATCCAGGGCTGATGGACTTGCTGGCGGAGCGGCGAATTCCTCTGGAAATTTGCCCGGTGAGCAATATAAGGACGGGAGCACTGGCAAAGCAGATGGGAGTTGAGACGGCGCAGGTCGAGCGGCATCCGCTTCCTTTTTTGCTTCGGCATGGAATACCTGTGGTGATATCCACAGATGATCCAGCGATGTTTCACACCAGCCTGAGCGAGGAATATGAGAGCGCCGCGAGGATGGGCTTGCACGAGGATGAACTTGCAGGCATGGTGAAGATGGGTTTTGACCACGCTTTTTCTGGTTCGGCGGACTGATAGAACCTTTCACGCTTCGGGAATCGCCGCAAAAGAAAGACCCACCCTCAAAAATCCGAGGGTGGGGCACCCACGAGCGATCTTGCGGATTAGGACGGCAAAACTAGCGGTGTTCCGCTGCTGTGCTTCTTGGGAAACGGTCCGGCAGTGAAAACAAACTCAAATGTTATAATCGGGCGATGAAAGCACACGTCTGGGTTATGCCAAAACGCACGGTGCTGGACCCGCAGGGACAAACCATCCAACACGCGCTGTCCGGGTTGGGTTATGCGCAAGTGAAGGACGTACGGCAGGGGAAGTTTTTTGTGCTGGAACTGAACGGCTGGAGCCGCGAGGAGGCGCAAAGCCAACTGGAGCGCATTTCCAAGGAAGTGCTGACTAATCCAGTCATTGAAGAATACCGCTTTGAAATCATTGACTGACCACATGTTCCGCCGATACCACTTTTTTCGAGACTTGCAATCCCGGAACTCCGTACTCTTCGGGGTGGCGCTGGCGATCGCGCTTGTAGCAGGCGTAGCCGGGTGCAAGACAAGCGCGCACAGCTCCGACCCGCACCTGCGCAAGATCGATGAAATGCTGGACGCGGAGTTGCCGAAAGGCACGACCATGACAAGGGTGGGCGTGTTCTTGAGCAGCCGCGGCTATCGAGTGGAAGACTCCCCGAAGCCGCACACGATTGTTGCAGTCGTTCGCCACATCGATACGGAGACGCTACGGCCGGCGACTGCGCGAGTGACATTTCATTTTGATTCGACCGAACGGCTGACGACGTACGATTTAGCTCCGGCACCGGACGAACCCATTCAGCCATAACCTGTTTCGCGACACCTACCCGCGATTTTGCCTCGTCAGTTTTCTCGCGTGTTAACCTTGAAAAGCATCGTCAGGAGCGCCCTTTCATGTGCGGTATTGTCGGCTACATCGGCCCTAAAAAAGTAGTTCCGGTGATCATCGAGGGTTTGCGAAAGCTGGAATACCGGGGATACGACTCCGCCGGCATCGCGGTAGTCACCTACAAGGGCAAACTGGAAATTCGCCGCGCCGCCGGGAAACTTCGCAACCTGGAAGAAGTGATCGCCAAATCGCCGATTGAAGGAACGTATGGCATCGGGCACACGCGGTGGGCCACGCATGGACGCCCGACGGAAGAAAATGCGCACCCGCACCGGGATTGCAGCGGACAAATCGTGGTGGTGCACAACGGGATCATCGAAAATTACCTGGAACTGAAGGAACGGCTGCAGCGCGAAGGTCACAAATTCGTAACCGAAACGGATACGGAAATTGTCGCCCACCTGGTGGAGCATTATTCCGCGAGGAATGTGCCGCTGGAAGAAGCGGTGCGGCTGACGCTGAAGGAATTGCGGGGCATCTACGCGCTGGTATTCCTGTCGGCCAAAGATCCCATGAAGATTGTCGCGGCGCGGCTGGGTCCGCCTTCGGTGGTTGGCATCGGGGACGGGGAATATTTCGTGGCCAGCGATATTCCGGCGATCCTGCAACATACGCGGGAAATGTTTTTTCTGGCCGACGGCGATATCGCGGTATTGACGCGCGATGGCGTGAAAGTGATGGATCACGATGGAAAGGCCGTCCAGCGCCCCACGCAGCACGTGGCCTGGGATCCCATCATGGTGGAAAAAGGCGGCTACAAGCATTTCATGCAGAAGGAAATTTTCGAGCAGCCGCGGGCGGTGCGTGACACCCTGCTGGGGCGCATTTCGCAGGACACCGGAAAGATTTTTCTGGATGAAATGCGTATTACCGAAGACCAGTTTCGGAATTTCGAAAATGTGCGCATCGTAGCTTGCGGCACCAGCTGGCATGCCGGTCTGGCCGCGAAATTCATGATTGAAAAACTGGCGCGCGTTCCGGTGGAAGTGGATTACGGAAGCGAGTTTCGTTATCGCGATCCTATCCTGGATTCCAAGGCGCTGACGGTCTGCATCAGCCAGTCGGGCGAGACGGCCGACACTTTGGCAGCGCAGCGGGAAGCCAAGAGCAAGGGTTCGCCGACGCTGGCGATCTGTAATGTGATGGGGTCGATGATTACCCGCGAAGCTGCGGGAACTATCCCGACGCACGCCGGGCCGGAGATTGGCGTGGCCTCGACCAAGGCCTTCACCGCGCAGTTGACTGCGCTTTTGCTACTGGCGGCTTATCTAGGGCAGGTTCGCGGAAGAATAACCAGCGAGTGCGCGATCAAGTTGATGCAGGAAATCACTCGCTTGCCGCACAAGATGGAACGAGTTCTGCAGGCCGAGGAAACCGGCCTCTACGAGAACCTGGGCAAGCAATTATTCCGCTACAGTGATTTTTTGTATCTGGGCCGGGGCATCCACTACCCTATCGCGCTTGAAGGAGCTCTGAAGCTCAAGGAAATTTCCTACATTCACGCCGAAGGCTATCCGGCGGGAGAAATGAAGCACGGGCCCAACGCGCTGATCGATGAGAATCTGCCGGTGGTGGTGCTGGCCACGCGAGACGAGAGCGACCCAGATTCGATGACGCGTTACGAAAAAAGCGTTTCGAATATTCAGGAAGTGAAAGCGCGAGACGGCATCGTGATTACCATCGCCACGGAGAATGACCGCCTGGCACGCGCGGCTTCGAACTACATCATCGAGTTGCCGCCGGTGCCGGAATTATTGTCTCCGCTGCTCGAGATCATCCCGTTGCAACTGCTGGCATATCACATTGCCGTACGGCGCGGATGCGACGTGGACCAGCCGAGAAACTTGGCCAAGTCAGTCACCGTCGAGTAATCCGCCAAGTAATCAGAGGGGCGGCGAATCCTGCAGCGAATTTCCGATAGAATAAACGAATGCGTCGACGCTCCTTCCGGTTACTCATGTCCGCTTGCGTAGTTTTCGCGCTCTCCGGTATTGCAGATTATGTAGCGCGGGCCCAAAACGCGGACGCTTCCGCGGCTATTCTCAAGACCATTCACGCTGAAGGGATTAAACACCTGAGCGAGCCTCAGCTGATTGTGCTATCCGGATTGACCGTGGGTAGCCCGGTGGGAAAGCCGGACTTGCAAGCCGCGGCGGACCGCCTGGTGCAGACCGGCCTTTTTTCGAGCGTGAACTATACATTCCAGGCAAAGGAAGAAGGCGGGTTATTCCTGACATTCAAGGTGGTGGAGTCTCCCAGAATCCCGGCGTACTTCGATAATTTTCCGTGGTTCACCGAAGGTGAATTGTCGGAGGCGATTAAAAAAGATTTGCCGTTTTATGACGGTACCCTACCGGAAGGGGGCGCCACAGTGGACCGGGTGGCCGCGATTCTGGGGGAGCTCACGGCTTCGCGCGGCATGCAAACCGCTGTGGAGCACCAGGTCATTGCCAATCCCATCGGGGAGGGCACGGTGCAGGAGTTTCGCATCGCGGATGTGGTGTTGCAGATCTCGAAGCTCGAGTTCGGCGACGCGACGCTGGCGGCAAACAAGACGATCCGGCAGCATCTGGACGAGGTTCAGGGAAAAGCGTATTCGCGGATGCTGGTCGATTTATTCCTGGCGGAGCAGGTGCGGCCGATTTATCTTCAGCAAGGATATTTGCGCGTCAAGCTGGGGCCGCCGGAAATACGGTTGAGCGGCAATCCCAATCAGAAATTGCCCGATCAGATTCCGGTGTTTGTGCCGGTAACGCCGGGGCCGGTCTATAAATGGAAAGGCGCGCAGTGGACGGGAAACACTTCGTTGTCGGTATACACGCTGAATAATTTAATTGGTCTAAAGACAGGCGACGTCGCCAACGGGATGACGTTGGAAGCGGCGTGGGATCGCATGCAGGAGGAATACGGGCACCTGGGGTATCTCGATGCCAAAGTCGAAACGGAAACCGATTTTGACGATCAGGCTCATACCGTGTACTACCGCATAAAAATTAACGAGGGACGGGAATACAAGTTCGGCAAGCTGGTGCTGACTGAAATTTCGCCCACTGCCGAGCGGCGCTTGCGCGCGGCATGGCCGATCTTGAGCGACGACGTTTTTGACAAAACGAAATTTGAAGATTTTCTTTTGAAGTTGCAGGTCCACCGTGAGCAGATTTTCGTCGATTTGCCGGTGCATTACGACTCGATTGGTCACTGGCTGGAGAAAGACGCGAATAGCGGAACCGTCGACGTTCTAATGGATTTCAAGTAAGGGCTTACGGTGGTCACCGGAGCGGCTTACGAGACCGGTGAGCTATAATTGATGAGCATGGGAAATTCACTAGTGCGCATTCGCGCGACAGAAGGAACGACGCGCACGGCGGAGCAAAAAGAGCGCGATTTGCTTGAGCGCCTGGCGGAATGCTCGTCGGTTATCGTGGCGCTTTCCGGCGGAGCGGACTCTGCTTATTTGGCGTGGGCTGCGCAGCGAGCGATTGGCAGGCGAGCCTTGTCGGTTACCGCACTTTCGCCCAGCTTTTCCGCGCACGACAAAACAATGGTGGAGGATTTTGTGCATGAATCGGGCGTGCGCCATCAGTTCGTGGAAACGCACGAGATGGATAATCCCGCGTACCGCGCCAATGCCACGGACCGCTGCTATTTCTGCAAAGATGAATTGTTCGGAGTCCTGGATAAACTGGCGGCGGAGCACAAGTTTGCCGCGGTGTGTTACGGGGTGAATGCGGACGATACGCTCGATTTTCGGCCGGGACATCGCGCCGCAACGGAGCATCAGGTGCTCGCGCCGCTTCTGGATGTGGGGATGGCCAAAGCGGAGATTCGCGCTTTATCTGAGCGAGCCGGCTTGCCTACCTGGGACCGTCCCGCGTCGGCGTGCCTGTCTTCGCGGCTGCCTTACGGAACGGAAGTGACGCCTGAGAGGCTCGCGCTGGTGGAGCGCGGGGAGGCGGCGTTGCGCGATCTGGGGTTCCGGCAATTTCGCGTGCGCTTGCACGATAGGCTGGCGCGGGTGGAAATCAGCCCAGATGAGATGCCGCTGGCGTTTTCTGCGGATATGCCTGCAAAGATAGCGCAGCGATTGAAAGCCGCCGGATTCGCGTACGTGGCGCTCGACCTTGAAGGCTACCGCCAGGGCTCGTTGAACGAGACGATTTCCAAGGCCGGCTAAACCGCCACCGGCACGGCGCGGCGCGGCGCGGGGAACATAAACCGCTTTTCCTGCGTATCCATAACAGGTACAAGTATTACGAACAGATTGGACGACGCTGTCTTTTGCGGAGGAAATGGCGTGAGCATTCATCGTCAGCAGGCGTTTTCGGACTGGGCACTTTGGGCCGTGGCAATGAGTGCCGGCATCCTGCTGGCTGGTTGCGAGTCCGGACCCGCGGTGAGCGGCGCGTTCGATCGAGACTTTTCGGTGACGGGACATACGCGATTGGAACTGGTTAATGCTTCGGGCGACGTGGAAATTACCGGTAGCGCCGACGGGAAAATACATGTGCATGGGGACGTGCGCGCGACCGGAATGGGATTCGACAAACCGAAAGAGCGGCTGGCGGAAACTTTGGCGAATCCCGGAATAGAACAAAAGGGCGACACCATTCGAGTTGGAAAGCATGTGTCGAATTTTCGGAACATCAACATCACTTATAAAATCGAGGTTCCACACGACACGGAAGTGAACGCCAATGTGGTTTCCGGTTCGCAGACGATTCGGAATGTGCGCGGGCCGGTAACCGCTCAGAGCGCGTCAGGCTCGATCAACGTAGCAGGTGTGGAGCGGGACGCGCAGCTGACGACCGTGAGCGGTTCGGTGGAGGCCAATGGTGTTGGCGATGATGTGCGCGCGTCGAGCGCTTCCGGCAGCGTGACCATCAACAATGCGAAGGGCGACGTGCGCGCCAATACACTTAGCGGAGCCATCCGGATACAGAAACCTGCTGGACGAGTGGACGCCGACGACGCCAGCGGCGCTATCGAGATATACGGGGCGACGGGAGATGTAAAGGCGCATGACGTTTCCGGCGGGATTACGGTGCAGGGCGATCCGGGTGAACACGGGTATTGGGAACTGAAAACGGTTTCGGGTAAAGTGCAACTGCACGTGCCGGCCAATTCAAGTTTTCGACTTGCGGCGGAAGCGATTTCCGGGGAAATCCGCGCGGATATTCCGATTGTGATTGAAGAACAGGGCAAACACTCTTTGCGGGCGCATATCGGGAACGGCGGAGGGCGCGTAGAAGTTCACACTGTGTCGGGCGAAATTCATGTGAGCGGCGCGAACTAAGTTGCGTCGGTTTTTAAAGAGTTCCCATCTCTGGCGAAATTCTATTCCGCGAAGTTCTGCAGGAAGCCTTCCAATACTTTAGAATCGAGATATGCAGTCGGTGCGTTTTCGCCAAATCTCAATACTCTTCCCATTAATCCTGCTGGTTGCGGGCGGCGCGGCGTTGGCGTTTGCGCAGAATGAACCTCAGAAACCGGCGCCGGCAGCGACTCCCGCTCCCGCACCAGATAAAAAAACAGATAGCCAAAAGAAGTCTGCGGCAGCTCCAAAGGCTGATCCCGCCGCCGAAGAACTGCAGCAAGCGATCAGCAGCGCGGGAAGCGACCGCGCGGCGCTGGTTCGCAATCTCGAAGCATACCTCGCGAAATATCCGCAGTCGCAGCAGCGCCCGCAAATTTATCGCGCGCTGGTGGAGGCCAGCCTGCAACTTCGGGATGCAACGCGCGCGGCAGACTATGCGGAGCGCATTGTGGCGCTAACCCCGGATGACATGTCCATTACGCTGGTGGCGATTCAACTGCTCCAGCGCGGCGGCGATGAGGCGGGATTGAAGCGGGCCGTCAATTACGCGGAGCGGGTGCTGGCGTTTGTGGATCGCACTGCGATGGACGAGAAATCGCCGCAAATGTCGGCTGAAGAATGGAAGTCGGCTAAGGCGCGGGACCGCAGCTCGGTTTTGTTGCTGCGCGGTGAGCTGTATCTGAAACTGAGAGATAATTCGTCGGCGCAGAAGGACTTTGCAGCGAGTTATGCGACGCTGGCGACCGCGGGAGCGGCCGAAAAGCTGGGCGAGGTTGCGGAACTGAATAAAGACGCGGCGGAAGCTATCAAACAGTACGCGCGCGCCTTTGCGCTGGCGGATGGAGCGGGCAACGGCGTGACCCGGCGCGATATTCGCCGGAAGATCGGCAACGCCTGGAGGCAGGCGCATGGCTCCGATGACGGGCTGGGCGAATACTTGCTTCGCAGCTATGACGAATTGGCGCAGGAGACGGCGGGCCAAGGCGTAAAGAAAAATGCCGACGCGCACGAGATTTCCGAATTCACGTTGCGAAAAGCGCCGGAGGGAACGCCGTATCGGCTGGCGGACACGAAAGGCGCAGTGGTAGTGGTGAGTTTTTGGGCCACGTGGTGCGGCCCGTGCCGGGCGCTGGAGCCGCAATTCGAACGGGTGGCGGCGCAGTTCAAGGGCGACCAGAAAATTTCTTTTCTGGAAGCGGATGTCGATGAAGACGAAAGCCTGGTGGCGCCCTATCTCGAGGACGTAAAACCCAAAGTGCCGGTGGTTTTCGCGGACGGGTTGGATCATCTGCTGGCGGTGAATTCCCTGCCGACTGTGGTGGTGATCGATCGCGAGGGCAAGATCGCCTATCGCGCGCAGGGGTTTGGAGAGGACGGGTTCGAACGTGATTTGGCGGCGGCGGCGAGGCGGGCACTGGACGAGCCGGCTAAGACATCGCCCCATGCGACTTCCGCGCCTTAGTTTCAGGATATTTCTCGGCGACTTCCCTGGCCGCGACGATGCTGTTGACGTGAATCGCGACGGTGTCTTCCACGCGTCGTGCGTAGCCACCGGCCAGAGCAGTGGCGACGGGGATGCCGCGGGAGCGAGCGGCTTCGAATACTTCGCGGTCTCTGCGTTTCAATCCTTCCATGGTTAGCGAAAGTCCGCCGAGCTGGTCCTCTTCGTAGGGGTCGGCGCCGCCTACATAAAACACAATGTCGGGATGAAATTTATCGAGGCAACGTTCGACCGTGGGGATCAGCGCGGCGACATAGGCGTCGTTGCCTGCTCCGTCTGGCATGTTGAGATCGACGTCGGACGGGGGCTTGTGAGCCGGGTAATTATTTTCCTGGTGAATAGAGAGAGTGAAGACCGACGCATCGTCGGCGAAAATTGAGGCGGTGCCGTTGCCGTGGTGCACGTCGGTGTCGACGATCATGGCGGTCTTGATGTCTCCATCGGCTTGCAAGCGGCGGACGGCAACGGCGACGTCGTGAATGGCGCAGAAGCCTTCGCCATGGTTGGCGTAGGCGTGGTGGAAGCCACCGCTTAGATTTGCGCCGAATCCGTCGCGCAGAGCCGATTGGGCCGCGAGAATAGTGCCGCCTGCGGCAAGCCACACGGCTTCGGCGAGTTCCGGAGAGTAAGGAACTTCGAGTTTCATGATTTCGCTGGCGGTGAGCGTGCCGGTTCTCATTTTATGAACCCATGATGTAGTGTGCACGCGGAGGAGATCGGCGTCGGAAGCGGGTTCGGGGACGCGAAAATCGGTGTCGTCAGCTACTTTGGAACTGATCAGCTTTTCGGCGATAAGGCGAAATTTTTGTGAAGGGAAAACGTGGGCGCCGAGGTTCAAGTCGTAGCGTGGGTGATAAACAATCTTGAAAGGAAGCATGGCGTTCCCGATTCGCTGCGGCGAAGGTTTAGTTTTCGCGAGCGAGAATGAAATCCGGAAGGGTCATCAGCGCGCGGCCGAATTCGCTGGAGCCGTGCCCGTTCAGGCAAGCCTTGGCGCGGCGGGCGTAATCGTGGGCCAGTTCGCGGGCGCGGCCGAGCGCGCCGGAATCGTGCACCAAAGCCACAAGGGTTTCGGGACGCACGGAGTGAAATTCTTTTTCTTCCAGAACTTGGGCGACCAGCTCGCGGGCGTCGCGATGACCATTTTCCATGGCGTAAATGAGCGGCAGGGTAACTTTGCCTTCTTTCAAATCGCTGAGAACCGGTTTTCCAAGTTGCTTCGCTGAAGCCGTAAAATCCAGAAGGTCATCAACTAGCTGAAATGCCAGGCCTGCATAGCGGCCGTAGTCGGCGAGGGCTTCTTCCTCTTCGCCTTCAAGTCCAGCGAGGACCGCGCCGAGGCGAGCGCAACCGCTGAAGAGGCAGGCGGTTTTATAAGTGGCCAGGCGCAAGGCATCGTCTTCAGTCACGTCGATGCGGCCGATTTTTTCGAGTTGGATGAGTTCGCCTTCGACCATTTTTTGCGTCAGGTCAATGAGGATGTCGAGGATGCGGAAATTGCGCTCTTCGAGAGCCATCTGGAAGGACTGCATGTACAGCCAGTCGCCGGCCAGCACGCTGCGGTGATTGCCCCAGCGGGAATTGGCGGACGGGCGGCCGCGGCGGGTGTTGGCGCTGTCAATCACGTCGTCGTGAATTAATGTGGCGCTGTGGAGAAGCTCGACTACGGCGGCCAGACGGATTGCGCCGGGACTGCGCGCGCCCGCGTAGCGATTGCAGAGAATCAGCAGGGCCGGCCGCAGGCGCTTGCCGCCGCCGCCCAATAAATAACTGGTGATTTCGGAGACCGGTTCGAACGCAGTGGCGCTCTGCCGCGTAAGCTCTTCTTCGACGAGGACGAGATCGTCGCGGACTAGATCGAAGATTTCCTTGACGGTCAGCAGCGCGATGGGCTTCCCCCTGGCATGGCGCGAATCGTGAGACCGGACGGCAGCCTCACTAAAGTATAGCGGCCGTAGCTTCAGGCGGCCGGGCGAGATGGAAGAAACGCCGAAAATTAACCGATGTGGCTGCGGCGAGTTCTTCCGGCGACAAGTTTCTCACACTCGCAAGCGTACGCGCCACTTCCCTAACGTAGGCGGGCTCGTTGCGCTTGCCGCGGTAAGGCTGAGGAGCGAGGAAGGGCGAGTCGGTCTCGATCAGCATGCGGTCGATGGGAATATCGCGGGCAACGTCGCGGATGTTTTGCATTTTGGGATACGTGGAGTTGCCCGCGAAGGAAATCATGAAACCGGCGTCAAGTCCGCGGCGGGCTTCTTCAAGCGTGCCAGTGAAACAATGCAGGATGCCGCCGATGCCTGTGGGACTCCAGACTTCTTCGATGAGTTGAAGGCAATCGGGCCAGGCGTCGCGGCAGTGGATGATGATGGGTAGCTTGGCCTCGCGGGCGAGAGCCATCTGGTCGCTAAAAACTTTGTGCTGAATGTGGCGCGGCGAGTGGTCGTAGAAATAATCTAGGCCGACCTCTCCCCAGGCGATTACTTTGGGATGTTTGGCGAGAGTGGCGAGATCTTGCAGATGTTGCGGAGTGACTTGTTTGGCTTCGTGGGGATGAATGCCGATGCTGGCGTAAATCCAGTCATGACTTTCGGCGTATGGAAGAGCGGAATCGAGTTTTTCGGGGCCGGGGCCTGTGCCGATGGCCAGCAGCGCCGTGACACCGGCATCCCGAGCGCGCTGCAGCATGGCTTCGCGGTCGTCCCCAAATTGTGGGAAATCGATGTGGGCGTGGGAGTCGACGAGATCCATTTTTTGCGGCGCTTCGTGAGCCGGCTATTTCAGCCGAGAACCGACTTCGACGTCTTCCAGGAATCCGGCGAGAACGGGCCGGCCTTCCGGACCGACAGAGGCCGCGACGATCATGCCGTTGGATTCGACTCCGCGAAGCTTGCGGGGCGCGAGATTGACGACCACGGCTACTTTGCGACCGATGAGTTTTTCTGGCTCGTAGAATTGCGCAATGCCGGCGCAGATCTGGCGAACTTCCGTGCCGATGTCCACGGTGAGCTTCAGCAATTTGTCTGCGCCCACGATGCGCTCGGCGGTTTGAATCTGGCCAACGCGCATCTCGACTTTGGTGAAGTCCTCGATGCCGATTTTCTCGGGCGCAGACGGCGCGGCAGCGGTCGCAGCGGCAGCTGGTGCAGCGGTTGATGTTGCTGGCGCGGCCGGCGCGGGCGCCGCGGCGGGTTTTTGCGATTCGTTTTCCATGGCTTCGATCCTCTCCATTGCTTCTGATTTTTCGACGCGTGGGAACAATGGTTGCAGTTGTCCAAGCGCGGTGTCGGGTAACAGCTGACCCCAGCGCAAATTGTCCAATTCCAGCGAGCCGAGATTGCTCGCCTGTCCCAGCAGTTTCCACACTTTCGCGGTGCTTTCCGGCAGCACCGGATGCGCGAGCGCCGTGACGATGCGCAACACTTCGGCGGTGACCCAGAGGATCGTGCCACGGCGCTGCTGGTCCGCGTCGGAAGCGCCCAGGCTCCAGGGCTGCTCGGTGGTCAGATATTTATCGGCCGCGGCGATCACCGACCAGATTAGTTCGAGCGCGCGGGAAAATTCGAAGCGGTCGTAGTGCTCGAGCACCGTGGCGATGGATTCCTGTGCAACTTTTGCGAGTTCTTTGTCCTGCGGCTGAAGCTCAGCGGATTTAGGGACTTTTCCCCCGAAGTTTTTCTCGATCATGGCGGCGGTGCGGCTGGCGAGATTGCCGAGACCGTTGGCCAGGTCGCTGTTGTAGCGGGCGATCAGGGCTTCGCGACTGAAACCTCCGTCGCCGCCAAAAACAATTTCGCGCAACAGGAAATAGCGCAACGCGTCAACGCCCAACACGCCAACGATGGGTTGCGCGGATTGAATATTGCCGCGGGATTTGGACATTTTTTCGTCGTGGAACAGGAGGTGCCCGTGGGCAAAGACCTTCTTAGGCAGATCTAAACCGGCGGCCATCAGGAATGCAGGCCAGTAGACCGCGTGAAAACGGATAATTTCTTTTCCGACGAGATGTACATCCGCGGGCCAGTAGCGGTTGAATTCGTCCTTCTTGATCGGGTAGCCAACCGCGGTGATGTAGTTGGTGAGGGCGTCGGACCACACGTAAAAGACGTGTTTTTCGTCGCCCTGCCAGGGGATACCCCACTTCAGGCTAGTGCGACTGATAGAAAGATCGCGCAGACCGCCGCGCACGAAGGAAATTACCTCATTGCGGCGGGCTTCGGGTTGGATGAATTCCGGATGCTGTTCGTAATAATTCAGCAGCGGCTTTTCAAATTTGGAAAGCTGGAAAAAGTAATTTTCTTCCTTCACGCGCTCGGTGGCCCGTCCGCATTCGGGACAATTAGCGCCGGGAGTTGAGTCGTCAATATACATTTCGTCGGAAACGCAGTAGTTCCCTTCGTAGTGGCCCTTGTAAACGTAGCCGTTGTTTTGAATTTCGCGGAAAAGGTGCTGGACGGCGTGGGCATGGCGGGTTTCCGTGGTGCGAATGAAGCGGTCGACGCGCAGGCCCAAATGTTTCCAGAGGTCGCGATACTCGGCAGAGACGCGATCGACAAAATCGATGGGCGATTCGTCGTTCTTTTTCGCGGAGCGCTCCACTTTCTGGCCGTGTTCGTCGGTGCCGGTGAGAAAAAGCACATCGAAGCCGCGCATCTGTTTGTAGCGCGCGATGGCATCCGCCGCGATGGTGGTGTACGTGTGCCCGAGGTGCGGCCGCGCGTTTACGTAGTAGATGGGAGTGGTGATGTAATACTTCGGTTTTGCGGTCGCCATTTCCTCTATTTGACCTGGACTTTTTTTTGATGCGCCGCCAGCGTTTCTATCGCGCCGCGGACAATTTGATCAGCTCTTCCCGCCTGCTTCGTAGGAGCGCAACGCTTCGCTGATCACTTGTTGCAACGGGACCTGATTTTCGACGGCAAGTTTGCGGCAGTCATCATACTCCGGCGCGGCGTGCAGCACGTGACCATTCGAACGAGAAAGTTTGATGCGCACCGTTCCGTAAGAGGTAGATACGTTCACCCATTCGCGCGGCAGTGCGCGACGTTGCGCGCGATGAGTACGAACGCCGAAGCTAGTTGTCTCCGCAAAAATAAGAGACGTCAACGCCTCGGCGTCCTGCGGACGGCAAAGAATCGTAAGGAGCGTGCCGGGACGATTTTTTTTCATCTGCAGCGCGGTGGTGTAGACGTCGAGCGCGCCCGCCAGTAAAGCTTTCTCGACAACGTATCCGTAAATTTGCGGATTCATGTCGTCGAGATTGGCTTCAATAATGGAGATTTCTTCGTCGAGCGCCGCCGCTGACTTTTCAGCGGACTCGCCAATCATGATGCGCACCACGTTTGGCTGGCCTTCGAGGTCGGCTGTGCCGGCTCCATAGCCGATGGCCGAAACGGTCATGGGCGGCTGCGGCCCAAATGAATCGCATAACGTGGCGACGATCGCCGCGCCTGTGGGCGTAACCAGTTCACGCTGGACGCCATTCGAGAAAGTTGGCGCGCCTTGCAGCAATCTGGCAGTGGCGGGCGCGGGAACGGGCAGGACACCATGCGCCATTTTCGCGGTGCCGCCGCCGACGTTGAGAGGCGAACATGCGAAGCGCTCTATGCCCAGCGAATGAAAACCGATGCACGCGCCGACGATGTCGACAATGGCGTCGACGGCGCCGACTTCGTGGAAGTGGACTTTTTCCAGTGGCGCGTCGTGGACGTGCGCTTCCGCCTCTCCGAGTTTCTTAAAAATTGCGGAGGCGCGCTCTCGCACCGGCGGCGCCAGGGCAGAATTTTGAAGGATTTCGAGAATGGTGCTGAGCGAGCGATGCTTCTGCTGATCTGCGGTTTTCACGCGCACGTACGTCGCGGACATTCCATTTTTCCAGACTTTTTCGGTGGTCAGCTGCCATCCCGGAACCTGAAGAGCGCGCAGATCTGAGCGGAGCACGTCGGCAGAAAGGCCGGCATCGACGAGCGCGCCGAGGGTCATGTCGCCGCTGATGCCCGAAAAACAGTCAAAATAGGCCAATTTCATGGGTGCTTTCGCCGCACAAGCAGGAGATCAAAGCAAAATTGTGTCTGAGAGCGGTGCAGATTGATAGTAGCGACGGGGTTAAAAGCTGTCAAACAGGCGCGTACCGGAGCACAGCGCACGAATTGAGTTGGCGGAACTCAATTTAATTTCAGCTGTCACCTAGCCGGGCGGATGCGGCCCGGCCAGCATGCCACCATCGAGCACCAGGTATTGCCCGGTCATGAACGACGAGAGGTCGGAGCACATCCACAAAACAGCTTCGGAAATTTCGCCGACCCGGCCAAAACGGCCGAGGGCGTGTTGGCTGAGAACAAATTTATTCACTTGCGGATCGGCAAAGGCGCGGTCGGCCATGGCCGTCTCAATCACTGCAGGGCATACGGCGTTTACCCGAATGCCGTGGGCG
>JBBRZT010000029.1:0-20503 GCA_038236395.1 Candidatus Acidiferrales bacterium
CCTGCTGCCGCTGAAAATTCGCGTCGAGGTACGCCATCCACCGTTCGTTCTCGCTCAACCGCGCCTTTTCCACCTCGCGCAAATTCAATTTGCCTTCCGCGTATTGCGATTGATACACCGCCACATCCTGCTGCGCCAGTTCCAGCTCCAGCCGCGCAACTTCCTTGGCCGCATCTTTTTCCCGCACACTGCGCGTCTTCTGGCGCACCTCCGCACTGACCTCGCTCTTCTTGTTGCTCAAGGTCGCTTTCGCCACATCCAGGTTCACTTCCGCCAGCCCGACGTTGGCCTTGGTCCGCGCGCTGAACAAGGGCACCTGCACCTGAATCCCGGCATTAAAATTATTTCGCTGAAATTTATTGAAGAACTGGTTGTAGTTGTTGAATTTCCCCAGCACGCTGTACACGCTCACCAGCTCCAGCGTCGGAAAATATCCGCGCTTCTCGCCCTTCAGCCGGAATTCTTTCGCGCGCACATCGGACTCCGCGATCTGCAACCCCGTATTGTTCTGCAGCGCCATCGCCACCAGGTTCGCGCCTTCTTGCTCTGCCTCGCCCGGCAAATCCTCAGGCAAAATTTCTACTGCCTGGTCCGCCGTAAACCCCAGCTGCGACCGCAGAAACACTTCCAACTCATCCTGCCTTCCTTCCAGTTGCAAAATCCGCTGCACCACCTGCGCCTTGGTCAGTTGTGCACGCGTCACTTCGATCGGCAATTCGAATCCTTCTCCCTCTCTGCCGCGCGTCACCTCCAGGATCTTGTCCGCGCTTTCCTGTTCCGCCCGCAGCAGGTCCAGCGAGTGCCGCACCTTTCCCAGCTCCAGGTACGCCATCGCCGTGCGAACGATCACGCTGTTTCGCACATCTTCCAGAACAATTTTCTGCGACCGGGCCTGCTCCTGCAGTTCTTTCGCCTGCCCGCGCAACGGCTCGTTCAACACTTGCTGCGTGTAACTCACATTAAAAATTGCCGGCGCGCGCCCGCCCGGTGTCTCCGGAATTCCATACGTATATCCGGCGCCCGAGCCCGCATACAGATTGGGCAGAAATTCCGCTTTGGTGATCAACGCCGAATGGTCTGCTAGCCGCGACTGAATTCTCGCCAGTTGCAGGTCCGCACTGTTCTGCAGCGCCAGCTCAATCGCTCGCTTCAGCGTTAAAACCATTCCGTTCTGCGCTACCGCGGACTGCGGCGCGGTTGTTTCCTGCGGTTGCTGCCGCAAAGTCACGCCCACCGCGCGTGCATCCCCGCCAGAACTTTGCGCGTAACCCGCCGCGCCGCCCAAGACTCCCAAAATCGCGCCCGCAACTCCGCGCCGGAGCATTCCTCGCATGCGTGTTCCCTTGCCGCTTCCCTGATTCACGTTCGCACCTCGCCACTTCTCAACGCCGTTAAAAACAATCGCAAACTCACTCGTAACGCAACGACTCAATCGGCTGCAGGCGCGCCGCCTGGCTCGCCGGCAAATACCCAAAAAATAATCCCGTCGAACACGACACCACAAACGCCACGATCACGCTCAACCCCGAGATGGGCACGCGCAGATTCCCCGGCAACAACGGTTGGATACTCACCGGAATCGCCAGCCCGATCAAAATTCCCAGCACCGCGCCGCCGCCGCTGATCAAAAAAGCCTCAATCAAAAATTGGTACAGAATTTCCCTGCGCGCCGCTCCAATCGCTTTTCGAATCCCAATTTCCCGCGTGCGCTCCCGCACCGTCACCAGCATGATGTTCATGATCCCGATGCCGCTGATCAACAACGCAATCGCCGCAATCACCAGCAGCACAATCGTCAGAGCCAACGAAATCGTCCGCGCCGCCCCCAGAATCGCCACCAGCGTCTGAACGTTGTACTCCGCCTCCAGCGGATGCCGCGTTTTCAGCAGTTGCGTCATCTGCCGCTCCACTGCCGGCACCGCTTCGGGACTCGCCGCCTGCGCATACAACACGCGCAAAACATCCTGGCCGGTATAGTACTTCATCAATCCCAGCGGAATAATCACCGACTCTTTCTGAATCTCCGACAATCCAAATGTCGCCACCCGTTCGCGAAAAACTCCAATCACCGTGAACGTCAGTTCCCCCATGCGAATCGGCCGTCCGATGGGATTTTCCAGCCCGAAGACCCGCTCCGACAATTCCTTCGTGATCAAACAAACCTTGCCGCGCGATTGCATATCTTCGGAATCAAAATACCGCCCACGATAGATCACCAGCCGCCGGATGGTTTGAAAACCTTCGGTCACCCCGATCAGATTTACCGGCCGCTCCACGCCGCTCACCACCACCGACATCGGCAGCTCGCGTGTCCCAGCCACCGCCAGCACTCCCGAAGCGGCTTGCATCGCATCCAGGTCGCCCATGGTGATTTCGTAACTCAGCGGCTCGGCTTTTCCCGTGGCGTGCACCATTTCCGCCCATACCAGGTTGGAGCCCACGCCCTCGATCTGCGATATCACGAATTTTTTGCTGGTCAGCGCCACCGTCACCACCAGCACGATCGACGCGCTGCCGATGATCACGCCCAGCGACGTCAGCGCCGCGCGCAATTTGTTGGCGCGCAATGCATCGATGGCCACCGAGACCGTTTCACGCAGATGCATTTCAGCTCTTTCTGAGCCGCTTCAACGCTTCCTGCGCCGTTTTGTTTTTGGGATCCAGTTGCGCGCTGGTTTCATATTCACGCAATGCCGCATCGCGTTTGTTTTCGTTTTCGAAGAGCCGCCCCAGCCATTCATGCGCCACCGTTGGCCGCGGATAGGCCGTACGCAACGGAGCGTTCTTCAAATATTCGCGCAGCAGCCTCTCCGCCTCTTCCGGTTTTTCTTTCTTCACGATCAGCGCCGCCGCCCTGTAAAACTTCGCGCGCACGTCGCCCGGCGATGCTTTCTGCCCGGCATCGGCCACCGCCATCAGCCGCTCCGCCTGACTCCGCCGCAGCGCATAATCTCCGATATCGAAAATCAGATCCGCCGATTTCGCGCTCGCCAGCGCCTTGTCGAATTCCACTTCCGCTGCGCTGAAGTCCTTCTTCTGCCGCCGGCAATTCCCCGCCGCGTAGTGCCCTTCTCCCGCATCCATCGCCGCCAACTGCGCAATCTTCGGCTGCGCTTTGTCTTCCCCGCCGCCGGCGATACCGGGAGCGGCGCAATCAAACTCAATTAGTGCCTGAAACGCCGAATAATTTTTCGCGTCCAGCTTTATCGCCGTCTCAAATTCTCCCTGCGCCTTCTTGGCCAGTCCCAAGGCTGAAAACCAGGAAGCTTTCGACGCTTTCTCCGCGTACGATCTCCCCAACCATTCGTGATACAGCGAGTTGTCGGGAGCTATCGCCACCGCTTTTTCCGCGCTGGCGATCGCCGCGTCATACTCCCGCAACTCGAAGTGACTTTTCGCCAGCAATAATTGAATCGCTCCGTCGCTCGGATTCTTCGCCGCCGCGTCTTCCAGAATCTGCACCGCTTTTTCGTAGTCGCTCGCTTCGTATGCCTTGCGCCCCGCCAGTAAATCGCCGCTCTGCGCGCCGCTCGCCGCAATCCCCACGCTCGTCATCCCCAAAAACAATCCCACGGCCAGCAGCGCCGCTCCCCGTTTACTCACCATCCCGGTGGCCCCTTACGTACGACGCATCCGTGTTCACAATCTTCACCGCCATCCCATCGTGCAGCACCGCATCTCCCGGCAGCGCCACCATTTCCTTCTCATTTAATCCGCTGACCACCTCAAAGCTGCCGGAATCCGCGATCCCCATCTGAATTTCCCGCCGCTGCAGCCTCGATTTTCCCCCCACGTTCAACGCATTCTTCATCACCACATACACGTAGCGGTGCCCGCCCTCCGCATCCACCGCCGCGCGTGGCACAGTCAGCACGTTGTTTCTTTCTTTCGAATGAATCTTCACGTTCACGTTGATGTTCGGCAGCAGTTCCAGCTTGTCGTTGTCCACCGCGCACAGCAATTCCCCCACGCTGCGCGTGCCCCGCGCCACCACCTGCTTGGGAATCACTTCCGTCTTGCCCGTCCACGTGCGGTTGGGCAGCGCGTCCCAGGTGATTTTCACCGGCTCGCCCGACTCCAGCGCGCCCAGTTCCGGCTCATCGATAAACGCTCGCACCCGCACGCGATGCAGATCCGCCATTTCCGCCAGCAAATCGCCGGTCTTCACGTAATCTCCCGATTTTACCGGCAGCGAGTACAGCGTCCCATCCGCCGGCGCGGTGATCCGCGCGCTGGCCACCTTTTCTCTCAACGCGGCAATCTCGCTCTGCGCCTGCTGCACCTGCAGCGAAGACTTCCCCGCGTCCAGTTTCACTCCCCGATCGAACTCCTGCTTCGCAGCGCTCAGTCGCTTCACTTCCGCCTGCGCGTTGCTCAATGACAGATCGTTGGCCGCCAGCTCATCGCGCGTGGCCGCCTGCTTGGCAATCAGCCGCTCCAGCGCGTCGTGATTTTCCTGCAACCGGTCGCGTTCCCCTTGCGCTTTGGCCAGGTCGCCCGCGACTCGCGCCGCGTCATCGGTTTTTCCCCCGCCCTGCGCCGCGCGCAGCTCATCGCGTGCCCGCAGCAGCCGGGCTTCCGCATCCGCCAGCTGCGCGCTGGCATCCTTCACGTTTAACTCGATCAACAGTTGCCCTCTTTTTACCGGTTGTCCCTCCACACCCGCCACTTTTTCTACAAACGTATCCAGTGGCGCGCGCACCACGTATGGCGCAATCGGTTCCACTTTCCCGTTGCTGGAAATCGAAGAAACCAGGTTGTCGCGTACCGGCATCACCGCCGCAATCTTCAACACCGGCTCGCGCCCGCTCAGCCGCACCAACAGGTACGCCACCACTCCCGCGGCCGCCAGAAAAATCAGTATCCGGTTTCGTACCTTCCGTTGATCCATGTTTCCTTATTCATCGCCACGTTCAAGCCACAAGTCGCGCGATGCATGAGTTTCCCCGGGGCCGATTGCCTTACGCGGCGCTGCACCAGCCCGGCGCTTCGCCTGTCGGGGTTCTAGTGATTGAGGTCAGTCGTCAAACACTCCATTCTAGCAAGCCCCGCGAGCCTTTCTCCAAAATCCTTCGGCTCCGTCCTGGTAAATTAGATGCCCCAAAAGCGCCGGAACTGCACATCCCTCGCAGCAGCTTCCACTCCCAATATCTAATAAAGAACTAACCCGCCTCTGCGCCAAATTTCTCCACGTTCCTCTTCCGCACTTCCGTTCGAGCCCGTAACTTTCCGGTCCGCATCGCGTAGTACACTTTGCTTGCGCGCACTGGTCGTAAATTTTATAAGGGTCCTGCGATGATCGAAGCCCGCGGTTTGTCCAAGCGTTTCCATGACAAAAAACGCGGGCAAATCTCCGCCGTAGAAAATGTCAGCTTCACCTGCAACCCGGGCAGCATCTACGGGCTGCTGGGCGCCAACGGCGCCGGCAAAACCACCACGCTGCGCATGCTGGCCACCATTCTCGAGCCCACCGACGGCATTGCCATCGTCTTCGGCCACGACATCGTCGAGCATCCCGAAAAAGTTCGCGCCAGCATCGGCTTCCTCTCTACCGCCACCGCCCTGTACCCCCGCCTCACCGCCCAGGAAATGGTCGAATATTTTGGCCGCCTCAACGGCCTCGACGAAGCCACCCTGAAAAAGCGCGTTGACGACATTTTCAAGCGCCTCGATATGGACTCCTTCCGCGATCGCCGCTGCGACAAACTCTCCACCGGCATGAAGCAGAAAACCTCCATCGCCCGCACCCTGGTTCACGATCCCCCGGTCATGATTTTCGACGAGCCCACTCTCGGCCTGGACATCATGGCCGCCCGCACCATCGTCAATTTCATCCGCGAATGCCGCCAGTCCGGCAAAACCGTGATTCTCTCCACCCACATCATGAGCGAAGTCGAAAAACTCTGCGACGTGGTGGGCATCATCCACAACGGCAAGCTGCTGGCCGAAGGTACCCCCGCGCAGTTACGCGAGACCTGGCGGGAAAACGATCTGGAGGAAATTTTCGTGAAAATCGTGTCGCCGCACGTCGCCGCCGAGGTCTCCTGACCGTGTCCTGGCGCAACATCGGCATCGTTTATCGCAAGGAGTTGCGCGAAGCGCTGCGCGACCGCCGCACGCTGATTTCCACCATTCTCGTTCCGATTTTGCTTTTTCCCGTACTGACCGTGGGTGTCGGCTACGCGGTTGTCGCGCTTCTTGACGAAGCTAACCGTGAACCTTCAAAAATAATGATTCTAGGAGGGAGTGACTCCCCGGCGATCGTCGAAAGCCTGAGCAAGGCCAAGGACTTGATCGTAGTGCCGCCCGCGACAACTTACGTGGATCTGATTTCCAACAAGAAAATTCGCGCCGCGGTCGAAATCCCCCCCGGGTTGCAATCCGCATCCGGCGACCAGGTTCCCCCGGTGAAAATCTACATTTTTTCCGGCGACCTGAAGTCTTCCACCGCCGCCACCCGCATCGAAAAATTCTTCAGCAACTACCGTGACGAGCACGCGCGCGAACGCCTGGCCGCCGAACATCTACCCGCCAGCCTTCTCAAATCCTTCGACATCAAGCAGCAGAACGTGGTCTCCCCCGAAAAAGTAGCGGGAGAAACTTTTGGCGGCATTATCCCTTACCTGGTCATCATCATGTGCCTCACCGGCGCCATGTATCCCGCCATGGACCTGACCGCCGGAGAAAAAGAACGCGCCACCATGGAAACCATTCTCTCCAGCCCCATTTCCCGCACCCACCTGGTGCTCGGCAAATTCCTGCTGGTGCTCACTGCCTCGTTGGCCACCGCCGCTCTCTCGGTCACTTCCATGGGCGTCTCTTCCGCGGTCCTACAGCATTTCCACACCGCCGGCCCTTCGGAATCGACCGACTCCGCCATGCCCGCTGCCATCGGCCTGGATGCGGTGCTTTCCGTCTTTCTGTTAGCCGTGCCCCTCGCGGTCCTGTTCTCCGCCGTACTGATCACCATCGCGCTCTTCGCCAAGAGTTACAAAGAAGCCCAGAGCTACATCTCCCCGCTTATGATCGTGGTCATCGTCCCAGCCGTCGCCGCCATGCTCCCTGGCGCCGAGTTGACCCCCAAGCTCTCCCTGATCCCCATTCTCAACGTCAGCCTGCTCTGCAAAGAACTCATGACCGGGACGTATCACTGGAACTCCATCGCCCTCATTTTCTTCTCCACCTGCGTCTACGCCGGCGCCGCTATCTTCATTGCCGTCAAAATGTTCCACCGCGAATCCGTCCTCTTCCGCTCCTGATCTGGCCTTTCCCATGGCATCCTTTACACTGCAGTACAGGGTTATCAGGTATCCCTTCCACTTTCGCCGAAATTGCGGCGCCCTACGCGCCTGTCCGAGTTTAGTCCCTAGACGTGGTTTACATTCTGCCCCTCGACATCCTCTTCGCTTTTACAATTTCGGCGAAATGCGGATGCTCCACGCGCCGGCGTTGCGGGTGGCTTTCGACTTTCTGCTTTAGGGAGCCGGCGGCATGCCTTCGCGGACAGACTTGAGCCTCCGCGCAACCAACTCAATATAAACGGGCTATAGCCCTTGAAGGCACCCATCCTCGCTTATCGCCGTTAGCCCCAGCCCCAATGTGGCCCAAGAGTCAATCGCCGATAAGCCACAAGCCGTCAATCGGAGCTTGCCGCCATCAGCCGCAACCGAAATACTCACTCAGGATAGTCCTAAGAATACCGGTACTCGACTGTGAGGAGCGATCGCATGAATTCCAAATCGGAAGAAATCGCGAACAAAGCCGCCCTAGACACTCTCCAGCGCACCGCTATACGCGCCGCCCTTGCCGGGTTCATGATCTGCGTCGCACTCGCCCTGGTGCAATTCGCCATCGGGCGCGCCACGCCGTCCGACGCGTCTTTGCAGAGTTCTCTCGAGGCCGCTTGCATCCTGCTATGGCCCAGCGCTGTCCTCATGCTGGGCGCGCAGACCGCTGAGGGCAAGATCGTTTTCTTCCTGCTGTCCGCCTGTCTCAATGCCGGGTATTTTGTCTTCGCGCAGCTGTTGTTGGTAGCGGCATTCCATAGAAGTCGCTCGCAGGCCCGGGTCCTCGCCCCGGTAACCGTTTCCAGCCAACGCCTCTCAAGCCGGCACGTAACAGAGGACATCGGCGGCTCGCCTCGCCCGGTGGCCTGAGACTGCCCACGTTTGCGCTTACGCGGAGCGCACCGCTTCGCTTCGGGCTTCCCATTCCTGGCTCAATTGCCGCACGGTCTCGCGCATTCTCATCGCCAGCGCCGCGATGGTTTCCACCCGCTGCAGCCCGCCGCTCGGCAAGTGCCCATCGTTCTCCTGATAATTTCCGACAGCAACATTTCGGCATTGCCCAGGATGCCCGTCAAGGGATTGTTCAATTCGTGGCGCAGGACTTCTGCAAAGTCTTTTTCCCAGTCTTCCGTCAAATTGGAGTCTCCGCCGGCGGGCGGCTTGGCCTGCGCCAGGCGGCGTTCCAGCAGTCCCGCGGCAATGGCGATGCATCCCTCGCTGCGGGGCACGTAATCCGCTTCACCCGCCGCAATCAAAGCCTGTAGCCCGGGCTCCCAGTTGGCCTGCCCCAGCACCACGATCGGCGCGTATTCCGCGAGGGCATTGACCGCGGCGTCCAGCGCCGGAACGGTGCCGCGCAATTCCCCGCTGCCCGCCGCGACTTGCGAATCCTCTCGCGGTCCCTCGGGCAGATAGTCGGGCAGCCCGTCAAGTAGCCCGTCTGGCAGATAATCGGGCGATTCTGCCGCCAGCAAGATCGCGCTCGGCGCCGCAGCTTCCATGATTCTCAATGCCGCCGCTATGCCGCTTACCGCTGAAACGCGTACCTCCGGGCGGCGCATCTCCAGATCGCGGCGCACCGCCGCGCATAGCAACGCGTCATTGCTGATCACCAAGATTGTCTGCCTGGCTTCGCTCATCGCTTACCCGCGCCTCATCCCAGGTTTCTCGTCTCCGCTGGCCGTGCTTCGCGGGTAAAGTGTAGATCCAGAAGGCCGTGCACCTGATCCTTCAGTTCCTCCATCCGGAACGGCTTGGCCACGTGCGGCAGGTTGTGGCGTTCCATGAACCGTTGGGTGTGCTGCGACACCACGTCGCCGGTGACGAACAGAAATCGCTCGCTCAGCCGGTTGCCCGCCTGCACCAGGCCCTTGTAGAAATGCTGCCCGTCGAGCCCCGGCATCTTCATATCGCAGATCACCAGGTCGTAATTTTCGCGCCCCGCCTGCTCCAGTGCCTCGTTTCCGTCCAGCAGCACGTCCACTAGAAACCCCTCGTCCCCCAACACGTCCGCGATCAGTCGCGCCACGGTAGGCTCGTCTTCCACTACCAGGATGCGATTGGCTGCTCGCGGCAGAATGCGCGGCCACTCGGGACTGGGAAACTTTTCCGCTCTTGCGCCCGGCGCATTTCCGCCAGCCGCCGGCGCGCCGCGATAAGCCGCTATTTCCCCCCCCGCCTCGGGCGCGGCGTGAATCTCTCTTCGTCCCACGCCGGTCCACGACGCTTCGTCCGGCCGGAAGGCGCTGCTTGCTGCGCGCAACGCGATGGAAAAAACCGCCCCGCCCTGCGGCGGGCTGGAGACGTTTATGTGCCCGCCGTGTTCCCGCACAATGCCCAGCACAATCGCCAATCCGAGCCCCGTGCCCGTGCCCGCCGGCTTGGTGGTAAAAAAGGGATCGAAAATATGCTCCATGTTCTCGGCGGAAATACCGGGACCGTCGTCGGCGATCTCCAGCAGAACGCGCCGATCGCCAACCTGTCTGGTGCGCACCTTTATCGTTCCTCCCCGGCCTCTTTGTCCCAGTGCCTGCCGCGCATTTCCCGTCAGGTTGGTCAGAATCTGCTGCAGTTGCCCGGCATCCCCGTGAACCAGCGGCAGCGCCGGGTCCAGGTCCAGTTCCACACGGATGTTTTCCTGCGCCAGACTGGCTTGCTGCAGCTCGACGGTTTGCAGCACCACCTGGTTCAGCGCCACGGTGCGCAATTCTGGTTTGTTCTCATGGGCGTTCAGCAGCAGCTGTCGCAGAATTGCGGCGGCCCGCTCCGCTTCCTCGAAAATGTGCCGCACCTCGCTCCCGTTTCCAGCGGCGCCCTCGCTCTGCAGCAGTCTTTGTGAATAGCCCAGAATGCTGGTCAGCGGATTGTTGAGCTCGTGCGCCACGCCGGTGACCAGTTGCCCAGGCGCCGCCAGTTTTTCGGTGCGCAAGAGTCGCGACTGGAATCCCCGCCGGGCAGTAAGGTCGCGGTAAATTTCCACTCTCCCCAGCTTGCGCCCGCCTGAGTCCACGATCGGCCGCGCCAAGCGCTGCACAATTCGCTGCACGGGCCGCACCAGTTCCAGTTCTTCGCGAATGCCTCCATCGATCCCGCGCGCCAAGTTGCGCCAGCGCTGCGCAAAAGTCCACGGGTCGGCCACGTGCTCCGACAATTTGAAAATCAAGCGGTCCAGTGTTCCCAGGTCTGCGGCGTCCGCGCTCTTCAATCCCGCGATCTGCAGGAAGCGGGTATTCAGCGCTCGCACGTTGTCCTGCGCGTCAAAAAGAATCACTCCTTCGTCCAGCCATTCGAGTACGCCGCGCAATTCCGGCTCCGCGCGTCCATCGGCCGGCGCGGTGTCCGCATCGCGCCAGGTTTCCAGTGTCACCACCGAAAACGGTCCGCCGGCAGGCATGGCCGGCCGGATGCGCACCCGCACCCCATTGCTCAACACCGCTTCCGGCAATTCCGCGGGACCACTGCGCCGTTCGCCGCGCCGGTCCGCGACGGGCGAAAGCGCCCGCGAGGCCCAGGCCTCCACCCGCGGTTGGTCGCTCGTTTGGAATAATTCCATCAACCGTTCGCCCACGCCCCCGACTTGTTCTCCGGCCACGGCGCTTCCTTGCCGCTCGTTCAACAGCATTTTGGCGCTCTCGCTGACCGCCGCGATGCGCCCCTGCTCGTCCAGTAAAATGCTCGCCTCCGGGACCCGTTCCAAAAGCGCGCCCCTTTGCGCCGCCTGCCGTATTTCTTCCTGCGCATGTTCCCAGGCGCCCAGCGCCGTGGCCGCCAGAGCGGCCCGCAGTTCCAGGCGCTCGACAATCGCCAACGATGCCGCATGCGCGCTCAGCCCGGCGACCAGCACTCCGATTATTCTTCCGCAACCTTCGAGTGGAATCGCCACCACGCGCGTGACTTCGCGGGTCATGTCGTTGGTCAAATGGTGTGGAGCGCTCCCACGAGGCGGGCCTTCGGGCTGCGCACCCGTCAAGCGGCGCGTTTCCACTGCCCGGTGCCAGATGCCTGCGGCCGGGGAAGTTTCTATCGACAGCGTCCAGCTGGAGTCCCCGGCTTTCCAGCGAAAAACCATTTCCGGCGGCGCGCCGGAATTTCCGTTGTCCGCCAAATACCCGATCGCTGCGAACGCCGCTCCCAGTCCGCTCCCCTCTTTCGAAACGGCTGCGCAGCTGGCCACCAGCTCGCCGAGAACCGTATCCGCTCCGGCACTCCCGTCCAGGCCGGTGAGGATCTGCTTCACCACTCCCAGGTCGGCGTGTTGCTCGCGCGCGACGCGCTGCTCCTCCTCCAGTTCAATCGCCAGCGCCAGTTCCGCCGCGGCAGATTCGAACAATTCCCTGGGCATCTCCCCGTGCTTGCTGCGGCTGCCCGCCAGCAACACTCCGCGAAGCCGCCCTCCTCTTTCAATCGGCACCCACATGGCCCGCCGCAGTTCCATCAGAGGGCCAATCATCGGCAGCGACCCGTCTTCCAGTTCCTGCTCCACGCAGCGCCCGGCCGACAGCACGTCCTGTGGCAACGGCGCCTCGAGTGACAGCCGCCGCCACTCGGCCGGCATGTTTCCGCGGTCGCGATCCCACACCACGCCGCTGAAACTCGCCGCACCGTGGATCTCGCTCATTTCCGGTTCGGCCGGAGCGAGCCACGCGCCGACGCGATCCGCGCGCCCGTCGGTAGACAGCGCGTTCAAGGCTTTCTCCAGAAGTTCCCTCCGCGACAATCCTTTATTGGCCGCGCGCGCCACTCCAATCGCTGCCGGAACTTCGCTTTTCCTGCTCCACACTCTCATCTGCGGCGTGCTACCTCGGAAACTGATCTACTCTTCCCGTTGCGCAACTGCCCCTGCTCTAGCGCCGGTTCGCTCGTGCCAACTTGCAAATAAGCGGTCCTGTAGACCTCTTGCACCAGCAGGCCCAACGGCGGGAAACAGTTTGGGTAGGAAAATCAATCAGTTAAACGAGGTCGCTGGCGAGACAAACGCGGGACCATCCCATGTCGATACTTTCACCCCTTGCAATTCCCAGAGTGAAACTCCAACGCGCGTGCTGCGAGTGCGAAAAAACGCAACGCTCACACGCTCAGATGAAAACGAAAAGAGAAATGTCGGGTGGGCTACGATCAACCGTTAGTCAGGCAGGGAAATGAGAATTACGTTTTGCCAAATGAAAAATCAAGCAGCAGCCTGTAACCTGAAAAAAAACGGAGGCAGCATTCGCAGCACGATCGGCGGTAACCGCATTGATAAACATTTGGCGCGGCCCGACAGATGTCCCGGCATTGTGCGGCTCTACTGCTCCTCCGCTGGCCTCATATTGTACTGTTTCAGTTTGCGATACAGCGTGGTCTTCCCGATTCCCAGCATGCGCGCCGCCGAAAGTTTGTCGCCGGACGTTTCGTGCAGGGTCTTCAATATCGCGCGGCGCTCGAGTTCTTCCAGAGGCAAGATCTCGTTGCGCTCCGGTGCCCGTTCACTCGAGGCATAATGCAGGTTACTCGGCAAGTCCGCAACGTGGAGAATGGGCCCGGAGCCCAGCGCTACCGCTCGTTCAATGGCGTTCTCCAGCTCACGGACGTTCCCCGGCCAGTCGTAAGTGATCAGCCGCCGCATCGCGTCGTCCGATATCGTTCGTGTGGACCCGTGCATTCCTGAAAATTTTTCCAGGAAAGAAGTTACCAGCAGCGGTATGTCGCTCTTGCGGTCGCGCAAGGCCGGTAGCTTCATCTGCACTACGTTCAGCCGAAAATATAAATCCTGGCGGAACGCTCCGGTGCGGATGGCCGATTCCAGATCCCGGTTGGTCGCGGCGATCACCCGCACGTTGATGCGTCTCCGCTCCGTGGACCCCACCGGCTTCACCTCGCGTTCCTGCAACGCGCGCAGCAGCTTGGCCTGCAGGTCTACCGGCATGTCTCCAATTTCGTCCAGAAACAACGTGCCGCCCGCCGCCGCTTCCAGCAGTCCCTGCTTCGCCTGTATCGCTCCGGTGAACGCGCCCTTCACATAACCAAACAGCTCCGATTCGATCAGGGTAGGCACCAGCGAGGAGCAGTCCACCGGCGCGAACGGCCGGTCCTTCCGCGGACCGGAAAAATGCACGCTGCGCGCCACCATTTCTTTTCCCGTGCCGCTTTCGCCCAGAATCAGCACCGGGTATTCATGCTGGCTGACTTTCTCGATCATCTTGTAAATGCGCTGCATCTTGGCGGAGACACCGATCAGGCCGCCAAATCCGGGCCGGGTCCGCAACTGCTCCCGCAGCAGCCGATTTTCCTGCTGCAACTCAACCGCCTGCGCCACACGCTCCAGTCGGGTGCGCAGCTCTTCCAGCCGGAATGGTTTGGTGACGTAGTCCACCGCGCCGAGGCGCGTAGCAGTTACCGCCGAATCGATTGTTCCGTATTGCGTCAACACAATCACCGCCACTTCCGGATGGCTGTCGTGGATCTGCTGCAGCAGATCCAGCCCGCTCGATTCTGGCAGTTTTAAATCCGTCATGAGGATGTCCACTACGGAGTTTCCCAGAACCGCCAGCGCCTCTTCCGCTGTGGCCACCGCCGTCACCTTCATTCCGCTCTGAACCGCCACATCCGCGCACAACTGCCGCACATGCTGTTCGTCGTCCACCACCAGCAGGTTCATTGGCAGCACTGCCGTTGGAACTGGCGCTTCCTCAATCATCGGCAATAAGCCTGGCTTTCCGGCCGCACCATTACTCCTGCACCCAAAGTGCCGTTTCAGGAAACCCGGCATGTACCGCTAAATCAGGATATTACTATAGGATAATATTCAGAGGTAGTTCTATTATGGGAATAATTCGCTTCCGGTAACTCCCCGATTCGCATTTTCTCGCCTAAACCATCGCCCTTTCCACACTTTCCTGAAATGGAACCCTGTCGTTCCATTTTGGTTCGGCTCCGCCGCCTGCCCTCGCACGTAGCGGCGCTCGCCCTCAAAAAAAGGGGCCCTCCTGGAGTGACCAGAAGAGCCCGATGCTTTTTCTATCCATCCTTCGCAGCGCCGCCAGAAAACCAATCCGACTTAGCCGGCGAATTTATTCTGCCTACGTGCCTCCCGCTATACGGTGCGAAGCGACACGTTGCACCTTGCGGTGCGGTTTAGTAAGTTGCGCCTTCCGGCACAAAGATGAAGTCCACGCGGCGGTTTTCTTTCTCCGCGCCCTTCTCCTTCGAAGCCGTTCCGGTACGGGTGGTCACCCGCGACGCATCGATGCCCTTCTCGCCTAGGAACTTGCGGGCAAGATCTGCGCGCGTATCGGCCAGCTTTGCGGCCCGTGCTTCACGGGGGTCTGCATAGCCGGTAATCACCAGCTTGGCGTTTGGATCGTTCTTCAATCGCAGCGCTACGTCGTCGAGCACGCGCTTGCAGACGTTGTCAACACGCGAACTGCCCGGCTTGCCATAGCTGCAATCGCCTACCTTGGTCGCCTGCGGCGGTGGCGGCGGTTGCTGCACATCGACGTTCGTCGATGCATCGGCCGTGCCTCCCTTGCCGTCGCTGACCGAGCACTTCACGGAGTAACTCCCGGCCTGCAATCCGGTGGAGTCAAACTCTACCTTCGCTCCCGTACCGGTTACCTGCCCGCCCGTGGTGCTGTAGCTGTAGGTCAATTCGTCGTTGTCCGGGTCGCTGGCCACCGAGGTGATCCCGGTGCGCTCACCCGGTTGAATCGGGCTGCGATCGGTGGAGCAGGTAATGGTCGGATTCTGATTCGGTTTCGGCTGCACGCTGATATCCGCCGCGCAGGTCGCTGTTCCGCCCTTGCCGTCGTCTACTTTGGCGTTTACCGTGTAGTTACCCGCGCTCAGGCCCGTCGATGTCCAACGGCCGTCGGCTCCGGTGCCTTCCACCGTGCCGCCCGTGGCAGTATAGCTGTAGGTCAATGTGTCGCTATCCGGATCGCTGGCGGTCACGTGTACCGCCACGCTGTCGCCCGACCCGGCATAAACCGAGGCTGGACTCGCAGCGCATGCCGCGACTGGCGGCCGGTTCGGCGGAGGCGGCGGATTCGGTATCCCGAAACGCAGCACAATGCCGGAGGCCGCCCGGAAATTGTTCTGCCGGCTGTCGACGCCCAATCCCGGGCCGGAGAAATTAGTCATCAGGTAATCGAGTTGAGCAACCCGCCAAGCCACGTGCTTCCACAGCACCAGATCGACTCCGCCCCCGGCCGCCAGCGCAAATGACGATTGCGTTACGTTACCGGTGGTTTGCGAACCCGCGCGGGCGCCACCAACCAAAAATTCCGCGAAGGGCACGAAGCGGTCAAATTTCCGAAGATTCAGTCGCGGACCGAATAGGTAGGTGGTGATCCCGCCCACGTCATGATTGGTGCCGTCCAAGGGAACGAGGCTCCGGCTGAAGGTGGTGCCACCGACTTCCGCGTTCAATCCCAGCCAGTGATTGGGATTAAACGTGAACGACCCGGTGCCGCCGTGATTATTGAAATCGTCAAACGGCTCTCCCGGCCTGAAATTTATATATTCGTACATAAACGCGAATTCGTAGCGCGGTACCTGGCGTCCCAATTCCTCGTCGCTTGAAAATAGGGACGGTGGAAATGGTGTCGGCCTCGGAGCCGCCGGCAACGCAAATATATTCCGTGCCGGGGCGACATTCACGGCGTTCGAAGAAGCCGGCGCGTTCTCCGCCGTCTCGGTCGTGGCTGCTGCACCATCCTCGCTGCCGGTATTTCTCTGTTGCGCAAAACTCGGTAGCGCTAGAAGCGCACCCATCACCAAAGTTACATACCACTTGGACATCTCGTTCCTCCCTGATTTCGCCACTTCGATTTCCCCCACTCGCTTTTGATGCCCTGCCTTAAAATGCCGGGTACAGACGGCGTTATTAGTATGAACGAGATAAAATAAGCGCCGCTTGAAACTCTATCTTCAACCACACCTCAGAAAAAACTGATGCACTTGCCACAGCAACGGAAACAATTTAAATTTTCCCAAGGGGCCGTGCGACGCATATAAAACAGTGCTTAATCGTAGACTAGTACTACATCTTCCGCAAGAAGATTGCTGCCATTGCCGCGTACCACGTATACCGCTGGTCCTGTAGTTTCGGCGCATATTTCCTGTAGTCCAACTAACGTTATTTCCTGTCTCAGTTATGGAAGTTCCCGCAGCTCCTAAGATAGCGCCGCGTAGCCTAGCCACTCCGGGTGGCTGGCCGTGGAGTCAAATATCGGCGTGGTCTTGAACGGTTCATACTTTCCGTCCGCCGCCACCGTCTCGGTCTTCTTCAAAATTGCCTCGATGTCCATCTTGCTCAATGTCGAATACGTTTTCGCCGCCTCAAACGCCTGGTCAAGAATCGCCATGCTGTCCACTCCGGTAATCACCACCGAGGTCGGCAAGCTCAACGCATACTGCAAACATTCGAGCGGCGTAACCACCTTCGCCTTCAGAATGTTTCCGCTTCCCATCGGCTTCATCCCCAGCACGCCCATCTGTTTCCTCACCAGCACCGGAACCACTTCCTTCCCGAAGCTGCGAAAATGTGCGTCCATCACGTTCAGCGGCATTTGCGCCGTATCAAACCTGAATCCGCGTTTATCCGCCATTTCCAGCATGCGCAAATGCACGCTGGGATCTTTGTGCCCCGTGAATCCCATAAAGCGAATCTTTCCCGCCTTTTTCGCCTCCTGCATCGCTTCCACCGCCCCACCTTCGGCAAAAAACCGGTCGGGATCCTCCAGCCTAATATTTTCGTGAAATTGCCACAGGTCGACGTGATCGACTTCCAGCCGCTGCAGCGACTCATCCAGTTGCTTCAGCGCCGAGCCCTTGGTGCGCCCGTCAAACTTGGTCATTACGAATACCTTGTCCCGATAACCGCCCTTCAGCGCCTTGCCCACCCGCTTTTCGCTGATGCCCTGGTTGTAATCCCACGAGTTGTCCGAGAAATTAATTCCCCGGTCGACCGCCGCATGAAAAATCTTGATGGCATCCGGCTCTTCCAGGTGCGACAGCCCCAGGTGAAAACCACCTAGCCCGATGGCCGATACTTTCACGCCCGTTTTTCCCAGCGTCCGATATGACATCTCGCCATTACTGCTTTGCCCGCGAGCCCCCGGCACTTTCGCCGCCACCGACACGGCCGCCAGCCCTCCGATGAATTCTCTCCGCTTGATATTTTCCGCCATCATGTCTTCGCCTCTCTCAGAATTCATGTTTTTCCTTATCTCGATCTAGCCGGCGCCTGATGAACCTAATAGAGGCGTCTTCTCTTGCACATCGGGTATTCACTTCACCCGCCGCAGATTTTCCATCTGGCATTACTCGGCGTCTGGTTGACCCACACATCAACCTTGCACCGACCAAATCGCTGCCTTCACCGGTCATTCCCTGAGTAAGGCCGAAATCGCACAAACACCATCCCTCCCACCGGGTGAACTCCGTAAATCGGTTTCAGCACGTCCGGCACGCCATACGTCGTGAACTGCACTCCTAGCGCCGACCCCACGTGCGGAATCACATCGATATCGCGCGAATACCCAAACGTGTACGCCTGCACCCGCCCGATGCGTTGTTCCTCAAAGCTGGGCGGCAGCGGCTTCTCACCCAAAATCAATTCGTTGGACCGATCGGCGTTCTCCACCCTGGTCCACGCGTAATTTCGCGTAAAAAATCGCAGCGTGGACTCCAGCAGGTAACTGTTGAACACCGAACCATCCTGCAGCGAACGCGTACGGCCCCACAACGCCGTGCTTGCCCAGTTTCCGCTGCCAAGTGTCCCGCTTTTCAGCGGCCGGTTGTACATCACCGAAGCGGTCATCCGTTCCTGATCCTCTCCCGCTAACAACGCCTCCGGGCTCACAATCCGCCCATAAGAATATTGCCCGCTCCAGTTTTTTCCGGGTTGTATCGTCAGTCGCGTCGACCACGAATCCAACTTTCCCGCATCGATGTTCCAGCGAAACTCGTCCGGCTCGCGCCCGTGAAATCCGGAAACTTCCAGCCGCACAATGCGGTGCGTAAATCCCACCGTAGCCACATCACTTACAATGTGCGTCGAATCCTCCTGGTGATGCCCCAGCGTGCCTACCGGGTTTTCGATAGCCGAAGGCCGATGCGGATACGCCGTCGGCCCAATCGCCGGATCCCCAATGGGCGCAAAATAAAAAGAGAGCAGACTTTTGTCTCCCAACTTGACGTCGTAAAGCGCCGCCAGCTCCATGATGAAATCGTGCGGATGCTGCCCATCCACGATCGGCAGTCCGAAAGCCGTCTCGCCCTGCTGAAAAAGTAGCGGATACCGCCGCCCGGTCACCGTGGCAGGCTCCAGGCTCAACATCACTCGCGCAGTAAACACTCCCGGCCCGGCATTATGCTGCGCCATGCCCATGAACCAGTTGGTCGAGAAAAATCTGTCCGCCCCGCGCGCCCCCGACTGCTGCAGGTTGCCCACAAAAATGTTGGCGTGAAACATGAATTCCCACTGCCCCTTCATGCCCATCAGCATCGGCGTAGGCGTCGAGTTCGGCTCCGCGCTGGTCCCCGAACTGCTGTGATGCTCAATCTCCTGAATAAAAGTTTCAGGATGCATATGCATCATCATCCCTGGCTCATCCTTCTTGTCGCTGGCCTTGCCGCCGGACATATCCATGCCCTGCATCTGCGCAGCATCCGTACCTTGCGCGCTCGCCGCCTCCGGCGCCCAGGCACACCACAAAAGCAACAGAACTACGCCCGCAAATCCCCTTAATCCCCTCATACTTCCTCTTCCCATTTTGAATTTCGAAAATACGCACCAGCGCGCAAGCGTTGCCGCAACAAAAAATCAACTCAGGATTTGAATGGGGAGAGAACTAAATCTTCAGGCTTACTACAAGTGGATGGTACGCAGAATTTCCCGACGCTATTTTACCGCTTCCAAGAGCATTCCGATGAACCTTCCGCAGCGCAAGACCCGCATTTTCAGCCGGAACTCCGAAAGTTGTTCGATCGCCAACTAAACGATGGGCATCGACGCGATTGCGATAAATTGTGGCGTTCTGTTCTCCCGCCGCCTGCACGCAAATCCGTCGCGCGCAATCGAGAAACATAAACTCCGACACGGGAGCATGCCGTGCAAGTTCCCTGCCAGTAATTCCCGGGTGGTCTCCACAATCGGCACAATGTCCGCCCATAACCGTGGAATCGTGCTCATGCCCGCTCGCCCCAGCATCATGCTTTTCGCCGCACGCCGGTTTCGCAGCTAAATCCATGCATGCGCCGCACATCGCCGGCAGCGCCACGCTCGCCAGCAACAACGCCATCACCGCGCATCCCGTGATCCGCCGCAAACTCATACCATTACTATACGCCTCACTCGCACCGTTGGATGCGCACCTGCCCGACTGGGTAGCAGGTCAAGTTTCCGGTACCCGTTACCGAGCCACCAGTCGCCTTGATCCACTCACTTGAACGCGCTTTGTATTTCCAGACGAGTAGTATCATCGCCATCATGTTCTGCCCGCATTGCAGACAAGAATACCGCCCCGGATTCACTCGCTGTTCCGACTGCGACGTGGATTTGGTGAGCGCGCTTTCCGAATCGCACAACTATGCTGCGAAGAATCGGCGAGAGGCTAACTTAGAAGAGTTAAAGCGCGGGGCGGGACGAGTGCTGCCCACGATCACGAACCTGTACAGTGACGGCCGCAAAACGGTTCGCTGGTGGACTCATTACAGACGACAAACTGGTAGTTGGCCTTGGGCATATATCGTCATCCATTTTGCGAACTGGGTCGTGGCCTCGTTTGGATTCTTGTTTCTTATTTGGTGGTCCGCCGAACATGATTGGTCACGATGGAAATTCCTAGGCGTCTTCTTGCTTGTAGGTTTGCCATACACAATTCTTGAGCACTGGGCCAAGAGGATGGTGAAACGGAATCACTTACGAGACGCACGACGTCTTGGGAAGAAAGATCATCTGGTCGCCTGATTTTGCGCGAAGAACCCGCTAATCCCGGTACCAAACGTTAAACGATTTCATGCTTGCCACCAACTCTTCGGTAAAAATGCATTCCCTTGGGCAGCCTTCCCTTTTTTTGCATGTCCGACACGGGTTACCGGACATCTCTAACAGTGTCGGCCCTGTCAAATCTTTTTTGAGCACACGTCTCCATTCACTTCAGTGAGTGGTTGTTTTGCTCGTTTTCTTCGACCTCTGCATCGACGACCACGGCTCGTTTGGTAATCTCTCGATC
>JBBRZT010000030.1:0-20389 GCA_038236395.1 Candidatus Acidiferrales bacterium
GTGCGAGATTCGGCCGGACTCCTACGTGCACAAAATTGAAATGGATTCGCGCGGGCGAGTGACCGGCGCGGCTTATTTCGACAAAGACAAAAATACTCATTTGCAGAAAGCCAAAGCCGTCGTGGTGTGCGCCAACGGAGCCGAGACACCGCGGCTGCTGCTGATGTCCGCGAATCCGCAATTTCCAAACGGGCTGGCGAACTCCAGCGGCGTAGTTGGAAAAAATCTGATGCTCAACAGCAGCGCAATTTCGCTGGGAGTATTCGAACATCCGCTGAACGACTACAAGGGGTTCGCGGTGAGCCGCATCCTGCATGATTTTTATGAGATGGATCCGCAAAAAGTCGGATTTTACGGCGGCGGCGGGCTGGATGCGCGCTTCGATATTACGCCCATCGGTTTCGCGATGAACGGGCTGCCGCCGGATGCGCCGCGCTGGGGCAGCGGCTTTAAAAAAGCATTGGGAGAAAATTTCAACCGCACCATGGAAGTTTTCGCGCACGCCACTTCGCTGGCCAACGAGGACAACAGTTTTTCGCTGGATCCCGACCTGAAAGACGCCTGGGGCCTTCCGGCTTTGCGCATGACTTACAAGGATCATCCCAACGATTTGAAGATGTCGAGATGGCTGAATGACCGCTCGCTGGAGCTGCTGGACGCGGCGGACGCGAAAAAGAAATGGAGTTACCCGATTGTCGAGCAGGAGTTCGCGGTGCACCTGCTGGGCACCTGCCGGATGGGCAATGACGCGAAAACTTCGGTGATCAATCCCGATCATCGCACCCACGATGTGAAAAATCTTTTTCTGTGCGACGGCAGCAGCCTGGTGACTTCCGGGCGCGGCCAGCCGACCATGACCATAGAGGCGCTGGCGTTTCGCGCCGCCGACCGCATCACCGACCTGGCCAAGCGCGGCGAGATCAGCGCGTAGTCCTTCTCCCTTCCCCATTTATGAAATTAAGTGAACGAAGCGGCTGCTTTGCTACAATCCTGCGTGTTTGCACGGGAGATGACATATGAAACGGCATGGCGCGGGCTGGCTGGTAATTCTTGCAGGCATTTCGTTGAGTGTGATCGCAGCGTTGGCGACTGCGCAGTCCCAAGGGCCGGCTCCGCAGACTGGCTCAACTCCGCCGGCGGGTGGTGCCGCCGCAACAGCGCAGCAGCAGAGTCACTCCGGCCCGAAACTTGCCGAAGAACAATTCAAAAATATCCAGGTATTGAAAGGCATTCCGGCGGACCAGCTGATACCCGCGATGCAATTTATCGCCGCGTCGCTGGGGGTGGAGTGCGATTACTGTCACAACCGCGAAAAAATGGACAGCGATGAGAAGAAGCCCAAGAAAATCGCGCGCGGCATGATGACCATGATGTTCAACATCGACAAAAACAATTTTGAGGGGCGGTTGGAAGTCACCTGCTATTCATGCCACCGTGGCGCGGCGATGCCCGTGAGCATCCCCGTAATCAAGGAAGAAGAAGCGGAGGCTCCGGGAGCTGCTGGGAAAAAACCGGGCGAGAATGTAGCGCTGCCCAAACCGGAAGAATTACTCGACAAATATCTTGCGGCGGTGGGCGGCGCTGCGGCGCTGGATAAAATTATCAGCCGGGTCCAGACCGGCAAGCTGATGGCTTTTGGCGGGGAAACATTTCCGGCGGAGGTGTATTCGAAAGCGCCGGACAAGCGCGCTTCGACAATGCACCTGAAAGGCGGCGACAGCGTGACTGCGTTTGACGGACAGCGCGGCTGGATGGGTTTTCCGGGGCGCCCGGTGCACATGATGTCCTCTTCGGAAAACGATTCGGCGCGGCTGGATGCCGATCTGCATTTTGCGGAAAACGTGAAAGCGCTGTATCCGAAATTTACGGTAGAAAACGGCGAAAAAATCGACGGCCACGACACCTATCTGGTGGAAGGCCGCGCCGAGGGACGGCCGTCGCTGCGCTTGTATGTGGACAAGGACAGCGGATTGCTGGTGCGGCTGGTGCGTTATGCGCAAAGTCCGCTGGGATTGAATCCCACGGAGATTGATTATGCGGATTATCGCGAAGCGGATGGAGTGAAAGTGCCGTTTCGCTGGACGGTGGCGCGGCCGGGAAACCGCTTCACCATCCAGGTGGAAGAGATGAAGCAGAATGTTCCGGTGGACGACGCGAAATTTGCGGCGCCTCCTCCTCCTCCGCCACCGCCGCCTGCGCAATAAATGGGCGCGAAGGCAGGGCTGGTCTCCTTGCGCCTTGCTATTTTGCCGGCGGTTCCTGCCAGCGCTTCAGAATGTCGCGGACGTCGACGCCAGTCGCTTGCCTGAAAACCTGCATCATTTCTTCTAGCTCGAATGCCCGGTGATTTTTTTCGCTCCAGGCCAGCAGGGCGCGCAGAGCGTCGCGGAGACTTTTTTCTCCGTTTGTTTTTGCGCGGATGCGGTCGTCCATTTCCGCGGCCATCAGCGCTCCCCGGGAGAAAATATTCTTGCCGGTGCGAAAATCCACGGCATATAGGAATGATGCTTCGCGAGACAGGGTCTCCAGCGACATTTTCTGAATAAATGGCGGGGCAGCGCCCACGATTTGGCGCATCCATGCCAGCTCGGCTTCTCGATAGGCCGCGCCTTCCGCCGGTGCCATCGCGTTGGCGATAGCCGCGATGCTCGCGTAGCGGCCAAACCCTTCGTTAAACCAGATGGTGTCTATCACTGGCGCCAGTTCCCAGGTGAAAGGACGGTAGCCCGTTCCATACGCGCGTTTGGGAATCCAGCTGTGAGCGATGTGGTGGGCGTAATTGCCCAGGATTAATTCTCGGCGTTCCGGTGTGATCGGCGCGTTCAACCGGCGATCGATAGAAAAACTGAAGGTGCCGCTATTCACATGTTCCTGGCTGAAGTTGTAGTCATGCCCGGGCAGCGGCTTGAAAAATTCCAGTTGAACCGTGTATTGCGAAATCGGAGTGTCGCCAAAATATGCTTGCACGTCGTCCAGCGCCTGGCGCGCCAATGCGCCTTCGGCATCGAGATCGACTGCGGCCTCGGAATAGACCGCCAGGATCAGCGGGATTTTCCCTTCAAAGCGCCGCAACTGCAGTTCCGGGCCCATCAGGATCTGCGAATCCGCAAAGTCGTAGTAGTCGCGCGCGTGTGCCGATGTGCTCGTCGCGGCAGCCGGCACTTTTGGCGCCAGCGTAGTCAAGATCGGCCAGCCATCCGGCCCATTCACAACCAGATTGATGGCGCGATCCTCTAAGCCATCGACATAAGCAAACACCGAATAACCCAGCAGGCCAACATATCCGTGGCGCACCTTGGAGGTTTGGTCGGAAGAAAGAATCTGGCTCTCCATGCGCGCGACATCAATCTGGTATTCAATGCGCTCGACGGTCTCTCCGGAGCTGCCAACATTCCATCGCGGTCCGTCTTTCCCGCGCTTCACTTCCACCGACTTGCCGGATGCGCCAAATGCGTTGACTCCATCCACGTAAGCGTCGTACAGAATCTGCGCGTATCCGCCGGGATACGTGCGCGGGATTACCAGTGTGATTGGCGCGGGCAGCGGTTCGGTGAAAACCAGCTGGACGTGAACGCAGCAATCGCCGGGTATCGAGTATTGCAGGCGGTAATTGATGGGCGCTTGTGCGCGCGCGACGTTCGTCAGGAAAAGTAAAACGAGAGCGTAAGCGAAATATGCTTTTCTCATGTCAGCGCGAAGGCACATAACCAAGAACAGGAAACTGCAGGTCCCGAACCCGCAAAATTGCGGGTTCGGGATGACATCGTACAGGCGTTGGTATGGCCATTGTCTAAAAAAATAAATCGATTTGCTGGCTGCAGCCAGATAAACTCGCACGCATGCGTTCTTTCCGAACCGTCGTCGCCGCAGGCATCGTGCTGATTGCCACCTCGTTCTGCGCGCAAATAACCGGCGTGGCAAATGCTGCACACTCTGCGAACACTTCCGCGGAAGTGCAGACGGCACCGCCGGCGCAAGTTCGCGCGCTGAAGGTGACCATTCTTTCGACCATGCTCGCCGATAAGGGTATTGGCGAATGGGGTTTCTCGGCGCTGGTGGAGGCCGGCGATCATCGCGTGCTGGTGGATACCGGCGCGCGCCCGCAGACAGTGCTGCAAAACGCGCGCGAACTGGGCGTCGATCTGGCCACTGTTCAGGAAGTGATTTTGACGCACAACCACGACGATCACGTTGGCGGGCTGATGACCCTGCGGCAGGAATTGATGAAAACAAATCCGGCGGCGCTTTCGCGTGCGCACGTGGCCAAGGCAATTTTCTACAGCCGGCCCACGAAGTCCGGCGGCGAAGACAACCAGATGATCGCCATTAAAAAGGCTTACGAGGCGACCGGCGGCACGTTCATCGTGCACGACACCGCCGCCGAAATATTTCCGGGCGGATGGCTTACCGGGCCGGTGCCGCGCGTTTTTCCCGAGCGCAATTGGAGCGCCACCGGACAGGTGCGCACTCCCGACGGTCTGGTGGAAGACAACATTCCGGAAGATCAGTCGCTGGTGCTCAACACCCCGCGCGGGCTGGTGCTGATTACCGGATGCGGGCACGCCGGCGTCGTCAACATACTTACGTTTTCGCGGACCGCGTTTCCGAATACTCCGGTGTATGCGATTGTGGGCGGCCTGCATTTATTCGCGGCGAGCGACACGCAGGTGGATTGGACCGCCGACAAATTGAAGGAGTTCGGTTTGGCTTATCTGGTTGGCGCGCACTGCACCGGGGTGGAGAGTGTGTATCGCATTCGCCGGCGGCTTGCCCTGCCGCGCAAGTCAGCAGTGGTAGGCGCGATCGGCGCCACATTTGTTTTGGATGAAGGCATTCATCCCGGCAATATCGCGCAATAATTTGACTTAGCGAATTACGGCAACAGCAGCATCAATCCCGCGGTAGCAATCAACGCGGTGGCCCACACGAAATCCAGATTGAGCCAGGCCTTGCGCAGAACAGACAGGCCCAGCTTTTTATAGACGACCCAGGCGATCGCTCCCGTAAAGAGCAAATATCCGAGCGTGTGGACCGCGACGGCCAGCATTTGTGTGCCGACGCCGGGGAATGCGATAGCGTGCGTGTCATGTTGCGAGCCCGCTCCGGACATTCCCAGCAGAACCGGCAAGAGCATCAACCCCGCGCCATGGGCGCACGCCATCAGGAACGACCAAATCGTCAGGTCACGGAAGCCGACCTGCATGCCGCCAAAGCGCGGATGTTTTCTGCTCATGATGCGGTACAGGCCAAAACCGACGAGAAGCACCGCGACGCCGATTCTTACCACATGAAGCGGCAACACGGCCCCGGCGATCGCTGCGACCAGAAGCACTGCGCCAATCGCCAGCACATGTCCGGCGGCAATCGGCAACAGCGCCTGCCAGACCGCGCGGTCATTTTGTTTTTGCAGCCCAAGCGCGACCGCGAAAAGCCAGCCCATCGCCGGATTTATTCCGTGATAAGCGCCAAGCAAAAACAGCGCGGCCCATGCCCATGCCTGCGTGTGCATCATGAGTAGCAGTACGAATCGGAGGAAGCGTCCCCGCCCTCGAGATGGACCTGATGGCTGCGCAGACCGTCGAACTCCAGGAAAAATTTCGGGTCCAAAGCCATTCCGCCCTCCGGTTTGGTGTCCAGCTTGACCATCCAGCTGCGAAGGCCTTCGGGATAGAACTGCTCGTCCCACGGAGCGTAAAGGGAATTGGTGAAATAAACGCGCTTGCCGTCGCGGCTGACTTCCACCATCTGCGGCCCGCCGTTCAGCGGCGTTTGCGGAGCCCGCGGATGCGCCGCTTGCCGCACGATTCCGCCGAGGTGGATAGACCCGGTTAGTTTGGGATGGAAAGGATCGGAAACATCGTATTGCTGGAATTCTCCGGTGCCCCACGAGGAGACGTACAGAAATTTGTCGTCGAGGGATAGGTTGATGTCGGTCACCAGCGGCGGCACGGCTTTGAATCCCTTGAGCAGCGGAGGAAGTTGTTCTGGGTCAGCGGGCTCGGCGGGAATCTCGATGACTTTTTTTACGGCCCAGGCGTCTTTTTCGCGGTGCCACAGCCAGACCGAAGCGGATAAATCTTTCAGCGAGACGACCACGCCCGCAAATCCGTAGGCCTTGGCTGGATCGTGCGCGGGGCGAAGCTCCAGCACCATCTGCTGCTCGGCTCCGAGATCAAGGGTTTGCACGTGGCGGCGTTTTCGCAAATCCCAGACGTGCAGCGAGTGCCCATAACCGCCTTTCAACAAAATTTCGGGAACCACTCCCGACTCAATCATTTTCGGCGTGCCCCACTCGCTGGAAATCAGCGTGTCATAGCCCAGGTGCCACCAGAAGTCGTAGCCGAAATACTGCGGGCCGCGATCGAGTTCCCATTTCCCAAGAACTTCGAAGCTGTCCGGATCGATCATGAATATTCCTGCGGGACCGTCGCCATTGGGAGCGCCCAGCGCGCTGACAAAAATTCCGTTCGGCCCGCAGTGCACGGTGTGCGGTCGGCTATATCCGGTGCGCGCCGCAATCGTTTCCGCTTCGATAACTTTCACAATTTTCGGCTTTCGCGGATCGGGCTTGGTATCGATGATGTGAATTCTGGACGAGCGTATCCCGGGCACCACCAGGTAGCGCCGCTCAGTGTGCGGGTGCGGCGCGTAGGGGCACAGGCAGGCGCTGCAGGCGTTCCAGCCAAAGTGATGCAGTTCATCGCCAATATTGGGCATTTCCACTTGGCCGACCTGCTGCGCATACGTTGGTGACTTGGGATCGACATCCACCACCGCGATGGCGTCGGCGCGATCGGCATATTTGGGATTCAGCAGCGCGACGAACGCGTGTTTTTCCGGCGGTGCCGCGCCGGCCAGTCTGGGTGAAGGATAAAAAGTCGGGTCCGGCTTCCAAAGTTCCATGGTGTTCCTCCCGTCGGCATTGATCGAAAAACATTTTCACTAAAAGAAAGAACCCGCGGACCATTGTTCTGGTGAGCGGGTTTCTCGAAAACTTTGACGCTTCCGGCAGTTAAATTATGTGCTCGAGCGCGTCCCGCCCCGCGTAAAATCGCAGGTACAACAACACGGGTTCGCGGAAGCGAACTGCATCTTGGCAAAGTACCCCGGACCCTGACGCTGGTCAACTTATTGTTCGCTGTACTACATATGGCCCGACCACCCCTAAGTCTATTTACCTGTGACATTATTCGTGACACTATCTGTGGATAGGTACAGCCCGGTGGCCAAGACGTCCAGGAAATCCAAGAAAGCTGCGCGGTTCGACGTGGACGAATACCTGTCCAACGCCGGAAGCTCGCGCCGGCTCGCCAAGTACAAAAAGGGCCAGGTGCTCTTTTCACAGGACGATCCCTGCAATAACGTGCTGTATATCCAATCGGGAAACGCCAAGCTCACCATCGTAAATCCTCAAGGTAAAGAAGCGGTGCTGGCCATTCTGGGCCCGGGCGATTTTGTCGGCGAAGGCTGCATTATCGGCAATCCGGTGCGCATGGCTACCGCAACGGCCATTGCGCCGCTGAATGCGATGGTCATCGATAAAAGTGAAATGATGCGCGTAATTCACGATCAGAGTGAATTCGCGGACAAATTCATTCAATACATGCTGGAGCGCAACATCAAGATCGAAGCCGACCTGGTGGACCAATTATTTAATTCCAGCGAGAAGCGGCTGGCGCGGGCGCTGCTGATCCTGGCGCGCTACGGAAAAGCGGGTGAGCCGGAAACGCTGGTGGCGAAAATTTCGCAGGAGACCCTGGCGGAGCTGGTGGGAACCACGCGGAGCCGCGTGAATTTTTTCATGAATAAATTCAGGAAGTTGGGGTTCATTCACTACAATGGCGGGCTGCAGGTACATAGTTCGCTGCTGAACGTCGTGCTGCACGATTAATTTCCCGCCCCCGGGAACTTCTGCCCGCCTCTGAGTTTTTCGCCGCAGCCTTCAGAACAAGCGCGTATTTCTGGTATAGAATGACGCAGCTTGCACGCCTTCTAAAGGGAACACCCATGAAAAATCTAAATTTTCAGCATGCTCGAACGATTTCGCTGGCCATCGCCGCACTGCTGCTCTCGTGCGGGTATGCCGCGGCCGCGGACGATGATTCCAACGTCACGCCGAAGCCGCCGGTGGCCAAGACGGTTCCCAAGGCCACGGAGATCAACGGGCGCACGCTGGTCGATAACTACTTCTGGCTGCGCGACAAACCGAATCCCGAGGTGGCCGCCTATCTGCAGGCCGAAAACGCTTACACCGACGCGGTAATGAAGCCGACGGATGGCTTGCAGAAGAAGTTGTACGACGAAATGCTCGGGCGCATTAAGGAGACCGACGTGGAAGTCCCTTACAAAGACGGGAACTATTTCTACTACACACGCACGGAAGCTGGGAAGCAGTACCCCATCTATTGCCGAAGAAAAGGCAGCATGGATGCCAAGGAAGAAATTCTGCTGGACGAAAATGAGCTGGCCAAGGGTCAGAAATTCATGTCCGTGCGGGTATTCGCGGTAAGCGATGACGGAAATTTGCTGGCATATACCACGGACAATACCGGCTTTCGCCAATATATTCTGGCGGTGAAGGATCTGCGCACCGGAAAAATGTTGCCGGACCACGCCGAGCGGGTCGGCTCGGTGGTGTGGGCCAACGATAACAAAACAATTTTTTATACCGTGGAAGACGCCACCACCAAAAGGCAAAACCAGGCTTTCCGCCATACCGCGGGGACAGACGGCGCTGACACGTTGATCTATGACGAGAAGGACGAGCGATTCGACGTGTACGCGGGCAAGACCCGCAGTAAGGCGTTTATCTTTTTGTATTCCGGCAGCCACACTACCAGCGAAGCGCGTTACATTCCCGCGGACCAGCCCATGGCGGAATTTAAGATTCTGGAACCGCGCAAACAGGACGTCGAATATTATCCCGATCACAACGGAGATTTTTTCTATATCCGGGTGAACGATACCGGCAGGAATTTCCGGCTGGTCAAGACGCCGGTATCCCATCCGCGCAGCGCGAACTGGCAGGAAGTGCTGCCCGAGCGCGCCAGCGTGATGCTGGACGACACCGATTTCTTCAAAAATTATTACGTGCTCGGCGAACGCGAGAATGGCTTGCCGCAACTGCGGGTAGTGGACCTGGCCAGCGGAAAATCTCAGCGCATCGATTTTCCGGAACCGGCGTACTCCAGCTATCCGTACGTAAACCGCGAATTCGACACCAGCAAATTCCGCTATGGCTACCAGTCCTTCATTACGCCGCGGTCGGTGTTCGAATACGATATGGCCACCGGCAAATCTACATTGCTGAAGCAGAAAGAAGTGCCCGGCGGATACGACCGCGCGCGTTATGCGGTGGAGCAGATTTATGTTCCCGCGTCGGACGGCGTGAAGGTGCCGGTCTCCGTAGTGCATCTGAAGGGCGCCAAGATGGATGGAAAGGGCCCGATATATCTGACGGCTTATGGATCGTACGGCGCGTCCTACGATATTCGTTTTGATTCTGATATTTTCAGCCTGGTCGATCGCGGTGTGGTGGTGGCTGTGGCGCACATTCGCGGCGGCGGCGAAATGGGCAAGGCCTGGCACGATGACGGGCGCATGATGCACAAGAAAAATACTTTCACCGACTTCATCGCCTCCGCGGAATACCTGGTGGCCCAGGGATACGGCTCGAAAGACCGGCTGGTCATCGAAGGGCGAAGCGCCGGCGGCCTGCTGATGGGCGCGGTGCTCAACATGCGGCCTGATTTGTTTCATGCTGCACTGGTGGGCGTGCCGTTTGTGGATGTGATCAACACCATGCTCGACGAAACCATTCCGCTGACCGTTCCAGAATTCGAAGAGTGGGGAAATCCCAAGAAAAAAGCGGAGTTCGATTACATGATCACCTACTCTCCGTACGACAACATCGAAGCCAAGGCTTATCCCGACATGCTGGTGCGGACCTCATTCAACGACAGTCAGGTGATGTATTGGGAGCCTGCGAAATACGTGGCCAAGATGCGCGCCACCCGCACCGACCACAACACTTTAATTATGAAGACCAACATGAATCCCGCCGGACATGGCGGGGCGTCGGGACGCTACGACCGGCTGCACGAAACGGCGTTCGACTACGCCTATTTCTTGACCGAGATGGGAATTCACCAGTAACAAACTGAATTTTTCGGCGTCGAAAGCAAGTAGGGGGTGACTCAACATGAAAAAGAGCGTGGTGGTGTGTTTGCTGCTGCTGTGGAGCGCAGGCTATGGTCCGGTTGCTGCCGCAGGACAGGACAAGAAGCCGGAGGAGAAAAAAGCCGTGACGCTGAAGAGCATTTTGCTCGAGCAACTGCGTACCACCCACAACCAGAAAGAATGGTTTGTACCCGCCAACGTGGCGGTGGCGGGCCTGACCGCGGAACAAGCCAGTTGGCGCGACGGCAAGGGCAACCACTCCATTGGTCAGCTCACTTATCACCTGGTCTTCTGGAACCAGCAGGTGCTGGCAAAATTCAAAGGAGAGACACCGGCAAAGTTCGACGGCAATAACGAACAAACCTTCGACAAATTTGACGCCAAAACCTGGGCCGCCACGGTGCAGCAACTCGACGCGGTGATGAGCGCCTGGGAAAAAGCGGTGGAAGACGCCGACGAAGAGAAACTGAAAGCCGCGGCCTCCGAAATCGCGCACGTCGGCACGCACAACGCGTATCACATCGGCCAAATCGTTTACATCCGCCGCCTGCAGGGATCCTGGGATCCCGAAAAAGGCGTGAAGTAATAAGCGGCGTGCACGATGACTAATGTCGCAGCAGGGCCATGATCTGCTTCTGATTTTTGAGGATGGCACCGAGGCTGCCCTGGTTTTTCAGGATGGTAGCCTGATTTTTCTTTATGTCGGCCTGATTGGATTTGATTTCTGATTGACTGGCGATGATGGCTTTCTGATTGCGGAGAATCTGCTTCTGATTGGCGATAATTGTGCTCTCGGACATTTTGTCTGCGACCCTCCGGATGTGAACTAGAGTGAAACTGCCATGACGGACGCGGCAAGGACTGCGCCCGAACGTGTGGACGCATTCTTGCCCGACCTGCTTTGCGCGTCAATAATGCTTATACATTATTCCGCCTGCGCGGCTTTCTGTGTGATTATGGCGCAGAGAAAAATCCCTTGAGAATTTTTTGGAAATGGACCATCGGCGTCGCGCTGGCGCTGTTCATCATCGCGTTCATCGGCCTTTCCCTGATGGCTGGAAGCCCCAAGGATGCCTACGGAATGGTGCGCTACGCCTTGCCGCACATGCACCGCGGCAAGTTGAAAGTGGGCGACGACGCGCCGGACGCGCGGTTGGTGGCGTTGAATGGCAGCGATCGCTTTCACATTCGTGAACGCACCGGTGCCAAGCCCTTAGTCCTGGTGTTCGGCAGTTTCACCTGACCGCCCTTTCGCCGCCAGGTAGGCGACATCAAACAGATTTACGACGACTATAAAGATCACGCCGACTTCCTGACCGTGTACGTGCGCGAAGCGCATCCCACCGACGAGTGGCAGATGAAATCCAACGTAAAAGATGATGTGTGTTACGCGCAGCCGAAAAATCTGAAACAGCGCCTGGACATCGCCAACGATTTCATCTCCCGCTTCAAATATCCCTTGCCCTTCGGCGTCGACGACATGGGCAACTCCGCGGAAAACGCCTACTCCGCCTGGCCGGAGCGCCTCTACGTAATCGACGAACACGGCCGCATCGCCTATCGCGGCGGCATGGGCCCATTCAACTACAACCCCAAAGAACTGCGCGGCTGGCTGGCGGCGCGCTACGGTGAAGTGCAGCACGTGCAGCACGACGCCCCCAAACCCGACGACCTGAAGCACGACGACGCCAAGCCCCAGAACCCGAAGCCCCTAGATCCGAAGCACGACGACCCGAAGGCAGCGGCCAGCGGTCCCGCCAAATCTTCGTAACTCCTTATACTTCAATTTTTCGTGACGCAACGTTTCCCCTGAAGCGGCCGAGCGAACTTCGTACGAATCGGTTTTATTTCTGGGAGCGTTCTAATAGAATCTGTCTCAGTCGCCAGGCAGAAGGGATCCAACCGGGGAACAAACACAATTTAGATCGTGAGGAGGACAGAATGATGAGGAAGGGTTTTGGCGCCGCCGCCAGTGTTGTTCTGATGCTATGCGCAGTATTCGCGTTGGAGTACGCAAGAGCACAAGAAGGCTCGCCGCTGCGCGGCCTTCGGGTGAAGGTGCACTACAAAGGGTCGGGTACGGTAGACGAAAAGCACAAAATTTTGGTGTTCCTTTTCGATTCGCCAGAGTTTGGGCACAGCAACGTGATGGCGTTTGCGGTGATGAGCACAAGCTCCAAAGATGGAACGGTGACCTTTAACGACGTGCCCAAATCACCCGCTTACGTCGGATCAGTTTATGAACCAAGCGGAAGTTACGCCGAGAGGCAAGGGCCGCCTCCCTCCGGCTCGTCGCTGGGGATGTATAGCAAGACCCCAGGCCAGGCTGCACCTGTAAAGGTTGAGGCTGGAAAAACTGTCAATGTTGAGTTTACTTTCGACGACTCGGTAAAGATGCCGTAGACACGGTCACGCGACAACCAACTTGCGCGATTTGAATGGTGGGGCATCCTGTGCCATCTTGAACCGCGTTGCTCAACTTGGTGCGTGTATGAAGCGGCCGTCACCAGGGGCAACCCCCTTAGACCGGCACACCAACCTGCCACCAGCGAAACGGATGTGATATAGCTTTGGAACGGACTGCGGTAAGCGCTTCCCCTTGAAGGGAGAATTTCCGTGAAAAAGAGCATTCTGTGGTTGGTGTTCGGCTGCACGCTCCCGTGCGGTGCTCTTGGTCAGACGGAAGCACCAAAAGACTTCGACACAATCAAGCAAGTTTTGCAGAGGAATGTTGAATCTACGGAACAAGCACTACAGGCTGTAACGGAAGCCATGCCCGAAAAGAAATACTCATTTGTTCCAACCAAGGGTGAATTTAGGGGAGTGCGCACGTTCGCTCAGATGGCTAAGCACGTGGCTGTAGTGAATTTCATGAATGCCGCTGCCCTACAGGGAGAGAATCCAGCGATTGAAATCGGTGAGCATGAGAATGGCCCAGATTCTATTAAAACAAAGGCACAAATACTGAAATTCCTGAAGGATTCGTTTGCTGATTTGCGCGAAGCAACTGGCACGCTAGACGAACAAAATCTTATGAATCCAACTAAGGACCCGTGAAGTGGCAACCAAGCACCCCGCTTGATGTTTGTGACAACCGGAATATCTCATCCTTGGGAAATGTACGGACAGATGGTCATATATTTGCGCATGAATGGAATTGACCCATATAAGAATCGCTAGTGCGCGGAGAAGTCTACGAAGAAAATGGTGGGCCTGGGTGGACTTGAACCACCGACCTCGCCCTTATCAGTTGTCGAATTGCTTTCACGGTGGCTTGCTACGACTTGTTATGGTGTTGATTTATAAGATTAGTACAGACAATTTCAATCCTCGCTGATTACTACGGTGTCCCACGGTTTGTGATCTAGGGTGGGCACAAAATAGGGCACAGTTTCACGCAGGCACGCATATCGAGAAGTTTCCACGCGCGTAGCCATTCATGTGGAACCAAGCTAGTTGTGAAAAGGATTTGTGATTGTCCTTTGAACCTGGGACCAACGGTTGCTTCTAGATTTGCTATATAGCTGATTCGTCTAGCTTCTTGCTGCGTCAACGATGACGATAATGCATGGTATTTGGGGGTTTTGTTCTCGAATTGTTCTCGACTTTTTGAGGTGACCCCTTAAACTGTCACAAAAACTTTGGGCACACTTTCCGCTTTCTAAAAGTGTTCTTGCATCTCCTAGTGACCGGCCCGAGGTTTTAGTCCAGGAGAAGTGAGAGATTTTTTATATCACAGCCATGGGCTGTGAAGATGGATTTGCTCCCCAGGGTCCACAGGCCGCCGGGGCAGGCGGCCTGTAGCCGAGCGCACTGTGCGGCCTCTTCGTGTTGTAGGTCACCCCGAGCTCCTTGGCCAATTCATCGACGCTTTCACAGCTCTTCATCCGCTCTACCGCCGCGCGCTGGAACTTCCGGGAATATCGCTTCCTTCTCTCCACTGGTGTTTCCTCTCACGGAGAGTGTGCCCATCGACTGTGCCAATTCAAGGGGTCATTCCAAAACGGAATTCTTATTGGGTCGAGAACTATTGGGCGTGTGCTGTCAGACACTCTCTAACGGTTGGTCTGCTTACCAGTAACTTTTGATGTCTATTCCGCTGTTCAATCGAAGGGCGTAATCGGGAGCAGTGGGTAAAAAACAAGAATTTCTAAGGTTTAGAATTCATTGCCACAATCGTGGAGTCGGGAGAGGATCGCTGACTCTTATGGCGTCTTCAGCGAACCCATTCTGTGACACCTCTTCTTCCCGCGAGACATCACGGCCTCCTCCCTACGGCGTCCGCCCCTCTACGATTGTTATGTAGCGATCCGGTGAAATACTTGTGAATCTTTGCACCACCGTCGACGGCGCCGGCCAGCGGATTTCCAGCCAATCGACTTTTGTAGCGGAACCGAGCCCCAGGACCAACCGCGGATCATGAGAAGAAAGGTAACTTCCGCCGCCATTTTTCAAGCGCGAGCGCTTCTTGCCGCCGGCCGACCAAGTTATTTGCGCGCCAATCGCGTCGCGATTGCAGGTCACGCCTTGCAATTTGATTCCCAGCCAGTGATTCCCCGCACCAGCCTGATTTTGTAACGGCACCGGCGCGCCGCCATTTACTCCGATAAGCACATCCAGGCGGCCATCATTATCAATATCGCCCACGGCCAGGCCGCGCGCCGAAAAATCTTTCGCAAATACCGGCCCCGCGTCAGCACTGACGTTGCGGAAGCGTCCGTCTTTCTGTTTAAACAAGAGCAGCGGTTCACGGTACGTCACCGTCTGAGAACGCTGCGCAACCATATCGTCGGGATGGCCATTGGCCAGAATCAAGTCCAACTCTCCGTCGTTATCGTAATCGAAAAAATGCAGCCCCCAGCCGCTCAACAATCTGGTGGCCTGGGCAATGGATTGCGAGGAAGCGATGTCTTCGAACGTTTCATTCTTGAGATTGCGGTACAGCGAAAATTTTTCCTGATCGATATTGGCTACAAACAGGTCTTGCCAGCCGCGGTTGCCCAGATCGGCTGCGTCCACGCCCATGCCTGAACGAGCCTGCCCGTTTTCGCTGAATCCCACTTCTGCGGGAACCGATTTTTCCTCCCACCGGTTTCCGCCGCGGTTTACGAACAGAAAATTCTGAACGGTGTCGTTGGCGACGAACAGATCCATGCGGCCATCGTTATTTATATCCGTGGCAACCACTCCCAGCGCTTTACCCGGACTCTTGCCGATGGCGGAATCCTTTCCGACCTCAGTGAAGGTTCCGTCTCCATTGTTGTGGAACAGAAAACTGACCGTGGGGTGGAATGCGCGAGGGATGCAGTAATATTTCTGCCCGGCGCCGTTGTCGCCGCAGGAAAGCCGGTCCTCCGGCAGGTACCTGACGAAACTGCACACGAATAAGTCCAGGCGGCCGTCGTTGTCGTAATCGAACCAAACGGCGCTGGTGGTCCACCCGTCGATTTCGAGCCCCGCCTTGACAGTGACGTCCGTGAAAGTGCCGTCGCCATTATTTCGATACAGCAAGGAGCGGCCGCAGGCGGTGACGAACATATCGGGGTAACCGTCGTTGTTGAAGTCGCCCACCGCGACACCCATTCCGAATGTTCCGCCGGGAACGCCGGCGTGCTCCGTGACATCAGTAAATGTTCCGTCGCGATTGTTTTTGTACAAGGCGTTGCGGAGGAGCTGCTTCGGCTGAAAAAAATCGGATGGGCCACTATTCACCAGATAAATATCCATCCAGCCATCGTTGTCGTAATCGAGGAAGGCGCAACCGGGTCCGAGGCTTTCCGGCAAATATTTTTGCGCTGACATGGCGTTGTCATGGACCCAGTGAATTCCACTTGCGGATGGAGTAATTTCTCGAAAAAAGCGTGCGCGTGTGGGGGCTTGCCCCAGTAAAGCCATGCCACTCGCTCCTCCCAGACTCCACAAGAATTGGCGCCGGTTGACCATAGGCTCGCGATCGAACACTTTTGGAACTGTGTCAGACAAAAATCCCGCCGCCACGCAACGCGTGCGCGGCAACAAGCCAGATTAAAGGGCTCTCCCCGGGTTACGCAAATCAAATCGGGGGCCAGGCAGGGCGGCTGAAGACGAAAAAGAGGAATCCTCTATCTTCATGTTTACATGAAAAAGGCCTTATGGTAACGTTTGCACAACTCGAGGGGCCCTGGACACCTTGTTCAGAAAAGGGGAGTACTACACCATGCAAAGTCTATTGCGTCGCGCAATACCAGCCGCAGGAATTCTGGCCGCCGTGCTCGTGATTCTGCTTTTTCCTGGTTTCGTTTCCGCCCAAATTGACACCGGATCGATCGTCGGCGTGGTTAGCGACCCGAGCGGAGCAGCAATTCTCGGCGCCATTGTCACGCTTTCGAACGAAGCCACGGGTGTGTCGCGTTCAGTGACCACCAATAGTGACGGCAGCTATCAGTTCAGCGCCATCACTCCGGGAACCTACACCGTAAAGGCGGAGGCTGCCAATTTCCAGTCCGCCGTGCATACCAATCTGGAGATTGACGTGCAGTCGCGCCCAGCAGTGGACTTCGTATTGAAGGTGGGCTCGTCTACCGAGACCGTTGAAGTCTCCTCCGCGACGCCGGTGCTTCAAACCGAGTCCGCAGACCTGGGAGGAGTGGTGCAGTCCGAGCAGATTAATGACCTTCCGCTCAACGGGCGCCGCTATTCCGACCTGGCGCTTCTCGAAGCGGGCATTCAACGCAACCTGACCAATACAAACAACACCGCGCCGGATCGTTTCAGCTCCAACGGCAACCTGGAAACCCAGAACTACTTTTCACTCGACGGCATCGACAACAATTCCGGTTCGACCAACCTGCAGGAAAGCTCTGTACAGGTGATTCAGCCGCCTCCCGACGCGCTGGAGGAATTTCGAATTCAGACGCGCACGTATTCCTCGGAATTTGGCACCTCCGCGGGCGCGGTCATCAACGCCAGCATCAAGTCGGGCACCAACCAGTTCCATGGGGATTTGTGGGAATTTCTGCGCAACGATGTGTTGGACGCCAATCGGTTCGAAAATAAGTCCAGCGCTAGTAATCAGACTCCGCGCGGGCATTTCACCCAGAACCAATATGGCGCGACGGTCGGCGGACCGATCATTAAGAACAAGACCTTTTTCTTCGGCGACTTCCAGATTTTCAGCAGCCGCAAGGCCGCGACCATCTTGTCCACCGTTCCTACGCCTTTGATGAAAGAAGGCAACTTCACGGAATTTCCCTCGGCGCTGAATGATTCTCCGGTGGCCGGCCAAGCCGGCTGTGTGGTGGCCAATGTCATTAATCCCGGTTGCATCGACCCGACCGCTGCACAGTTGATTGCCCTTTTCCCGGATCCGAATTTTGGCAACCTGGCGAATCTGGGCCAGCCAGGGAGCTGGACAGGCGGCGCGAATTATTTGTTTCAGGCTCCCGTTCCGAACGACACCAAATCGTTCGATGTGCGCATCGATCACACTATCAACAACACCAATCACATCTTCGGGCGCTACAGCCAGTTCATCATCAAGCGCCAAGATCCAACCTGGACTTCCGATCCGGTCGCAGGCAACGGCAATTTCGCGACGGCATACAATATCCACGAACGTTCAGTAGCCTTGTCCTGGGACCATACCTTCAGGCCCAGCCTCCTGAACGAAGCCCGCTTCGGGTTCAACCGTGATTATGCCCACAGCGACCCCGTTGGGCTCACGCTTGGCAAGTCTTTGGCATCGCAGTTTGGACTTAGCGGTGTGCCCGACGGCGCGAACAGCGCGGGCATTCCACCGATCGAAATCAACGGCCTGCAACGGCTGGGTTCCTCGCCGTGGCGCCCGCAATTTCAAATCTCGCAGGTCTGGCAGTTTCTGGATAACTTGAGCTGGCTGAAGGGTAATCACAGTTTCAAATTTGGGTATGAGTTCCGGCGGACGGGCGTAAATTTCCTGGATATTCGAGCGCCGCAAGGGGTCATCGCAGTCAACGGCATCTACACTGCGGGCGGCAGTTTTGGAGTTCCAGACTTTCTGCTGGGCGATGTGGACAGCGTGTTGTTCACCACCCCTACGGTGGTCCATAATTATGTGACCGGAAACAGCCTGTATGCACAGGATACCTGGCGGGTGCGGCCGAACCTGACGGTCACTTATGGGTTGCGCTACGAACTCTTCTCCCCTCTGTTGAATCGCCAGAACGAACTCAGCAATTTTAGCCCGGCGAACGGCGGGGAAATCATCACAGCAGACCCGAATGCTTCGGGTTGGTTCAACCGTGCGCTCGTCCATCCCGACAAGAACGACTTCGCGCCGAGGCTGGGCTTCAGTTATCACCCCTTTGAAAGAGTTGTCGTGCGGGGAGGATACGGCATCTTCTACCAGCACACGGTGCGCATCGGTTCAGAAAGCATCTTGGCCCTGAATCCGCCGGCGGTGATTTCTTACAGCTTGTCGCAGCTTAAGGGCAGCAACACGCCGGAATTTCAGCTTCAGGATGGATTCCCTATCGACAGGTTCACCTCCACCGACGTGGTGCTCTCCCAGATTCAAATTCGCGCTCAGGATCCAAACGAGCGGAGTGGGTACGTCCAGCAGTTCAGTTTTGGGCCGGAAATTCAGCTGATGAAGAATACTTCTCTGGACATCGGCTACGTCGGCAATCTGGCCAGAAAAATGAACCGGCTGCGGAATGCCAACCAAGGCTTTATCACCGGAACAGACGCGGGCGGTAACCCCATCGTGGATTTCCCTTACCCAAATCTGAACGATGCGACGACCGGCAACCATTCGTTTTTGGAACTGGCTACTAACGACGGAAATTCCAACTACAACGCGCTGCTGGTATCGCTGCGGCATCGTTATAGTGGGGGACTTTCATACGGTCTCAGTTATACATGGAGCCACAACATCTCGGACTATGTGGACAACCTGACCGGCGGTGCGTTCCCTGAGAATACCTATAATTACGCCGCGGAGCGCGGCAATTCCATATTCGACGTTCGTCACCGGATCGTCGGGTATGTAACGTACGCATTGCCTTTCGGACACGGCAAGAAAATGATGGACCGCGAAGGCCCGATCAATTACATCCTTGGCGGATGGCAGGTGAACTCCATCGTTACGGCCCAGACGGGCACCACCATTCAACTTAACGCTGTCGACCAGTCCGGTACGGGAGCTTTCCTGGCGCGTCCGGATTGCATAGGCGATGCGCGCTCCGGCGCGTCCGACGATCCCCGCAGCGGCGCCTGGCTGAATGCCGCCGCTTTTGCAGTCCCGGCTACGGGGACGTTTGGCAATTGCGGGGTGGGCAGATATCACGGCCCGGGCTTGAGCAACGTGGATTTGAGCATTTTTAAGGCCTTCCCTATCAGGGAAGCCATGCGCTTCGAATTCCGCGCCGAAGCGTTTAACGCTTTCAACCACGCGAATTTCACGAACCCCAATTCGTTCTTTGACCCTTCCACGATTGGGCCGGGCGGATTTGGCTATATCAGCGGCACGGTGGGCGACCCGCGTGAATTCCAGTTCGCGCTGAAGTTTTATTTCTAGGCCGCTGTCGATTTCCTCGCTGCTCCGGAATTCACTTCGAAGCGGAGCAGCGAGGACGCGGTCGAACGCCGCCCGCGTGCTGAACCGGGTTAGCCAACTCCGAAATGCGCATGCATTCAATAGTTTCTCCACGAGGACAACCATGAAACGCATTGTCTTTGCCTTGCTATTTGTGTCGTTACTCTCGCCGCTGTACGCGCAGACACCTTACGATTCTTCGATCAAGCCGGCCGTGGCGCCGGTGCAGTTGCCGATCAATCGCGGATCCACCGCGCTGTGGCAGAGCCTCAAAAAACTGCACACCCGGGCCAGCCTGATCATGGTCACTGCGCACCCAGACGATGAGGACGGAGGCATGTTGACCTACGAATCGCGCGGCCGGGGCGCGCGCGTGACGCTGCTAACGCTGAATCGCGGCGAAGGCGGCGCCAACGTAATGTCCTCGAACTATTTTGACGGATTGGGGCTGGTGCGCACCGAGGAGTTGCTTGCGGCGGATCGTTACTACGGTGTAGACCAGTACTGGACTCGCGTGATCGACTACGGATTTTCGAAAACGAAAGCCGAATCGATCAGCAAGTGGACACATGATCGTGTGCTGTACGACGTGGTGCGGGTGGTGCGTATGACCCGCCCGTTGGTCATCACTTCCGTGTTTGTGGGCGGCCCCACCGA
>JBBRZT010000031.1:0-19945 GCA_038236395.1 Candidatus Acidiferrales bacterium
CGTCGTACGAGCTAGCGTACTACCCGACGAATGAGACCACGGATGACACGTTCCGGAAGGTGGTCATACGCGCGAAACGTCCGGGGCTGAAGGTACGCTCGAAGACAGGATATTTTTCGCGGTAGAAGCATGGCGACGGCGGGCGATCGAAGATAGGACATTGCGTTATTTTTTGGGCATGTATGCTGCGAAGCGTGGCTGCCGATTTGACCCGGTGTGTAACAATGGAGTTCCCCTTTGAAGTTATCGCCGCGGGCGCTTTTTTTCCGGGCCCGGGCGTCCCCCGACAATTCACGCGAGAGGTGAGTGCCATGTTTCATTTCGTGTATGCCAGTACCGCGACAAAATTATTTACGAAGACAGAGCTTCGAGAGTTGCTGAACAAGTCAGAGACAAATAATGTGAATCTTGGCCTGACGGGCATGCTGCTGTACAAGGACGGAAACTTCTTGCAGGTATTGGAAGGTGAAAAAGAAGTGGTGATGAAACTGGCCGCTACTATCGGCGCAGACAGCCGGCACAAAGGAGTGCTGGTGTTGCTGCAAGGCAACACGGAGGAACGTGATTTTCCGGACTGGTCGATGGGGTTCCGGGATCTAGAAGACCGGGGGGCGGCGAAGACTCCAGGCTACAGCGATTTTATGAATACGCCACTGACCGGGGAAGAGTTTGCGAAAGACCCGAGGCGGTCGATGAAGTTATTGCTCCTGTTCAAGAAAAATATGTAAGTGTCTGGCGCCACGAAATAAGCTGGCTACGCAAGTCCTCGGAGGGAATTGCTCGCTCCGAACCCTCGAATCACGGCCTCTAAGCCTGAGTGCCGATCCCTCGTGCTTGATAAGGCCAGCGTGAATTATTCCTTGCCGCCGACAACTTGGGCGTGGCCGAGGGCTGCGACTAGCGAGACGCCTCCCACGATGTTGCCGAGGATGGTGGGGAAGAAGAAGCCCGTGAAGTAGGTGCCCCAAGAGATGGAGTGGGTGACCACCAGATAGAGCATGGTGGTGGAGCCGGCGATGATGTGGTTGAGGCCGCCGAGTCCGACGATGTACGTGATGATGATGATGATGGAGATGCGGGCCGATTCGGCGCCGGGGAGGAGCCAGACCATTAAAGCGATCAACCATCCGGCGAAGATGGCCCGGGTGAAATTAATTCCGAAACTGGCGCCGAGATGGCCCAGGCCGATGCTGGTGAAGGCTTGATGAACTGGCTCGGGGAAAATCTGGATGTGGCCTATGACCATGGCGAACAAGTAGGTACCGACAAAATTGGCGGCGAGGACGACTCCCCACAAACGGAGGACGCGGAGAAACGTGACCAGGTCTTTACGCAGCAGCAAAGGAAGGATGACGGTGAGAGTGTTTTCGGTGAAGAGTTGCTGGCGGCCGAGAATAACGATGAGGAATCCGATGCAGTATCCGATGCGAGAGATGAGCGGTCGCCAGTTGGCGTCGGGTAAATGCGCGGCGAGTAGGGCTTCAGCGACGAAGGAGAAACCCAAGGAGAGGCCGGCGGCGAGCGCGGACCAGGCCAGAGCGGCGGCGGGGCGGCGGAGTTCGTCTTCGCCTTCCCGCCGGATGGTTTCGTAGACGACGTTGGCGCCGATGGCGAGGCGCTCTTCAACCTGTTTTTTTTCGGCGCGGGTGGTGATGGTGCCGCCATCGGGGGGCAGGGATTCTTTTTCGTCTTTGTCAGTTTTTTTAGTCATGGAGTGGTCTCAGTGGAGGGGTGACTGATGATAACGCGATGGCAAGCGATTCGAAGGAGGAAAATCCTGGAAGTAATAGTGGCGAGTACTGGGAACCGAGTCTGATTGAACGACGGAAAGGGATGCGGCACCCCCTCTTGGGCGTTAAGTTATCGGCCATTTCCGTTTGTATGGTTGCCAAGAGGAGTTCGGAATGACCGGGTGTTTTTTGTTTTAGCGATGATCGCCGACGTTTTGGTTTGGTAGTGCCTTTCTGCCGTGTTCCCAACATAACTGACGGCCTTGGGGTGGAGAAATTTCGCTATACTAGCGGAAACTTTTCGGATTGAGGGACCGCAAATGCAAAGTCGATGGCGAGAGGACCGAGAAAATCGGGCGCGGTGGGGGCGAGGCCACGGAACGAGGATTGGCGGTGTATTGTTCCTGATTTTGTTTGTGGGGGCGGCAGCTCCGGCCGGCAGAGCGCAACGTGGGGAAACGTGCAAGGAGGCCACGGTGCGAAAGAAGAGCGTAGTGCCGGTGACAGAGTCGGCCGCGGAAGACATTTACTCCAACACCACGAATTCGAAAGGCCCGTTGCAAGCGAAGGCACAATTGGAAGCGCTGCGAAAGGCGAGCCTGGCGGAGCGAAAGAATTCGAAGCCGGCGGTTTTTTCGCCGCAGAAAATTGTGACGTCCAAGTCAGGGGACATGGCGTACGACTACGGGAAAGCGCACGTGGAGTATGACCTGGCGAGTACCGGACAGCATATCTCCTACGAAGTGGAATACCTGCGGGTGTGGAAGGTGAACGGCGGGGTGTGCCAAATCGAGGGGATTTTCGCTCGAGCGCATAAATTGTCGGGGATCACTCCGTGAAGTACGCGACGTTTGTTGCGCTACTGGCGACATTGTCGCTGTCGCGGGCAGATGTTGTTCCGGGAAAAACATGGAAACATGTCGCAAATGCGGAAAAGGCGGGATGGTCGCGGGAGAAGCTGAGTGTGGCTCGGCAATATGCGGACTCGATTCGATCTTCCGCGGTGATGATTGTGCAGGGCGGGGAAGTAGTGGACGAGTGGGGAGATGTCGACACCAAAAATGAGCTCGTATTCGGTGCGAAAGAGTTTGATCAGCGCGCTGTATGGGATTTATTCGGCAGAGGGACTGATCGACGTCAACGCAACACTGGAACAGATCGGGATCGATGACACGCCCGACCCACTGACGAAAGGCGAGCGGCAGGCGCGGGTGGTCGATCTATTGCGCGCGCGATCGGGAATTTATCACGCGGTGGATTTCGAGAAGCCGTATCAAAAGACCACGCGGCCGGTGCGGGGAAGTCCTGCGCCAGGGACGTTTTGGTTCTACAACAACTGGGATTACAACGCCCTGGGAACAATTTTTGAGAAGCAAACCGGCGTGAAGATTGGCGAAGCTTTTTACAAACGCATCGCTGTGCCGATTGGCATGCAGGATTTCAAGCTGGAAGATGTGTACTACATGCCGGGGCCCACATCGGTACATGCGGCATTTCACTTTGAAATTACGGCGCGGGACCTGGCGCGATTTGGATTGTTGTATCTTCATAACGGGCGGTGGGGGAAGCAACAGGTGGTGCCGGAAGCATGGGTGGAAAAGAGCACGCATGCGAACGAGATGGTGAAGTTTCACGATGTGGAGACGGGCGGATACGAGTATTTGTGGTGGGTGGAATATGGCGGCGCGCATTTGCCGGAGGCTTCCTGCCGGGGATATTCAGCGCGAGGTGCGGGCGGGCATTATTTGCTGGTGGTTCCGTCGCTGGATTTGGTGATTGTGAATCGAGCGGACAATGATCCTCCGACGAAGGATGCGAAAACGGTGATGGAAGTGGGGATGCGGCCGGGAATTGATAATGCCAAGTTCGGGCACTTGGTGAAATTGATTTTGGAGGCGCGGGTGGTGCATTGATGCGGCGCGCGGCGATAGTCTGGGAGGTGTGTACAGTGAAGAGACGAGCATTGATTCAATCGATTGCGGCTGCGGCGATTGTGCCGGCGTCAGGTTGGGTGTCGGTGTTCGCGGCGACGCGGGGCGCACGGGGCGAGGGTGGAGAGGCCGTGCCAGCGGGGACGGAGGTGTATGAGCTGCGCGTTTATCATGCGGCGCCGGGCAAGCTAGGGGAATTGCTGGCGCGTTTTCGCGAGCACACCGTGAAGTTATTTGAGCGGCACGGGATGAAGAGTGTGGCTTATTGGACTCCTATGGATGAGCCGCAGAAGAGCGCGATGCTGATTTATATTCTGGAGCATCCCAGCCGGGAAGCGGCGACGGCGAACTGGAAAGCGTTTCAGGAAGATGCGGAGTGGAAGAGGGTGCGGGATAAGTCGGAGGAGAACGGGAAGCTGGTGGAAAAAGTGGATTTGACGTTTATGGAATTGACGGATTTTTCGCCGCGGTTGAAGTAGCGACGGCTACCTGAAACTGGGCCCTTGACTGCTAATTCCTGGAACTGATTCCTTTCTATGAGGGAACTAACTAGTGGTTCGTCTACGGAAGACGTGTGTCTGGCGGAAGAAATGTTTGGGCCGAGCCGCCGGCGGCGATGAATTTTGCATCTATTCAATAGCGAGTGACTGTTGAGCAGATGGAAAGCGAAAGCAGATTCCTCACCCGCCTGGAAAAGGCGGCGGATTCGGAATGACGGGTTGCGGCGGCGCTGAGTCAGTGTCGCGGTGAAGGCGAGGTGAGTTGGCCGTGGGCGTCGCGGTCTCTAGTCGAGTGGGGCGAAGACTCATGGAGAGATTGGGGCGATATGAAAAGCGGTTACATAGGGCGGGCTGGGAATTTTGCGATGAATTCGGAGACGTGGATGTTGGTTTGGGGTCTTGCCCTGGCAATGTTGGCTGGCGGAGCGTGGCCACAAGAAGGGGCGCAAGCGGGGGCGCAGAGTTCGCAGAATGGTACGCAGAGTTCACAGCAGGCTTCGCCGGCGCAGGCGACCGAGCCGAAGATTGCGGTGGACGTGAAGTCGGTGAGCGTGGCGGCGACAGTGCGGGACAAGCATGGGAAGATTATTTCGAATTTGAGCAAAGACGATTTTGCGATTGAGGAGGATGGGCGTGCGCAAACGATTAATTATTTTGCGCGGGAGAGCGATTTGCCGCTACGGCTGGGGCTGCTGGTGGATACCAGCTTGAGCCAGAGGCGCGTCCTGGGAGAACAGCGGAGCGCGAGTTACAGCTTTCTGGATCATTTGCTGCGGGAGAATAAGGATCTGGCGTTTGTGATTCACTTCGACAAAGAGGTGGAGTTGCTGGAGGATTTTACGGGGTCGGGGCCGAAATTGCAGGCGGCATTACAATCGTTGCAGACGCCGCAAATGGAAGTGGACAACGGTAATGGCGGTGGTGGACAAAACGGAGGAGGTGGCGGACTGGGGGGAGGGCGGCGTGGCGCAGGTGGAGGCGGTGGCTCCAGAGGCTCGGGACGGCGCAGCGGCGGGACGTTGCTTTACGATGCGATTTATCTGGCGGGCGATGAGGAAATGAGCGAAAGAGACTGGCGGGCGGTTGTTCGAGGTGTCGAAGAAGGAGAGGGTGGAGAAGACTTACGCGCAGATTGAGGAAGAGCTGCGCAGTCAATATAGTTTGGGTTATACGCCGGACAAGAATACCGGGGCGGGGTTTCATAAGCTGCTGGTGACGACGAAGCAGAAGGATCTGGTGGTGCAAGCGCGGGACGGATATTACGCGGGACAGTAGGAGTGGCGGGAATCGTGCCGGGGCTCTCATATGAGACCGTCTAGAAGGAAATCTTGAGGCCTAGCTGGATGATGCGCGCGTCGCGGGCGCTCACGACCTGACCGAAATGGGTGGGATCGAACAAAAACGCCGTGCCGATCTGGTCAAGGTTGGTGTGATTGAGGACGTTGGTGGCTTCGGCGCGGAACTGTACATTCACCTGTTCACCGACCCGGGTGTTCTTAAACAGGGATGCATCCCAGCGCCAGGCACCCGGGCCAAGTACAGAACCGCGTGGGGCGTTTCCCGGTCGAATGCCGTCCGCGGGCGGATCCGCAAATAATGCACCGTTAAACCACTGAGCGACTGTATGCGGTGCGTGTTGGTTCGGGTTCGCAAGTTGATCGGGGCGAGAATCGAAAATCAAGTCGGCCAGGCCAAGACCGGCCGGATCAATGTTTACGCCGTTGACCGTCAACCAGAGACCAGATTGGGCGTACACAACGCCCGAGACCTCCCAGCCACCGAATAAGTGTCCCGTAAGGCCGCGCTGCAACCTGCAGAACGGAAGGTGGTAGATGTAGCTGCCGGTAAAAATGTGCCGCCGGTCGAAATCGGCAGGTCCATATTCTGCATGAAGGTCATACCCGTTCTGAGGGTTGGTGTATTGGTTGGGAGCGTCGGCCAGAGCGTGTGACCAGGTGTAGTTAAGCGCAACGACGTTGTCCTCCCCGACTCTCCATTGCCACTGGGCCTGAAGGGAATGGTAGTTGGATTGGAATCTGGGGGAGGAAATATAGATCGGGCCGAAGCCGCGATAAGGCCTCACGAAGTTGAGGAGTTGGGGATTTTCAGGGCTAATCGGTCCTTGAGGCAGAACCCTTGCGGAGAGATATGCGCCGGGACGTGGTTGGTTGATGTCAATAGTCGCGGTTAGATGCAACGCCCGGTTGCCGTAATAACCGATATCAAACAACATCGACCGGCTGACTTGTCGTTGAATGTCGATGTTCCACTGCTGAACATAGGGCTGCCGCCAATTCACGTCAACTCCGCTGAGTCCTTGCGGAAAGAGATTTACAGCAGCAGCGGTGCCCGCCGGATTGGTTAAATTGGTGTTGAGTATTGTGACGGTCTGCACGAATGGAGGATTTGTTGTGGTACCGCCTTCGAACTGACCCATGGGAGGCACATCGTAGACGATGCCGTAGCCGCCGCGAAGCGACGTCTTGCCCGTACTGAATGGATCCCATGCAAAGGCGAATCGGGGAGCAATATTGCGATTTGCTTGTCTTGCCACAGCGTTGCCAAACCGCGAATTCTGGCCACCGACAATGATCCCATTCACCACCGGAGTGGGCGTGCCTGGGAAGAGGGCGCCAGTCGTGATGTCGATCGCCGGCGCCGCTGCTGGATCAAAGGCCAGCGGATCGAAGTTTGTTAAGTGTCCTTGTCCTTCCGTCGGCTGACGAAAGAAGGACCATCGTAATCCATAGCTGAGCGTCAGGTTCGACCGTATGCGGTACTGGTCCTGCGCAAAGAACTCGAACTCATTCTGAAGAATGTCGGCCCTGGGGTTTTTGTTGGTCTGACCGAAGGATTCAGCATTGCCAAGAAGGAAGTTGGCCCACTGCTGCTCAAAGCTCTTCCCCGCCGGGCCGATGTCCAGAAAGCCGTAACCGCCATTATCGAAACGGTAGGCTGGCCCTTCGTCCTTTTCGTAGTGATGATAGACCATCCCATATTTTGTGGTGTGCTGCCGGATGATCCAGGTAAGGCTGTCGAATGTCGAATGATTCGTATTCAGATCCCTCCATGGGCCAAATCCAAGCAGGCTTTCAGCATTGAAAAACAACAAAGGAACACGCCCAGACAGATTCTTGAAAGGCAGATTGGGGTGGATGTCGGGAGACAACGCTTCGCTCGCGAGCCCGACTGGTTGGCTGAGGATCGCTCCGTTGGAATAAGCGTAGCCGACCTCGTTTACCAAATCCGGGGTAATAAACATTGCTGCTCGAGCCACAATGTTCGAGCCTGGAGCGTTCGTTCGGGTGGTGGCTACACCGGGAAGATTAGATCCGAGGGCAAACCCTCCGGGCTCTTCGGTAGGTATCGTGTCATGGGTGTATTTGAAGAACGCACTGAGTTTTGGCCCAAAGATGTGATCGATCTTGAAAGTTTCTTCCCGGAAATTGAACAGGTTGCGTCCGGTAAAACTAAAGGTGCCATCCGCTCGAGGGGCGGGCAGCTTGGAGTAAATATCCTTTATGTACGCGGCCGCCGTGGGGTCGATATCTGTTATTTGCGTCGTTGTTGGCCCGACACAAAGCTGCGTTACTGGATCGATGATGGGCTTGGTGCAGACCGGTGCGGTGAAAGTACCCTGCAACTCCGCTCTGGTGGGTACCCGCGAACTTGTAAATGTACTGTAATTGATTACGCGCCGCCACTCCTGCGAGAAAAAAAAGAAAGTCTTTTTCCTGTACAGCCGCGGAATAAAAACCGGCCCGCCGATCGTGAAGCCAAAATTGTTGTAGCGCAATGGTGGACGAGCGAGTCCGTTGAGGTTGTTAAAAAAGTTGTTGGCGGCAAAAAGATCGTTGGGGAAGAATTCGTAGGCCCCGCCATGAAAGGTATTGGTTCCCGAGCGGGTGACTACGTTAATTTGACCCCCGGATCCGCGTCCAAACTCGGCGTCGTAATTGCCGCGCAAGACTTTGAATTCAGCAATGGAATCGATGCTGGGAAAAGTCAGCACGGTCTGGTTGGACCCGCGGTCGACGTTGTCGGCACCATCGAGTGTCCAATTGTTCTGACTATCGCGCGCGCCGTTAATTGAGAAGGAAACGTGATTGAAGCCACCGCTCAAACTGCTGGCGCCGACATAAGGCTGATCGGAAGCGAGGCCCGAGGAAACGCCCGGCTGCAAGAGCACCAGTTGAGTGTAGTTGCGGGTGTTGCTGGCAAGCTCGCGGATTTGAATTCCAGACATCAAGCCAGCAGCAGCGGCGCTTTGCAAGTCGACCTGGAGGGGTTCGGCCTCGACCTTAATTTCATCCTTCAGTCCGTGAACCTGCAGGACGAAATTGACGGTACGTCTGTCGTTCACGTTGAGTTCGATGGCGGTTTGCCGGCTGGTTTTGAATCCGGGCGCTTCCGCGGACACGTCGTAATGCCCTATGGGCAGGAGAGGAACCACAAAATCGCCGCTACGGGAGGTGGTCAGGTGCCGAGCGACGATTCCTTGATCCGCATTAGTGACGATGATTGTGGCACTAGCGACGACGGCGCCGCTCGGATCTGTCACGGTGCCCAGAATAGTTGCAGTAATTTCCTGACCGGCGCAACAGGAAGCCAGAAGAAGAAAAAGTACACCCGACAATGCAGAGCGTATTCGCATGAGGGCTCATCGCTAATGCTTCAAATGCCCGTACAGCAACTCAGTGAAAATGGTCGGCGAGCATAATGTCGGCGTTCAATTGGTCGGTCTGGGCATAGATGACCCAGCGGCCTTCCGGCGAAACGGATAAACCGTCGGAGAGACCTTTGTCGATGGTGAGTACCAGACGAGTTTTCGCGGTCGAGAAATCGTAATAGTGGAGGGAAGGAGGCGCGTTTTTGGGGATGAAGTAGATTCCTTCGGAGGCAACGGCCCAAAGACTATTATCGGCGAGAACAGGCATTCCGGGAATTGCGGATTCTTCGCGGGGATGGTCGAGGCTCACCTGGTACACCATCGAATCGGGAACGAATGTTGAGAAAAAGATCTTCTGACTGTCGGGAGATTCCAGTGGAAAGCTAGCTTGTGATTTCGACGCCAGGACCTGGACATCGCCACCTGCCGAAGGGCAGCGGTAGACAGCTTGGCCTTTGCCGAGGAAATAAATCCATTTCCCGTCGTGCGACCAACTGGGCACGGACATGTCGTGCAGGTTGCAGTCGAGCTTCCGAGGAACGCGCTCGGATATGTCCAGCACGTAAATCTCCGGACGACCCGCGGTCCGCGAATCAAAAGCTATTTTTTGCCCGTCGGGCGACCAACGAGCGCTTCCCGTTTGGGGATGATCGAATTTCGTAAGTTGCACCAGGTGAGTGCCGTCGGACTCGCTCATCCAAATTTCTCTAAATCCCGTGCGCGTGGAATCGAAGGCGATATGCGTGCCGTCGGGCGAATACTGCGCGCTCGCTTGTTCCCGGGAAGAGGAGATCAGATTTGTGGGCGGGAGTTCGGGATGGTGTAGGTCTCGCCGCCAGATATTGCTATTGGAGGTAACGAACGAGTAAGCGAGGCGGTCGCCTCTGGGAGCGATCGCGGGAGCACCGTAATTATTTTCACCGAATGGAAGCTTATGCATCGCGCCATCGGCGAGCGAAATTTCATCCAATTCCCCCGAGCTAGCCAAATGCTTTGAAAGAATGATTTTCTTGTCGTCGACCGACCAAGCCATTCCATCAGGCCAGGCATAGAAAACCGTGACCAAACTTGCAGAAGCGGTAGAAAGCGCGACGGAGTATAGGGCGAACTTCTGCTGGCCTCGCCAACACAGGTACGCCAAGTGTTTCCCATCGTGAGAGAAAGCGGGGTGCCATTCGGAGCGGCATTCAGGGAGGTGAGGAATGGGCCGGGCTTCCAAGGTATCGAGTGAAAGAAAGTAGACTCTGGAGTCTTCTCCCGAAGGCGCGGAATCCACGAAAGCAAGGCGCTTCCCGTCAGGAGACCAGCTTAAGGTAAAGGAATTTCCGCTGGGAGAGGTGGTCGCGCGGAGGCGCCGCTCGGGCCCTCCGAGAGCCGAAATTAGGAAGATGCCCGAGTGGCCGTGGGACTCGAGACGATGAAAGGCAATCTGCGTGCGTCCGGAGACCACGCCGGAAAAATATCTCCTGCTGGGTGGTGGGTAAGGCGAAGCATCTCTTCGTTACCAACCACTTTGAGGAAAAGGTCGAAACCTTGACCCGGGTTTTCTGGGTTACCGTCCCACGCAAAGGCGATTTGCGTGCCATCCGGGGAAAAGGTGGGACTCAACTCATGGCCTTGCAAAGCCGTGAAGGGCAATGGAGTGAGCGTGACGGTATTTCGTGGAGGCCTCCGATATAGAACCGCGCCTACCAAGACGGCGACGGCGACCACGAGAGCGGCCGCGAGAATCTTGAGGACTGTTGAACGGGAGCGGGCGTGCTTATCCTGTTGAGCGGACGATTCGAGCGGATGGGAATTGACTGCGGAGTTCTCAAGAATAATCGGAGTGTGCGGATCGGTGACGGTTACAGGCACCTGGGGATGGTTGACCGTGCCGATGAAACGATAGCCGCGACGAGGCAAGGTCTCAATCATGCGAGGGCTGTCGGCAGAATCTCCCATGACGTCGCGCAAACGATTTACGGCAGCGTTGACGCCGCGCTCGAAATCCACGTGGGTGTCTGAGGGCCAGAGAGCCTGCTGTAATTCCTCGCGAGTGACCAACTCTCCGGGGTGCTCCAGTAACATCTTCAAAATCTGGAAGGATTGACCGGGCAAACGTAAGCGCAGGCCTTGCTTTCTCAGCTCTTGCGTGTGCAAGTCCGCTTCGAAAGGACCGAAGGAAATGATGGTCGGGACATGCTGGTCACCCGACATAGAGGAGGACCTTGGGGCGAAGGGTATCACAGCTTAAGCAAAGAATTATGTACGAACCTGGCAACGATGTGGGAGGAGCGAATCCCGACGGGGTTATGACAGCTCCGTAAGCATAATGTTTACATCACCTTTCCCCATGACAGGGATGTAACACGGATTTGGCAGCGCATGCATTGAGGTAGATGCGTGGATCGACGAGTTTCACGACACCGTATGGAGGTGATCCGTGAAACTTGTGAAGGATTTGGGGATTTTGGTCGGATTCCTGGCCGCTTCGGCGGGTTCACTTAGCGCGGTGCCGAAGGAAGCGGTACGCAGTGGTTCGGCGCAGCACTTTGTTTGCAACACCGGATATACGCTCGAGAAGTGTCGCCAGGATGTGGCGGTGCTGCGAAGGGCGTTGGAGAAGTATCCAGTAGAACAGTTGGGGGAATGGACGTGGGTCTTAGTGCGCTCGTCGGATTGGAAATCGATCCTAACGGCGCGAGGGCTGGATCGAGAAAGTCCAGCCTTCACTTACTTCGAGGGCAAGGAAACGTTTTTCGAAGAGGCGCTAGTCACTGAAGTGCCAGAGCGACAAGAAGCGTTGCTGGTTTTATGGGGGATGAGCATGCCAAATCTGCTCAACTTCGCCGTCGCTCACGAACTGGGCCACGCATTATGCAACGAGAAGGACGAAAGCAAAGCGGAGAGGGTGGCAAGAATGTTGCGCGAGGGAAAGGCGGCGTCTTGCGAAGTGACCTTGGGGGCCAAAGGACGACACGGAAAGAGAGCGAATCATCTGGACGGGCATACAAGTTCGGACTGAGTTCTTTTGATCCAAAGATCTGAACATCGATTGATTGACATGCGGCTGGCGTTTTAATAGTTTCGGACTCCTATGACTCGAAGGCAGCAGCCTGCGTTGACATTGTTCGCGGTGGGGATGATCGGGCTTGGTGTGCTCGCATTGGTGTATGGGGATTTCGCGATGGTGTGGCAGCCGGTGGCGCCGTGGATTCCGGGGCGGACGGCGCTTGCTTATGCTTCGGGCGTTTTGATGCTGCTTGGCGGAGTGGGATTGCTTTTTACGGCGACGGTGGCTTGGTCGGTGCGGATTTTGTTTCCGTATCTTTTTGTGTGGATGCTGCTGAAGGTGCCGGCTTTGGTGGTGGCTCCGGGGATGGAAGCGGTGTGGCTGGGGTTTGGCGAGCTTGCGGTGTTGTTTGCCGGAGGGTGGGTTTTGTTTGCGCGGCTGGCGGACTTGCCAGCGGGATCGCCGCTGGCATTTCTCACCGGCGCCAAAGGCGTCTATATGGCGCGGATTTTGTTTGCAGTTTCGCTGCTGCCGATCGGACTTTCACACATTGTGTATGTGAAGCAGACTGCCGATTTTGTGCCGGCGTGGCTTCCTTATCGTGAGGGCTGGGCTTACTTGACGGGTGCCGGGCAAATGGCGGCTGGGCTTGGTGTGTTGTTTGGGGTTTTGCCGCGTGTGGCGGCGTGGGTGGAAGCGGGGATGATCAGTCTGTTCACACTTCTGGTTTGGGCTCCGGCGATTGCGTCTGCTGCGTGGGTAGTGGCGCAGAACGTGGGGGCGAAGCGGACTAGTCGGATTCCTTAAGCTTTAACCATGGCGCTGGGCCATTTTCGCCAACGCGATCGAAAGAGCCGCTCCGCCCAAGGTTTTTACCAGCGTGGTGTGTTGCGCGTAGAAATTGCTGAGCGAGTCCACGATTGACGGAGAATTCTTCTCCGCATGAGTTGCCATCTGTCCCACCACTTCGGGCGGAATTTGTTGAGCTTGTTCCGGGGTCAGTTGTGTTTGGCCGCCCGATAGAAGACCTGTCAAGCCAGTCAAACCAGCACTGGACAGGATCTGCGTTAGGGCTGCTGGGTTCATGGAACCGATCAAACGATTCAGCAAGCCGGCTTTTTGGTCGCCGTTGGATTGCGAGAACATACCCGACACCATTTGACCGATGTCGGGAGTTTTGTCCGATCGAAATGCGGCAGCCAGCCCGTCCGCAATAACACTGGCGGGAGCCGCTTTAGCAACCTCGTCGAAATGCGCATTCACGTCTGGAGCGGTCTGCGTCGCAGCGCCACCGGACGAATATTGTTTCAATACATCACCAATCTGATTCATCCAGCTCATGGTTGTTCTCCTTGCCGGATGAACTGCGGTCCGTGCATGACCTACCCGCGTTGCGAATTCCTCTGCGAACACTACGGAATAATCAAGTTCATTCCGGGTTTAATCTTGTCGGGATCGGATAACTGATCTTTATTGGCCTCGAAGATTTTCATATATTGGCTGGCATTGCCGTAAAAATGTTGGCTTATTTTCGACAAGCTGTCTCCTGCCTGCACGGTGTATTTACGCGTAGCGTCAACCGGTGTGGCGCCCGCAGCAGCAGCGGCGGCGGCCGGAGCTTGAATATCGGCTATAAGGTCAGAGGAGTAATTTGCATCTACAAGCTTGATCTGATTCCAGACTTCGTCCTTGACGCTCTGGGAAGGGGCTGTAGCTCGAATAAAAAGCTTATTGTCCTGTAGGTTGATGTTGCTAAGTTGAACGTTCTGGGCCTGCATGAAATTTAGAACCGACTGATACTTCAATTTTAGTTGCCCTAACTGATCGGTGGTCATCGAAGTCTCCTGGTAATGAAAAGATTTGCCGCAAACATATCGAAATCTACTAGCCGGATAGAAGTACCGTACTTGCTTTGAGCATATGATGCTGTTCGCTTTTGAACAGCGATATGTCGCCAGCTACCGCCTTGATAATATGCTTCGCCCGTTTGGGAAGTGGTCGACAGCAAAAACCCCACGCGTGCGAAGGCGGTGCGTGGGCACCCGTCCGCTGGGGCGCCGTTTTTTTGAGCGATGTTCAAGCGTTTTGGTGCGAGGCGTGCCGGCGGTGTTCGTGAACTTCGGCAAGGTTGCCGGTTTTGACGTCGTAGATGAAGCCGCGCACTGGGACCTTGGGAACAAAGGGGTGGTGCTTGATGCGGGCGACCTGGCGGCGGACGTTGCGTTCAAGATCGGGGAAGGAATGGAAATGTGCTGGGGTGACGGCCGAGGCTCCGGTTTTCTCTTCCAATTTATCGAGGAGCTGGTTGTCGTTGAAAGTGAGCATGCCGCAGTCGGTGTGATTGATGACGATGAACTCCTCCGTGCCGAGCAGGTGATGCGAGATGATCAGGGAGCGGAGGGCGTCTTCTGTGGCGATGCCTCCGGCGTTGCGGATGATGTGGGCGTCGCCGGTTTTGAGACCGAGGATTTGTTCGACGGAGAGGCGGGCGTCCATGCAGGCGAGGATGGCGATTTTGCGGGCCGGGGGCATGGCGAGGCCGGCGAGCTTGAATTTGGCGGCGTAGTCCTTATTGGCTGAGATAAGTTCGTCGGTGATGCTCATAATCTTGATCTCCCTTTCCTAATGATTGATTGAATGTTTTAGTACTTCGCCCGTGGACGGCACGTTTCCGTTGAGCTTGGCCATTTTCAGATTCGCATCGCCTGAGGCGTTCCGCTGGTGCAGGCGATGGCTTTTGAAGCGGGACGAAACCGTTCATGCCGTCGCTGTGGTGCCGGGGCGGCAACAACAACAGCGCGATGGATGGATGCGATACATTTCTAGACTATAAACCGGGATGTGGATAGTTGCAAACAGGCTCCGCGCCATGTCTCTGGATTGCTTTAATGGGGCGCGGGCTCGGAACCAGCGTGAATCGGTAAGTTGGCGGCTTCCCAGGCTGCCAGGCCGCCGGCGATTTCGGCGACGGAATTGAAGCCGGCGCTTTGCAACAGGCTGGCGGCGATGGAGGAACGGTATCCGCCGGCGCAGTAGACGAGGAGAGGGCGATTTTTTGGTAGGGTGTGGAGATTTTCTGTCAGGCGATTGAGCGGGAGGCTTAAGGAGCCGTCGATGCGTTTCTGTGCGCGCTCGCCTGGAGCGCGAACGTCGATGGCCAAGGGCGGGTTGTGTGATGCGAGGAGTTCGGCGGCGAAGGGGGCGCTGAGTCGTTCGGTGAAGGCGACTTTGTCGGGGCGGGATTCGAGGCTGCGTAGGCCATTTTGCAGATAGCCGGCGACGTGATCGAAGCCGATGCGGCCGAGGCGGATGGCGGATTCGTTTTCGCGGCCAGGGTCGGAGATGATTACGATGGGATTTTTTCGGTCGAGCACCGTGCCGACCCAGGTGGCGTACTGGCCGCTGAGTCCGATGTTGACGCTGCCTGTGAGGTGAGCGGCGGCGAATTCGTCGGGGTCGCGAGTGTCGAGGATTTGGGCGCCGTTTTCTTGTAAGGACAACACGGCGTCAAGGGTCAGCGCGTTCATTTCGCGGGCGAGGGCTTCGTCGAGTGTGGGGCGCTCCTGGCTGTTGAGTACGGCGTCGTAGGTGAAGTAGGGCGGGGCTTCGGGTTGATCAGCGGTGACGACCTGGATGAAGGCGTCTTTGGTCATGGGTTGCAGCGCGTAATTCAGGCGACGCTGTTCTCCCAGCGTTGAGACTGTTTCTTTGCTGATGGCTTTGCCGCATAGGGAGCCTGCTCCATGAGCGGGGTAAACGAGGCTGGCGTCAGGGAGCTGCAGGATTTTTTTGAGCGAGTCGTAGAGCATGCTGCCCAGCTGGTTGGCCGACCAGCCGAGGGCGGCGCGCAGGTCGGGGCGGCCGACGTCACCGATGAATAGCGTGTCGCCGGTGAGGATGGCGTACGGTTGCTCGTCGGACGTGGCGGCGTCGAGGTCGTAGACAATGATTGAGACAGATTCAGGAGTGTGGCCGGGAGTTTCCATCATTTTCAAGCGTATGCGGCCGAATTCGACGATGTCGCCGTCATGGAGAGGAGTAAATGTGTAGGCGGCTTTGGCGGCGGCTCCGAGATAAATTTTGGCGCCTACGCGATCGCGTAGCTCGAGATGGCCGGCGACGAAATCGGCGTGAAGATGAGTAAGGAAGACGTATTTTATTTTTAACGCGTGTTCGGCGGCGAAGGCGATGTACTGGTCGGTGTCGCGCTGCGGATCGATGACGGCGGCTGTGCCTGACGCTTCATCTCCGATGATGTAGGAAGCGTGGGCGAGGCACGGCAGGTAAAACTGTTTAAAGATCACGCTTCACCATTTTGCTTTTGCGAGCGTAGTTGCCAGTCGGCGTTTGCGCGGTTACTTCGGTTGGGAAACGATGCGCAGATATGGCTTCGGCGCTTTCCAGCCACCGGGATATTTCTGCTTGGCTTCGTCGTCAGAGACCGAGGTCAGGATGATGACGTCGTCGCCTGGTTTCCAGTTCACTGGCGTGGCTACTTTGTGCTTGGCGGTGAGCTGCATGGAATCGAGCACGCGCAGGACTTCGTCGAAGTTGCGGCCGGTGGTCATGGGGTAGCTGAGCATAAGCTTGATTTTCTTGTCCGGGCCGACGATGAATACGGTGCGGACCGCGGCATTGTCGGCGGGCGTGCGTCCCTCGCAACTGTCGCCTGCTTCGGCGGGGAGCATGTTGTAGAGCTTGGCGACTTTCAGTTCGGGGTCGCCAATCATCGGGTAATTCACCGCGTGACCCTGGGTTTCTTCGATGTCTTTGGCCCATTTGGCGTGACTGCTGACCGGGTCGACGCTGAGGCCGACGATTTTGGTGTTGCGTTTTTCGAATTCGGGCTGCAGGCCGGCCATGTAACCGAGCTCGGTGGTGCATACCGGGGTGAAATCTTTAGGGTGCGAGAAGAGGACGGCCCAGCCGTTGCCGATCCATTCGTGAAAGTTGATGGGGCCCTGAGAGGTTTCGGCAGTGAAATTAGGGGCTTCGTCGTTGATGCGTAACATTGGGTGATCTCCTGTATTCAAGTTTCAATATCCTACGCTGGTGTCCTCAGTGTGTACAAGTCAGGCTGGCATAGCATCGGGCCAACCGGCGAGAAGTCCCGTTTCTGTTTATTTTTGGTTAGATGAGCAAACTGAGAATTGGTAACAGACAGGATGGCGAAGAGTTCAGAATAAATGGGCCAATGACTGGATTTTTCGCAAGATTCGGAGTAGGAAGGAACAAGAGGAGAGTCACGATGAGCGACAGAAAAGTGATTGCGGTGTTGGGGGCAACCGGAGCGCAGGGCGGCGGTTTGGTGCGGGCCATCCTCAACGACCCGAACGGTGGTTTCGCCGCGCGCGTGCTTACCAGGGATGTGAACGGAGCCAAGGCGAAAGAGTTCGCAAGGATGGGCGCTGAAGTCGTCGCCGCGGACGTCGACAACCCCGAGAGCCTGAAGAAAGCATTTGAGGGGGCGTATGGAGCCTATTGCGTCACGTTCTTCTGGGCGCACTTCTCGCCGGAAAAGGAAATGGCGGAAGCCAAAGCCATGGCAGAGGCGGCGAAGGCGGCTGGCTTGCGGCACGTAATCTGGTCGACGCTGGAAGACACGCGAAAGTGGGTACCGCTGAGTGACAACCGGATGCCCACCCTTCAGAGTACATGCAAGGTGCCGCACTTTGACGGCAAGGGCGAGTCCAACCGCTTTTTCACGGATGCGGGAGTGCCGACCACGTTTCTGCTGACTTCTTTCTATTGGGAGAACTTTATTCATTTCGGGATGGGACCGAAAAAAGGACCAGACGGAAAGTTGGCGATTACTTTCCCTATGGACGACAAGAAGCTTCCCGGGATCGCCGCCGAGGATATTGGCAAATGCGCTTACGGCATCTTCAAGAAGGATAGCGAGTACGTCGGACAGACCATTGGAATTTCGGGTGAGAACCTGACCGGCGCGCAGATGGCTGCGATTTTTGCCGAAGTGCTGGGGAAGGAAGTCCGTTATAACACCGTGCCACCGGAGGTATACCGCGGGTTCGGGTTTCCTGGCGCTGACGATTTGGGCAACATGTTTCAGTTCAAGCGCGATTTTGAAGAGTATTTTTGCGGGGTGCGCAATCCAGACTTTGCGCGGGGCCTGAACCCTTCATTGCAAAACTTCAAGACGTGGCTGACACAAAATAAGAATGCCATTCCGCTGGAGGATGCTGCAGCCAGTGCTTAGCAGATAGCGGAGTGTGGAGCGTGGTTTTTCTTAAACGCTGTTTTGTCGTGAAGAATGGCGCGCCCGGAGAGATTCGAACTCCCGACCCTCTGGTTCGAAGCCAGATGCTCTGATCCGCTGAGCTACGGGCGCGTGAGGACATTATAACTCCAACTTTATTGATCGGGCATTAGTGCGGAGATTGCGGATGACGTTACGGGCTTGCGACGCGACCATGGGTGTTGGTGGATGCGGATGGCCTTTGTTGAAGACCAGATTGCGGAATGGAAAGCAGCTTATCGCGTGCTGGATGCGCCGCTTTCTGCGCCGGCGGATTTCATCAAGGAAAATTATCGGACGCTGATGAAGAGGTGGCATCCGGACCATTACGCGGCGGGAAGCGCAGAGCAGGTTGAGGCGGCGGAGATGACGCGGCTGATCAACCAAGCGTACGGAAAAATAGAAAATGCGCCGTTGAGAAATTACGACGCTCTGGGCGGGTCTTTCAGAGCTGCGGAAACGGACGGTTTTTCGGCGGTGCGCCGAAGGCCGTTTGTGGACCGGCCGGATCCGTTTCGAAACATGGAGCGAGCTGAATTCTGGATAGCGTTTGGGGTTGGCGCGATGATTGGGACGGTGTTTGGCCTGGGCTCACTTTTGCGTCTCTATCGGTACGGAGATCCCGGAATATTCGGCGCACTCGCAATTTTGGTGGTCTTCATGATTCTTTTCGGGCTCGGCTCGGCGAACTATGGAGACAAGTTTTGGGACGTGGTTTTCCGCCGGTCATGGTGGTCGCGGTGGTGGTGATTATGACCTTCGCGGAAACGAACTAACGGTCAGTGCCTCCCGCGCACTTATTTCAAAAGAATTCAATAGAGGGCGCGCGTGGGAGCCGGGGACAAACAAGCAGGCCTGCCAACAGGCGTGAGGCAGGGCCGCCAAAAGATCGGCGGGCTGTCTACTTGTCGGTTGCGGATGTATTGGTAAAGATTTTGTCGGTGCCGACGACCTTGCCGTGAAGGGTGCCGGGGATCAGGGTATCGTGTTCGAACTCGGAGACGCCGGAGGGCGTGCCGGAATTGGCAATGGTGACGCGGTTGACTTCGAGGGTGCGGCCGACGGCGCGTTCGAAATTGGCTTTGGCTTCCACGAGATCGGAGAGGGCGCGGAGTTCGGTGCCTTGTGCGGTGACGTAATCGCGCTGGGTCAAAATCACTTGATAGACGGTGGATGCGCCTAGCGTGTATTTTTTCTGCTCGGCTTCAAAGGTTTGCTTTTGGAGTTCGCGGGCCTTGATGGCGGCGTCGACGCGCGCGCGATCCTGCTGCAAGGCGATGTAAGTGTTGCGGACATCGAGGAGAGCGGCGTTTCTCAACTGCTGCAACTGAGTTTCGAGTTGACGCTCGGTGAGCGTGGCGCGAGCGTTATCGGCCTGCGCGGAACGGTTGCGCAGCGGCAGATAAAGATTCAGCGACGCGAAGTAATCGGGAAATTGATTGGTGAACACCTGATTCTGGGCGGTCCCGAAGCCCTGCTGCGAGATTCCGGTGACGGGCGTGTTGACGGTCTGTTGGAAGATGGGCGTCTGCACGCCGCCCGACCCGGTGATGGTAACGGGGTTGCCGTTCGTGTCCACGATCGGCGAACCAGCGGTGACCACCGGAGTACCGAGAATCGGAGAGTTGCCGGCGAGTCCGGAAGAACTGTATTGCGCGCCGAGGGTCAAGGTGGGTAGCAGCGCGTTTTTGGTGGCATGCACCTCGATGCCGGCGTTCTTTAGGTTGTAGTTCTGCTCCTGAATATCGGGGCGCTTCACGAAGGCTTCCTGAATGGCGGCTTCGAACGAGGAGTTTTCGACCGCCTCAATGGGGGCCGGCAAATCGAGAGGGATAATTTCGACGTTGATGAGATTAGGCGCCAG
>JBBRZT010000032.1:0-19703 GCA_038236395.1 Candidatus Acidiferrales bacterium
GTGAGGCGGGCGATCATGGGATGTTCGAGGCGCGAGCCAATCGTGGTTTTTGTTTTGTGCAGGTAGCCGCCGGGAATATTTTTCTGGTAAGGAGTGCGGCCCACGAAGACTCCGTTGATTTGCACAGCGGCGCCCGATGGCGCGCTGGTAATGATCAATTTATCGGTGCGCGCGGTGAGCGGAAGGAGGGCGTACAAGATGATGGCGCAGGCTGTTTGCCGGAGGAATGCGCTGGAGGGGCCCACGGCATCCATGATATCACCGAGCTATAATATCTACTAAGTAAACAAAGGGAATGAATCGCTGAAGAGCGCGACTCTATCCGTTGCAGGGCGCCCTGGTTGCCGGCTGGTAGCCGGCGCAAGTCAGCACCGGTAAGCGCGGATACTTGGGAAATCGGGGGTCAGTGTGGGAGAGTTCGCAAAGCATAAAGGTAGAACCCCGAGCCGACTCGACGCGGCGGGAGTGGAGGCAGGCGGGGCACAATCCTGCATTCGAATCGCGCGCTATTGGGTTGCCCAGCTCTTCCATGATTACAGGATAGCGCAGCGGCTTTGCACAGGAGGCTTTGGAAAGGGTCTGGCCTCTCAAGACTTGATAGACTGTAACCAACCTGACTGCGCATGCGATATCTCTACAACCAGATATTTTTACATTTTGTCGTGATCTTTCTTTTTGTCCTTTCAACCGCAGACAACGTAGTCGCGCAGGAAAATAGTTCGCCGCCAGACAAGACCGGCGTAAGCGATCCGCCCGCTAGCGCGGACCAGAGTCAGACTCCAAGTCAGAACCTGAGCGTAGATGAAATCATCGCGGTGCCCAACCGGCCCACATTCTCCACCACGGCGGAGTCGGTGCAGCGCGGCGTCCTGGAGGTGGAATACGGACTGGAGGCCGCCGATGGCCACCAGAACATCAACGGCCTGATCAAATTCGGGATATTCAAAAACCTGGAATTGCGATTTGCGAACAACCCGTTTGAGCGTGACGCCGGAATAAGCGGCTTGGGAGATTCGGGAGCGGGATTCAAGTACCGGATCTTCTCCCAGAAGGGCCTGCTGCCGACATTTTCAGTTTTGTATACCGCGTCGTTTTCCACCAGCACCGGCACGCCTGGAATAGGAGCGACGGGGCACGGCGTGGATGTGCTGGTCAGCAAAGATTTCGGCAAGCACCATTTTGATTTTAACGAGGGCGTCCGTTTTCTGGGCCGGCCCGGAATTGGCGGGTATGATCGCAATTACTTCACGGCCTTTGATTATGCGCATCCGCTGCCGCGGAAGTGGGGCTACGCGGTGGAGATCGCGGGATTCAGCCGAGCAAATGCCGCGACGCCGGCATCCATGGTGTTGTTGCTGGCCGCCACATACAACGTGAAGTCGCGGCTCATTTTGGACGCGGGCGAATATACCGCGGTGTATGGAGGCTTCCCGCGCGTCACATTTTTTGTCGGACTGACCTATTCGATCTCCGATCTATATCATGTCCACCGCGCAACCCCGATTTTGAACGGGAAACCGTAGCGAAGCGCGCACACGCCGGCCTACCGAAGAAGCGAAAGCCTTGATGGGATTGCGACGTGTTAATTTTCTGGAGCGGGCGGATTGGACGGCGCGGGCGGCGCATCCGCCGGCGGAGGCTCGGGAGGAGTGGTGGGCTTGCCGAAGTGTGATTCGTCGATGTGGGGATCGACTTCTATTGTATCGGCAATAATTTTTTGCGATTGTTCAGTGCCGACCGCGTCAGAATCGATTTCAAAAGCAAATTGCAGACCATTCACTTCCCGATAATCGCGAAACAGCGATTCCCACAGCACTTCTTTGTCGCCCACCTTACGCGTTCCTTCCCACTTGACCAGGTGGAATGAAGCGGCGTCGAAGAGATAGCTGCGCACTTCCCCTTTTTTGCTGGTGAGCTTCAAGCGGTAGGCCGGTTTGCCTTCAAAGTCTTCCTTACCGGTCAACTCGATCTTGTTTCCCTTCTCCTTGTAATCAACCAGCGGACCATCGAAATCGGATTCATCGGCGATATTGGAGAGGTCTTCGGCGGACATCGGTTGCACGCTTTTATTTTCAATGAAGGGATTTAGGATCCAACCAGTGGACTTGCCGTCGAAAGTGCGAATCAGCGTCTGGCCCTGGATGGTGACTTCGATATGCATCTTGCCGGGGCGCTCCAGTTCGACAAGAAAAGGCCCTTGCGCGCCGGCGCCAAAATCGATCGTTCCGGAAATACGCTGCGAGTGCACGGCCTTGATTTTGGCCAAGCCGCCGCGAGCGGCCAATACCTTAGCGACAATTTCGTCGGCGGTCTGAGCGGAAACGCCGAGCGGAAGAATCAAGATAGCAGGATACAAAGGGTTTTAATTTTCATGGCAGCAGTTTGCGGTTAGAGCGACTTGTCCCCTTCCAATGGTAAGAGTACGGGCCGAGCAGGTCAATTTCAGGAGCCGCGCCTTAAACGGCTGTGAAAATGACCCCGCCGGTTTGAACGTAGCCGTAGGCCATGCGCGGGGTGTTAAAAGCCCAGCCGGGATTCCCCTCGCGGTCGACAAGGATCAGGCCGCCAGTCGCGTACGTGCGGTTGGCAAGGATTTGTACCGCCTGGCGGGCGGCGGCCATGGCCGTATCGGTTTCAGGCGCCTGTTCCGCGCTGCGAAGAATATCGGCCGCAGTCTTGGCCATGACAATTTTCATGATGGCCTCGCCATAACCGGTGCACGAGACGGCGCCGGCTTCGGAGTCCGCATAGCAGCCGCAACCGATCAGCGGTGAATCTCCAACGCGGCCGGGAAGTTTGCAACAGGTGCCGCCGGTGGAGGTGGCGGCAAAAAGCCGGCCGTCGCGGTCCAGGGCCACAGCGCCGACGGTACCTTGTTCATGGCCGCGGTGGAACGCAGCGGCGTGCTTGTCGATCTTGCATTTGGACCAGGCTTCGCGCTCGGCATCGGTAATTAAATCCTCGGGCGCGCACAGCTTGATGCCTTGTTCGTGAGCGAAGCGCTCCGCGCCTTCCGCGACGAGCATCATGTGCGGACAATTTTCGAGGACTTTGCGTGCGAGGCGCACGGGGTTGCGCACGTGCTGCAGGGTAGCGACGGCTCCGGCACGCAGCGTAGCCCCATCCATGACAATCGCGTCACATTCGACGCGCCCATCAAGATTCAAATGCGAGCCATAGCCCGCATCGAATACCGGGTCGTCTTCTAAAATGACCACGGCCGCTTCAATGGCGTCCAGCGCGGATCCGCCAGCTTGCAGGATGCCCCAGCCCGCGGCCAAAGCTCGTTCGCAACCCGACTGGCAGGCGGGGACCGCGGAATCGGGGATATCCCATGCGCCGCCGTGAACGATCAAAGAAGGTTTCATTCGCAAATGAGCATGGCAAAGAGGTGCAGGTTTGTCCACGCGATGAGTTTAGGAGGACGCGAAACCGACAGGCTGCGGCGTTGTTTGAACCGTTGAGCCCGCCGGTAAACTAGAAAAAAAAGTCGAGGACTACGAGGAGAGGGGCAATCAGCAGCAGAGCGGCGCTGCGATACATAAGGGCCCGGGGCATGCGACTCAGCGACCCTACAAAGCAGCCGGGCAGCAGCTTCAAACGCGATTGCTCCCGGGGGCTGTAGAAAGGACCAACAGTCGTGTAGCGAGAAAAAAGATCACGGCGAAGGACACCGGCTTCGCTGTGCAACCACATGGAAACGTCTTCCCGGCCGCGCCACATGGTTGCGGCTCCAGCCAGGAAAAACAGATATCCGATAATAGTCAAGAGCCCAAGTTCTGGGCCTGCGCCCCAGTACATATGACCTCACAGGTGGCCAACACACGTCGTAATGATTACGACGCGACAAAACGAACAATGGTTACCTACGCGTCCTCGTGGATGGTGGCCAAGCGGACCACTTCGAATTCCTTCTTACCAGCGGGAGTGGTGACTTCGATTTCGTCGCCCACCTTGCGGTTGAGCAGGGCCTTGCCGATGGGCGAAGTGGTGGAAATCAGGCCGTGTTCGGCGTCGGCTTCCTCGGTACTCACCAGCTTGTATTCGATTTTGACGTCTTTTTGGGTGTCGAGCACGGTCAGGCGGGAACCGTAGCCGGCGCGGTCCTTGGGGATATTGGTCAAATTGAGCATGCCCAGATCGCCCAGCCGCTTTTTCAGCTGGCCGATGCGGGCATTCACAAATCCCTGGCGCTCTTTGGCGTATTTATATTCGGCGTTTTCGGAAAGGTCGCCGTGGGCGCGCGCGACGGCAATCTCCTTGGGCAGATCGACGTTCAGCTCGTGCGAGAGCTGATCGATTTCTTCCAGAAGCTTCTGTTTTATTTTGGCGAGCGGATCGACCATGGTCGTTGTTTGACAGCTTATTTTGCGCCCTTTAACAAGACCACGGAGTCCGAAGGTGCGGACCCCGCGTGCAATGATTATAGATGGGGTGGAATTGCGGCCACAAGGGGTGACGGGCCCGCAAATCAAGATAAATGTGCGGCGACACGCCGCGAGGCCGGATGCTGAGACTTGCCCTAACGGACTTTGACGTCGATGGACTCGATTTTGGTATTGCCAGCGGCATCCTGGATGGTCAGCGTGTAGGTGGTGGATTTGTTGGGCGAGACTTCTACGCAGCGGCTGTAGGAAGGCCACACGGGATTGTCCTGCGGCTCGAGCTTGACCGTCTTGGCATTGGCAACACCATAGCAGAGCTGCAACTTCTCGCCGCGGTGAATTTCGCCCGCGCTGGCGTAAAAGCTTTGGATGGCCAACTCATTGCCGCCAAACTGCTCGATGGCCTCCCGATCGCGGGTGAGCTGCTGCTGAGATTTTTCCTCCCGGGCGCGACGCTGAAACTCCCGGCTTTCCTGCCACCGCGAGAAAAAAATCCAAACGACATACAGAAACACCGCCAGGAGCACGAGTGACGAATAAAGAATCGGATTCTTGTAGGCAGGTTTGGCTCCGGGATTTTGTTGCGTCAAGGTTAGGGCGCCTCTGACTATGGACTCGGCGGCCTGGCAAAAATCGCCAGAGCGGCAGAATATAATAGCATCGAGCGCGGGGCTCGCCACTGCCTACTCTGATTACGGCGGTTTTCGTCGGTTGGACCAGTCGCGGCGCAGTCTGCGGGGTCTCAACGTGCAATTCTGCGCGGAAGATACCCCTATCCTTCGTGAGTGCTCGTTACATCCATTTCGCCGCTAAAACGGACACTTCCCATTGACGTTCTGCTAAAGGCCATGCGGCGTATCGCTTGCGAGTAGCGTGAATTTGCCCGATAATCAGCGCGGATTTGTCCATCTATCGCGGTTCGTTCGGAACCCTTCATGAACTGCCCAAGCTGTAAAACGGGAAATGCCGAGCACGCGCAACATTGTGTGCGCTGCGGAACCGCGTTGGGCGCCGGCGAACCGGCGGATACCTTCATGGGCGGCGGTCCAGCATCGGCGGAGACTTCCGCGGCAGGACCCGGAATTCATACCAGTGCCGGCGTGATGTCGCCGATTCCCACCCCCGCATCGCGCAACAGGTCCTCTCGCGGCTCTCAGGCCGACCAGACTTTGGTGGGCACAGATTTCGGAACGCGCTACCGGGTGGATTCGCAGCTCGGCCAAGGCGGCATGGGCCGCGTCTATAAGGCCTACGACAAGGAACTGAATCGCAATGTAGCCATCAAGGTCCTGCGGCAGGAATACACCGACGAACCTGAAGCGATGGAACGGTTCAAGCAGGAATTGCTGCTGGCCAGCAAAATTTCCCACAAAAATATTCTGCGTATCCACGATTTGGGAGACGTGGACGGCGTCAAATTCATTTCCATGGCGTTTGTGGAGGGCTGCGATCTGCACCAACTGCTACAAAAAGAAGGCCGGCTCTCCGCGGATCGCATTGCCGCGATCGGCGAGCAATTGTGCCGGGCGCTGGAAGCCGCCCGCGTCGAAGGCGTGGTTCATCGCGACCTGAAACCGCAGAACATTCTGGTGGATCAAACGGACCAGATTTACGTGTCGGATTTTGGCTTGGCAAAGTCATTCGAATCCAATGCCACCGGCATGACGCGGACCGGCGCCTTTCTGGGCACGCCGCAATACATGAGCCCGGAGCAAATCGAAGGAAAGCCCGCCAACCACAAGAGCGACCTCTACGCAGTGGGCCTGATTCTGTATGAAATGGGGACCGGCGCAATGCCCTTCAAGGGAGATTCGGCGCTGGAGATCATGTTCCAGCATGTGAAGCAGACGCCGCCAAATCCCAAGTCTCTGAACCCGGACCTGCCCGAATACCTGGTGGCCATTATTTTGAAGTGTATGGAGAAGGACCCGGCGCAACGTTACGAAACGGCCGGAGCCATTCTCGCGGACCTGGATGCTCGCCATGCGCCGCAGCAGCGGGAACGTGCGAATACCGTGAATATTTCGCTGCCGTTGCCGGGCAAAAAAGGTTGGATGATCGGTGCCATCGCGGCCATCGCGTTGATCGCCATTGCCTTGGCGATCCCCGGCGTCAGGCATTTGTTCTGGCACACCGGAACAAAAACCTCGTCCAGTACCGGAAATACCATTCCGTCGCTTGCCGAAGGAAAATTCCTGGCGGTGATGCCGTTCAAGGTGATCGGCGATCAAAATACCCTCGGATATATCGCCGATGGCCTGGCAGAAGGGCTTTCTTCGAAATTGTTTCAGTTGAAGGATGTGCGGCTGGCATCGGCGGCCAGCGTGGAAAAAGCCGGGCAGAAAGACAGCATGGAAAAAATTGCACGCGACCTGGGAGTGAACCTGGTCGTGAACGGGATGGTGCAATCCGGCGGAGACAAAATTCGCATCATCGTGAACCTGGAAGACGTCGCCGGAAAGCGACGGTTGTGGAGCCAGGATTTTTCCGGCGTGCCAGCGGATTTGCTGACGCTCGAGGATCAGATTTACGCCGGCATGGTGGAGGCTCTGAAAATCAAGCCCAGCCAGGAAGAAATGGCCCGCGCCGGGGCGCATCCCACGGAAAAGGTCGACGCTTATGATCTGTACCTGCGCGGGCGAAACGCCATGCGCAGCCAGCAGGACGTGAAGGCCCTTAAAGTAGCGATCGATTTCTTCGATCAAGCGAAGCAGAACGACCCCGCGTTTGCGCTTGCCTATTCTGGAATCGCGGACGCCAGCATGTTGATGTACCACCAGAACAAAGACAGTTTCTGGTCGCAGAAAGCTCTGGCGGCGGCGCAACAGGCCCAGGCGCTGAATCCCAATCTGCCGGAAGTGCACTTTACGCTGGGCAATGTGTATCGCATGACCGGCAAGAATGCCGAATCGATTTCGGAATTGAAGCGCGCGTTACAGCTGGCTCCCAATTCCGATGAAGCCTACCGCGGACTGGGAAGCGCTTATCTCGCCGATGGCCGGCCCGCGGAGGCCATTCAGGCTTATCAAAACGCGGTGAAAATAAATCCGTACTTCTGGGTGAATTATAATGTTATCGGGCAGGCTTATTTTCAGCTGGGGCAGTACGACAAAGCGCTGGAAGCTTTCAAGCGCATTCCCGAACTGGAGCCCGACAACGCGTTCGGATATGTAAACATTGCCTCGGTTTACACTCAGCAGGGAAAATATCAGGAAGCGCTCGCGCCGTTCCAGAAAGCGCTGGAGCTTCACCCGCACTTCACCGCCTATTCGAATTTGGGCACCACCTATTTCTACCTGAAGCGTTATCCAGAATCGGTGACGATGTTTGAAAAAGCCGTGGAGATGAACCCGCAGGAAGAAGTCACCATGGGCAACCTGGGCGACGCGTACCGCTGGTCAGGGCAGTCTGCCAAAGCAGATGCCACCTACGATAAGGCGATTTCCCTGTGCTATAGCGAATTGCGGGTGAATCCGCGGAGCGCGGCGACGATGGGGAATCTGGGGAATTATTACGCCAAGAAAAAAGATATGGCCAAGGCTCAGGACTTCATGAAGCGCGCGTTGGCTATCGACCCCAACGATGTCGACATTCTATACACCAATGCGCTGGTGCAGGTTTTGGGAAATCATCTCAACGAGGCAATCGTAGCTTTGCGAACAGCGTTCCAGAAGGGCTATCCAGCGGCGCTATGCCGCAACGACCCGGAATTCGAGTCGTTGCACAAGCTCCCGGAGTTTGAAGAGTTGCTGAAAGAATTCAGTAAATCGAACTAGGCGCGATTTACCGCTACTGGCCGCAGCTTCTTGCTGAACACCGCCAAACCCAGCAGACCTACGGCGCAAAGAAGAGCGACTGACGGTTCGGGTGTCGCGACGTTAGCCTGCCCTTCGAATTCGAGCGGGTTGTTGGGATCCGGTTCGAAACCCACAAACTGCAATTGAAAATGTGAGTTGTCGCCTTCACTTACGAACGCCGCGAAGAAATCGGTGCTCGGACTGCCGGAGCCGATGCCGGTAAAATTGTCGTTATTCGTTCCGAAGTATTTTACGAACTTACCGTCGGGGTCCGCGGTGCAGCTGCTGAAAAACGCCGTGACTCCGCAGGTCAGGTCGCCGCCCGGGAACGCCGCATTCAGGATGGTGATGGTGAGGTTGTCGAAATTTACGCCACTGACATTCTGGAAATCAACGAAGGGATTGCCCTCTGACGGGGTCTGAAAATCATTCGAGCTGAAGAAAAAAGTCTGCCCAACTTCGGTGCTGGTCCCAGCGCCGGCCAAAATAATCTTCGGGTCACCTGGAGGAACACTGTCGGCTTGCGCGATTCCAGCGGAAGCGGCGAGCAGAACCAATGCAAAAATGGCAGCTAAGGTCTTCATAAATAGACACCTCTCTTCAGTAGAGTCCAGGAGCAATTCGCTGGCCCAAAAGCGCCTCAAAACATGAGAACTATCTTATTGAATTAGCGCGTCTTATTTGACTGCTTTGACCTGCGCCCCAGCATTGGTAATTTTTCTGCGCAATTGCGGCTGTTTACTTACCGCTTGACGCAACAAAACAGCGCTTCACAGCCAGGCAGTGCACCTGGTCCCGTGCATCATAGATCGCAAACCGTACCCGGCAATCCGCTACCCGGTGTCTGAAACCTGAAAACCCGCTTCTTTCGCAAAGACCGATAGAGTATGGCGGCGCGTGATATTTTGACGTTCATGATGCGGGCTGATTGACGTAGGATGCCGCATCGGTATTCCCAGCGAGTTATACGAAAGGAATGTTGAATGAGCGCCTCCGAAGTATTGCTTCTCGCTTTTTTAATCGGTTTCGTAGCAGGCCTGCGATCGTTGACTGCGCCTGCCGTTTTAGCCTGGGCGGCGCACAGAAACTGGCTGAACCTTCACAATACGCCCCTGTCGTTCATGGCTTCGACCGCTGCGGTGGTCATTTTCTTCCTACTGGCCGCGGGTGAACTGGTTGCCGATCAACTGCCTTCCACTCCCAGTCGTACTAAACCGCCTGGGCTGATTGCGCGGATCATTCTCGGAGGATTATCCGGCGCGGGCGTTGCGGCTGCCGGAGTGCAATCGCTGGCGCTCGGCGCTGTCTTGGGGATTGCCGGCAGCCTGGTAGGAACGTATGGAGGCCACGCTGCGCGCATCGGTTTGGTCCAAGCTCTGAAGGTTCCGGATTTGGTGATTGCGATTTTGGAAGACGCCGTAGCCATTGGCGGCGGTCTTTTTATCGTGTCGCGGTTCTAACCGACGCGCCACTTCCTGTGATGTTTGCGATGTTTGCAGCCAGGGACAAGATAACGCTATTTACCTAAAGCATTTTGATAGCCTTGCCGATTCTCCGACAATCCCTTCCGTCTCTCGAGCCGCATCCCCTATAATTCACATACCCAAATCATGCCCACCGCCGCCGAAAACGAGGCTACCAGCGCATCTCGGCTGCTGGTTGCCCTGGTGACCATAGACGATGCCGCGTACTCCAGCATTGCCCATGCGCTCGCGCAGAATTTCAGGATCGTACAAGCGGGAACCGAAAATCTGATCAAGGGTTTTGTGGACGATCCGGAAGTGCGCGCCATGATTTTCGATCTCGACAGCATCGGCGACGGCCCGAAAGACGGAGTCGAGGTCCTGCAGGAAATCCGCGCGCTCCGCGAAGATATCGTGCTGGTGGCGCTCAGCAGCTCCAGCCAGCGCAGCATTCCGGTGATGGCCAGCCGCGCCGGAGCCGACGAATTTTTTCTTTCCCCGCCAAATCCTGTGGAGCTCGCCTTGGTGCTCGTTCGCGCCGTCGAAAAACGCGCTCTGGAACTCGAGGACCGCCGGCTCGTTGAACAGGTAGAAAACCGCTCGGCATACTGCGGCATGATCGGCGGCAGTAATGCGATGCAAAAACTGTATCAAACCATTCAAGCGGTGGCGGACAGCAACACCACCGTGTTGCTGCGTGGCGAAAGCGGTACCGGAAAAGAGCTGATCGCCCAGGCCATCGTGCAATCGGGGAATCGCGCCGAAAAACCCTTCGTGTGCCTGAATTGCTCCGCGCTGCCGGATACGCTGATGGAATCCGAGCTATTCGGCTATGAAAAGGGAGCGTTCACAGGAGCCGACAGCGCCAAGCCGGGTCTGATCGAAACGGCTCAGGGCGGCACGCTGTTCCTCGACGAGATCACCACGTTGCCCCCCAATTTGCAGAGCAAACTCCTGCGCGCCTTGCAGGAACACACCGTGCAGCGCCTGGGCGCGCGCTCCGCGCGTAAGATTGATTTCCGCCTCATCTGCGCCACCAACGAGGACCTGGAAGAAATCGTGCGCCTGGGCCGCTTCCGCGAAGACCTGTATTACCGCATCAACGTGGTCCCTATTTTTGTTCCGCCGCTTCGCGATCGCGCGGGAGACTTGCCGCTGCTCGCCGACCATTTCCTGCGCATCTTTTGCGCCGCTGCAAGGAAGCCCGCCAAAATCATGCAGCACGATGTCATGGAAATTCTGGAAGACTATCCGTGGCCCGGAAATGTGCGGGAACTCGAAAATGTAATTCAACGCCTGGTCATTATGAACAACAGCTCCACCATCACGGCCGAGCACCTGCCGCAAAACTTGCTATATGCCAGCGCTGCCAGCCAGGAAGCCATTTTGATTCCGGAGCAAGGGGTAGATTTCGATGCCGAAATGGAACGCATCGAGGTCGCCTACCTGAAGGCCGCATTGAAGCGAACTGGCGGCAAAAAGTCAGCGGCCGCGGCGCTGCTGCGGGTGGATCCGCAGCGCATGAAGTACCTGTGTCGGAAACTGAAGCTCGAAACGGTTAAAAATTAACCCATGGGAAGTTAAAATTTAACCATCGGATACTTTTTCACCGCTCAGTACCCTCCACTTGCAGGCTCTGCAGCGCTAAGTCGTCTGCTTTCAGCATTCTTGGTCTGACTTCAAGCGCGACGGTGGTTTGGCACGCCATCTGCCCTAAGGTATGCCGTCGAGCGGAAACAAAATTCGAGCTTACAAGAAATTAAAGGAGCCTTCGAAATGTCCATCCAGAAGAAATCATTAATCAGCGCATTGAAGACCACCAAGAAAGCCAACGTTGCCAGCGCGCCAAGCGAGACCGACAACAAGGGTACCTCGCTGGGCACTCGGCACGGCGTAGGACTCGGCAATAAGGGTGGAGCGTCAATGGGTTCCAAGGGCCACGCCTCACTCGGTAGCAAGGGCGGAGCGTCATTGGGTTCCAAGGGCGGAGCGTCGTTGGGTTCCAAGGGCGGAGCGTCGTTGGGTTCCAAGGGTGGAACGTCGTTGGGTTCCAAGGGTGGAACGTCGTTGGCGAGAATAGTCTAAGACTTAAGCAGTACAGCAAGTATGTTTCAACGGGAGGCTGTCATCGACAGCCTCCTTTTTCTTTTACCAGAGCTTGCGCCCGAAGAAATCGCTGACTTGCATCCACAGGTATCCCGCCGCACTCAACCGCCGGCCATAGAGCCTGGCCAACCCAGGCATCCCCGGCTTCAATCTGCCGCCAGCGTTGTCAATTCTCAAATCAACCAGGTAAAAGTGAGGCGGGTTCAGTCCTTTGTACTGCGCACGGTCCACCAACCCCTCATCCATCTCCGAAGACGTCGCGGAAATATCTGCCGCTCGCGCGTTCCACTTTCTCATAACGCCCTCGACTTCCAGCCGGGCGCCGGCGCCGATCTTGAATTTTGACATTTCGTATTCGGAAACGTAAATCCGGGCGCGCATGGTGCGCAGGTCAGCAATCTCGGCCAGTTCCGTACCTTCCGTGACATAGCTGCCCAACTGATCTTCTATTCCCGGGGTCAGTACGACTCCAGATATGGGGCTTGCCACATCCAACTTCGCGGCTTGCGCCTGCAATCCAACGTTCTGCGCCTGCAGAAGATCCCGCTGCCGCTGCATCCCACCGACGTTTTCAAAATGCAGAACGGCCGAATTGGCCCTTTCCGTGGCCATCTGATAATCCGCTTTGCTCAGCGCCAGCTTGGACTGCAGCCTGACGTTGCGCAGCTGCACGAGCGGAACACCCGGAGCGACTGTCTGCCCTTCGGTGGCATAGACCGCCGTCACGATTCCGGGGGTTACGGCGCGAACCACGGCGCGGTTCACAGGCTCCAGCAGAAACTTTCCGGTCACCGATTCGTGCCACAACGGGAGAAAAAGCGCCACTACTGCAATCATCACGGTCGCGCCAGCGCGACCGGGCGTAAACCACGCGTGGATGCGGTCTTTCTTATCCAGATAGACGAATTTCATAAAATTCCCCAACGTTCGAATTCTCGAACGAAAAATAAGGCCGGCGGTGAGCAGTTCCGGAATAAAAGACCATTCCGGATTGAAATTGCGAAAAACGTTTCCGACGAAGCGGGCCAGGATATACAACACCATGTAGCTATAGGCCCCGGACATCAACGCATATGCCACAAACCCGAAGCGGCGCCGCTTGGGAACGTAAGGGACTTCCACCGGTAAGCCCCAGATATGGCGCTTTACCCACGCCGAAACATACGCCGTGGAAGATCCCTTGAGGTCGGCGATGCCGATGATCTCGCACAGCATGTGGTAGCCATCCAGCTTCATCAACGGATTCCAATTGAGGAGCACGGACGATATTCCAGTGATCAGCATCACGTCGTACGCGGCGGTGTGCAGCGCGGTGTCCGGCGGAGTGCCCCACCAGACGGGCGTGGCGATGGCGCAGATCATAAGCTCCGCCCAAACTCCGGCGACGGAAATCACCAGCCGCTGGTAGCGGGAACCCTTGACCAGGCCCTCGGTGGTGTCGGTGTAAAAGGCCGGCGTCAAATAGATCAGCGCGAAGCCCATGGCCGGCACGCGCGCGCCATAGTGTTTGCAGGCGTGGGCGTGTCCGTATTCGTGGACAGCCAGAATGACCACCGCCAGCAAATAAAACAAAATAAAGTCGCCCCAGCTCTTGTGCGAAAAATTGTAAAACTCCAGGGTGTCGCGCCCGATCTCTCCCCAATGGCTCACCGTAATCCACAGGCTGAAGGCAAAAACTATAAGGGTGAGCGCGGTAAACCACGGCGTATAGAAGTATTTGGTGCGCGCATACAGCCAGTTGAGGGAATCGTCGGGATCGAATGCCGGAAACAGAATTAGGGAAATGTCTCCATAGCGGCTCTTGGCTTTCAATCGCTTGTGGCGCTCTTCGCTGCCCTTTTGCAGCTGCAGAATGTTTTTTTCCTGCGTGGTGCGGTACCAGAAATCATCGGCTTCGAGTTCTGAAGCGTACTCGCGAATCTGGTCCGCGCTGTATTCCACGCCGGTTTGTTCCAGGTTGATGGCGGCGATTTCTTCGTAGGAACGCTTGCCGTCGAAGAGTTGAATCAAGCCCCAGTTGGCCATTGTGAATCTGTACATCGACTTGGCACTGGGCAAATAAACGCGCACCAGTTGCTGCCCTTCTTCGAAATGTTCCCTGAATGTCGCCGTAGGATCGAGGCGGGGATAACGCTGCACCACCGTGCGTGCCGGAATATCCGGCAGCGCTACGTTCAGGGCTTCGGTAATATTCATCGCGGAATGGCTAAGCGCGCGCTGGCGGTCATTCCCGGTCGGAGTGCCCCGCGTCCGCCGGGGACTTCGGCCAGGACGTCGAAAGTTCCGCTCGAGGGATCGACCACCGAGCTTACTTCCTTGATTTTCGCGGTGTGTTTCTCCTGCGGCATATCGGGAGAGATCAGCTCCAGTTCCTGCCCGATCCTGACATGGCCCATAAATTTTTCAGGCAGCGTAAACCGCAGCAGCAGAGGCGCCTCCGCCGTTACCCAAAAAAGTTTGTCGCCGCGGATCACACTCTGGCCTTCCCGCGCGTAGCGTCGCGCCACCAGGCAGTCGAATGGCGCGGTAATCCTGGTCTTTTCCATCTCCAGCTCCAGCGAGCGCTCTTCCTGGCGCGAGGTGTTGAGCATCTCGCTGACGCGCTTGACGTCCCACTGTTCCGATTCCACTTTGAATTTCGCGTGCTGTAACTGGTCTTCCGGTATAAGCCCCAAATCCCAAAGGCGCTGCGCGCGGATTAGATCGAACTTGACCACTTCGGCCTCCGCTTGCCAGTTCTTCAGATCGTTCTCGATGCTGCGGGATTTTGCGCGGCCCGCTTCCAGATTCGCGTTGAGCTGGCGGTCGTCCAGTTGGGCCAGCAGTGTCCCGGCCTTCACCCTCGTCCCGGCATCGGCTCTGATTTTTGCCAGCGTGCCGTCGCGCTGCGCCGTGATCTCCACCTGGTGTTCCACGATCAGCGGCCCCGAAACGGTAACAAAGTTTTCGCTTTCAGCGGTCACTGCGGGGGCGACCGGATGTGCCTCCGAATTTGCAGCCGAGGATACCGGGGAATTGACGGGTGCCGCCGCCGGCGAGGTCGCCGCCGATGCGACAGCGTCATTCTTCTTGCTGTCGCTGCAGCCGCTGACCGCGGCGATGCCCAGCACCGTCGCAATCCAAGCATTCCGCATCATTCGTTCCCTGTGCTTTCCCTCGCGCATCCTCACCACCCAAACCACGACCACAATTTCGAATACGCCCACAACACCGGCCGACGGAAGAATACGTAGCCAGCCGGATACCACCCGACGGTCACTTTGCCCCGTCCTTCCATCCCCGCGCGAATCGCGCCATCCGGGTTATCCAGTTTCACGCGCGCGAAAAATACCCGCTCGTCATGCTGCATTTCGCCTTTGGGGCTCACGATAGCCACCACGCCGCGAAACGTTCGCGTCGGATAGCTGTTCAATTTCACCACCGTCTTCAATCCCGGGCGCAGCAAACCAGCGTCCACGTCGTCAATCGCCACGTCCACGACGGCTTGCGAGCTGTCCATGATTTCCGCAAAACTTTCACCGTGCACCAGCCGGCGCCCGGCAAAATTTTCCACCCGCGGTGTGGACACCACGCCGTCGATAGGCGCGCGCAACTGCGTTCTATCCAGCAATTCCTTCGCGCGATCGACTTCCGTTTTCCAGTAATCCGCCTGCACCCGCTGCACGCCCGCCTCACCGGTATCATTCCCAGCCAGAGAATGGTTTACCTGCAAAACTGAAGTCTGATATTTGGCTTCCGCAACTGCCAGCGAGGAGCGGTAATCCCACGCTTCCATTTCCGCCAGCACTTGGCCGCGCGATACCGCCTGTCCCTCGTGCACGTAAACCTTTCCGACCACTCCTTCGATTTCCGGCTGCACCTGCGCGCGATGTGCCGGCGCCACGGTGGAATCTCCGTCAACCCGCAGCGGCAAGGGGAAAATTCCCAGAAAAATCACCCCGGCAGCCGCCAGAGTCAAAATCGCGGTGCGCCGCTTTTTCTCCATGGCCATGAACTTGCGCTTTCGCTCCAGCACCGGCTCCAGCATCGAGATGAACGGCACCTCCTTGTACATCTGCGCGTTGCGCAACGCCACGGTCGCCTGTCCCGCGAGCACCTGCAGAATCTCGATGTGCGCGGTCGAGAGAAAATCCGGATCGCGACTCTCCAGTCCCAGAACCCCGACGCGCCCGGTGTCGTCGCTGAGCGGCATGGAATAAAAAGCGCGCATGCCGGTTTCATTGAAGTATTTTTCGAATTTCGCCCGGGTTTCTTCGCGCTCGGCGTCGACCTCGTCTCCCACCTGGCGCACGTGAATCACTTCTTCGGCCAGCGCCGCCCACTGCAGGACGTCGTTCAGCGGCGCGATGTCTGGAGCATCGGCGTTCACCTGTGTCAGTCCGGTCACCGCGCTCAGCTTGAATCTGCCGCGCGTTTCCAGCGCGATGGCCGCGCGCTCGTAGGGGATGACCGCTTGCGGCGCATTCACGATGGTCTGCAGCATGCGCTCTAGATTCAGCGTCGAGGTGATTTCGTGGCTCACCGTGACCAGCGTTTCCAGAATCTCCACTTTGCGCTCGGCCATCAGCAGGCTGGCGTTGTGTATCGCCGTCGACGCCGACTCCGCCATGCTGGTCAAGACGAACTGGTCGTCATCGTCGAAAGGCGTGCCGTCCATTTTATTCACGGCTTCTATGACACCGACCAGCGCTCCGTTATCCAGAATCGGGACTACCACGATGGACGATACCCGCCCTTCTCCATCGCCGTTTCGCTGAATCAACCTCTCATCCTCGATATCCGCGATGAGTAGCGCATCTCCGGTATCGGAAACACTGCCGGCCAGGCCTTCACCAGGCGCCTGCGAACTGCCCGCACGCACGGACGGATCCGACCCTGACTGGTGCGAGAGCTGCACGGTCTCGTCGGGCTGCAACAGCCAGACATTCACCGCCTGGCATTCCATCACTTCGCGCAGCTTGGTGCCGATGAGCACCAGCAGCTCGTCCATTTCCAGCGTGGACGAGAATATTTTTTCGATGTCGTAGAGTTGCGACAGCCTGGTAAGCGAGATGAGCGACTCGTTGCGTTCCGCTTCGTACGTCGTGGCGCCTAGTAGAGCGGCAGCGGCAACTTGTGCGAAAGGCGCCAGCTCATCCAGCGTGTCCTCTTCTATTTTTGTTTCAGACGCCAGAATTTCGATGGCCCCAATCCAGGTGGTGCCCTTCAATAGCGGAAGGTACGCAAGCGACACCACCGTCTTTCTCGTGTCCACGTGCGCGTAACTTTCCCGCGGCAGTTCTTTGCCGGAAAAAATGATGGGAGTCTTGCTGGCGGCCAGCTCCCCGAGCGTCCCGGAGTCCATCGGCACAGCCGCGGAATGCGGCGAGACTTCTCCAACCGAGGCTTTGGCCAGCCATACTTCGTTGCCGTCCAGGCGTCCGGCTACGTACACGCTCACAGCTGTCCCGGGAATTAGTTCAGCGATGCTTCGCGCGCAGGTGCGCGCCCGCGCATGGACTTCCTGATCCACCAGAAGTCGCGCCGAGAATCCTGAAATATCAAGGTTCAATGAAGTGCCCTGGCCCACCACGACGCAGGAGAAGGCTCCCCACGCCGGGCCCGGAAGCTGGTGTTAGCCTTCTTCTCTTGCAAATTCTCTACGGTTCTTCTAAGTTGAGCGGGACTCTAACAGACGATTTCCACAGTGTCAACGCGGCCGTTTGCACTTTCGGCACGGCCCGGCTCATGGAAAGAGGACCAGGTTGGACATCGAAGTACGCACTCAGGCTCAAGTCAAAATCGTAAAACTGCGCGGCAAGTTGGTTCTCGGCGAGCCAGTCGACAAACTCAGCGCCACCTTTTCGGATCTCCTTGGCGCGGGCGATTCCCGTTTCATCCTGGACCTGGAAGAAGTTCCCATGGTGGATTCCAGCGGCATTGGACTTTTAGTCCGCTTTCTTACCGCCGCCAAGCAGAAGGGCGGCTCGATCAAACTTCTGAATCCCACCAAGATGGTGGTGCAAACCTTCAAACTGGTTCGCATCCTCAATATCTTTGACGTCTACGACGACGCCGGGCTGGCCATTACTTCCTACGACTAGACTGCTCTTCGGTACAAATTGATTTGCTAGGTTGCGCGGTCCTACCGAAACCGCCGGTTTTAAGTATTTTCGGGTGAACAGCAATTTTGTGAGCTGCGACGGAGGGTTACTGCTGCTGTTGCTGCTGTTGCGCGTGCATCACCTGCGCCTGGTTGTCTTCCTCAAGGAACTGCGACCACTCTTCGTCCGCGGCAAACTCTTCGTCGGGCGGCAGCACTGCTTGCGACGGCGTCACTCGCACGCGCACTTGCAGTTCGGTCTCGGCTTTGCCCTTCATGGTGCCCATCGTGGGCGGCACGTCCGCATAATCTCGGCCGACAGCCGTGCGGATATGGCGTTCGCCGACGATAATATTATTTGTCGGATCAAAACCCACCCAGCCCAAACCTGGCAAAACGGCTTCCACCCACGCGTGTGTAGCTCCGTCGGATGAACGATCCGAGTTTTCGCTGCTGTGATACAGGTAACCGCTGACATAGCGGCACGGAATGTTGGCGTTGCGAACCAGGGTGATCATGATGTGGGCAAAATCCTGGCAGACCCCCTGCCGCGATTTCAGCGCGTGTTCGATCGGCGAGTTCACTGCGGTGCTTTTCTTGACGTACGAAAAACTGCGGTATACGCCAGAGGCCACGTCCTGAAGAAAACCCAGCGGGCTGCGTCCGTCACGTTCGCGCACTCCGATTTCCTCGGCCAACTCCTGAAGTTCGGGTGAAGTCCGCGCGAAGTGGCTGGGCATCAGCATGTCCCAGTAATCCTTCTTGTCGACCAGCTGATCCAGCTCGTCCCACGCTGCGTAATCCATGGTTTCCGGAATGGTCTGCTGCGCGTCGAGATTTACAAGCGCGTCCGAAATGATGGTCAGTTGGCGATGGCGTTGCGGCAGGTCGAAGTGATGCACCAGGTTGCCGCGCGCATCGGTGTGCGCAAAAATGCGCGCGCGCGGATTCACCGACAATTGAAAAATGAAGCAGCGCTGATTGCCCTCGCTCCGCGGATGCATGCGAACTTCCATCATGCTTTGCCACACCGGGTGGCTGTAGCGATAGCGCGTAAAATGTCGGATGGCGTAGAACATTAGGACTCGAAAGCCACCTCGATAGGATATTCAATATAGACTTCGTGCACCGCGGCGTGCAGTTCGCGGCATTGATCGATAATTGCCGCCAGGTACATGTGCAAATCTCCGCGAATCACTTCTCCAATCTGCACATAAGTTACTGCCGATCGCAACCGGCCGATTAGTCTTTCGATTTTCCCCGTTCTGCGGCTCAGAGAGCGATTGCTGATGGACGTCAGCGCGTGATGCATGCGGTCCAGAGCGTAACGCACCGAGTACGGAAATTCCGGCTGTAGCAAAATAAAGTCCGCAATGCGTTCGGGCCGCAACTCCGCGGTGCAAACTTTGCAATAGGCTTCGAACGCCGCGCAGCTGCTCAGCAATCCCACCCAATCCAAATCATCCGCGTTCTTGTCGACTGAAAAATACGCATCCAGCAGGATGGAGAGATTGCAGGCCCGCTCGATATATTTTCCCAACTGTATAAAGTGCCAGCCCTCGCCATGATTGATAGTCGTGTCGGTGATCCCGTGAAAACGGTAAGCGCCTTCGCGCACCAGGTTGACCACCCGCATCGCGCCGCTATCGTCATCGGGCTGCAGCTCCGCTCCGGTCACTTCATGAAACAGCCGATTTAGCTGCTCCCACATCTCCGAACTGATTTCCTCGCGCACCTGCCGGGCATTCTCGCGCGCCCCGCCGATGCACTTCATGATCGAAAAAGCCCCTTCCGGATTGGCCACCAAAAGGAACAACGCCCGCTGCGGGTCGATATCGGTGGAAGTAGTGCCGCGGGCCAGCGAAGAAAC
>JBBRZT010000033.1:0-19609 GCA_038236395.1 Candidatus Acidiferrales bacterium
GTCGTTGAACTTGATGCGCGCTTCCCAGCCAAGTTTTGCGCGCGTTTTTGTGGTGTCGGCGATCAAGGTATCAACTTCCAGCGGACGGAAGTATCGCTCGGAAATCTTTACATGTTCTTGCCAGTCCAAGCCCGCATAGCTGAAAGCTTGTTCGAGGAATTCCTGCACGGAATGCGCTTCCCCGGTGCCAACGACATAATCGTCGGCGGCGTCCTGCTGCACCATCTGCCAGATGCCTTCCACGTATTCGGGCGCGTATCCCCAGTCGCGGCGGGCGCTGAGGTTGCCGAGAAACAAAGTCTTTTCCTTGCCGGCCACGATATTGGCGATGCCCCGGGTAATTTTGCGGGTGACGAAAGTTTCGCCCCGGCGCGGGCTTTCGTGATTGAAGAGGATGCCGTTCACCGCGTGCATGCCGTAGCCCTCGCGATAAATACGCGTCATCCAATAGGCATAAACTTTCGCGGCGGCGTACGGGCTGCGCGGCTGAAACACGGTGGTTTCACTTTGCGGCGCGGGCGCGGAGCCGTACATTTCCGAGCTGGAAGCCTGGTAAAAACGCGTCTTGCATCCGCTGCGGCGTACCGCTTCGAGCAGCCGCATCGTGCCCAGCCCGGTAATGTCGCCGGTGTATTCGGGAACATCGAAGCTGACGCGCACGTGGCTTTGCGCGGCCAGATGGTAAAGCTCTTCGGGCGCCAGGCTGTAAATCAGGTTGAGAATCCATTCGGTGCTGGAGAGGTCGCCATGGTGCAGAAACAGCCGGGCGTTAGGTTCGTTGGGGTCCTGATAAATATGGTCGATGCGCTGAGTATTGAAAGTGCTTGAGCGCCGGATAATGCCGTGCACTTCGTAGCCCTTGGAGAGCAGCAGCTCGGCGAGATAGGAGCCGTCCTGGCCGGTGATGCCGGTGACTAACGCGCGCTTCATTTATGAAAATCTCCTGTGGTCAAAGCTGATGCGCAGCTGCCATCTGCACGGCCTGAGTTGTTCTGCAACGATTGTAACTTGCACCGGAAGGAATGTCGTCAGCGCGGAACAGAATTATGACCTGCATCGCTCTCTATACCGGACGCCGGATTTTCAGTTTTCGCATGCGGGCCTGCAGCGTGGTGCGCTTCATATCCAGCAGCACGGCCGCTCCTTTGGGGCCGCCGATGCGCCACTCGGTTTGCTGCAGAGCGCGAAGGATGTGAGTGCGCTCGGCCTGTTCAAGCGTGGAAACCGTGGCGGCGGAAGCGCTCGCGCTGTCGGGCGCCCGTGCCGAACCTGAAGCCGCGGCCGGCGGCGAATTCGAATCACCCAGCAACTCCGACACCGGGACACGCAGTTCCTTGCCCGGCGAGAGCAGCACAGCCCGCTCGATAAAATTCTCAAGCTCGCGGATATTTCCCGGCCAAGAATAGGCGGAGAGAGCGTTCATGGCTTCCGCCGGCACGTATTCGACGGTCTTATTCAGCCGCCTGCTGAATTTCTGCACGAAATAACGCACCAGCAGCGGCACATCTTCAGGCCTTTCTCGCAAAGCCGGCAACTGGATGGGAAATACATTCAAGCGGTAATACAGATCGCTACGAAACGTGCGATCCGCAACCTGTCGCGCCAGATCCTGATTGGTGGCGGCCACGATTCGGACATCCACTTTCAGCGTGCGATTGCTGCCCAGCCGTTCGAATTCCTGCTCCTGCAAAACACGCAGCAGCTTGGGCTGCAGCTCCATGGGCAGGTCGCCCACTTCATCCAGAAAAAGCGTGCCGCGATCGGCCAGCTCGAAGCGGCCGATCTTTTGATTCAAAGCGCCGGTAAACGCGCCGCGTTCGTGGCCAAAAAGCTCGGACTCCAGCAGCCCGCTGGGAATTGCGGCGCAATTGATCTTTACGAAAGTACGCTGGCGGCGTTCGCTCAGGTTGTGGATGGCGCGCGCAATTAGCTCTTTGCCGGTTCCGGTTTCACCCAGGATAAGGACCGCCGTATCGGTCGGCGCGACCACTTCCACCTGCGCCAGGGCGCGCTTCAACGGCGGGGCGTCGCCGATGATTTCCTCGAAATTAAATTCGCTGCGAATTTCCTCTTCCAGGTAGAGCTTTTCTTCGGCCAGCTTGTCTTTCAGAACGTCAATTTCCTTGAAGGCCAGGGCATTTTCGACCGCGATGGCGATCTGCGCGCCCACTTGCTGCAGCAGCGCAATTTCTTGCGAAGGAAATGCCTCCACACGCCGGCTGGCTACATTTAAAGTGCCGAAAGTCCGTCCCTGGGTGACAAGCGGAATGCAACAAATTGTTTGTATGCCATCGTCGCGGAGAACGCGCATCACTTCGCTGGGGTAACGATCCAGCTCCGCGCCGCGCGCGCAAACCGGTTTGCCGCTGGCGATGGCGTCGCCTGACGGCGAAATTTCGCGCGGGATGGTCACTTCCGGCTTGATCAGGTCCTGACGGCCGGGAAAATCGAGCGCATAAATCTTTAGCAAGCCGGTTACAGGATCGAGCAGCGCCAGGCTGGTGTAGTCGTGATGAATCACCCGCTCCAGAGTCTTGACGATGCCGCGGAAAAGCTCCGGCAATTCGCGGCTGCTGACCAGCACGTTGTTTACTTCCAGCAGCACGCGGAGGCGGTCTCGCTCCTCCGAAAGCTGCGCCTGATAAGCCTGCGACGTTTCCAGATTCAGCGCGTTGTCGACAGCCACCGCCACCTGGCTGGCCACTCGCTGCATAAACGTCATTTCCGTGTCGGTGATTTTCTGCGGCTGCAGCGTGCCGAAACCCATCGCTCCCAGCCGCCGCTGCGCGGTGGTCAGCGGAACGAGCGCCATGGAATGCACCCCGGCATCGCGCAAATGCTGGAGAAATACCGGATAGCGAGTGTCTTCGTCGCTCACCACGAACGGCTGCTGCGATTGCCACACCCACCCGGCCGGGTGTCCCTCGATGGGAGTTTCCTTGCCCACCAATTTGTCGGTGGGAATGCGCGTCTCGAGAATATGCAGGCGCATCACGTTGCGAACCGGGTCGTGCAGCACCAGCGTGAGGAAATCAAACTCCACAACCCAGTGCAGGCGTTCGGCAAGGGCGTGAAAAAGCTCATTCAGATCGCGCTGCTGCGCGATGGCCTCGCTCACTTCTAGCAGCGCCTCCAACTGCCGCCGGGAGGCGTCCAGAGGCTGGATTTTCGCGATTTCTGGGGGAGAAACAGCCGGGTCCGCCATAGCTGGCAGGATAGCATTCCGGTTGCTAGTGCCTCAACCAAGCGCATGCTTGCAGCTTGAGCGCAACGCGATTCTCGTATACTCGAATGAGAAAGATTTGAACGCGATGGGAATTAACAGCGCGTCATGCGCGCTGGGCGGAGTTGAGCGAAACGAAATGAGTTCACAGCTACAGGTGATGAAGTTTGGAGGCACGTCGGTGGGCGATGCGGCGTGCATCGCGCGCACCGCGCAAATTGTGGCGGCTGCCGCGAAGCAGAATCCCTGCATCGCAGTGGTCTCGGCGATGAGCGGCGTAACCAACCGGCTGATCGCTGCGGCGCAAAAGGCCGCGACTGGCGATTCGAATGAGGGTGGCGACCTGGTAGAAATTTTGCGCGCGCAGCATGCCACGGCGCTCGAAATCCTGCTCAAAGATCCGGAAGCCCGCAAGCGCGTGATGCAAAAGCTCGACGCGGTGCTCTCCGAGGCCAGACGCTTGTGCGATGGCACCGCGCTTTTGCGCGAGCTCACGGCACGCACGCTCGATGAAGTTTCCAGCCTGGGCGAGCGCCTGTCCGCTCCGCTGGTTGCCGAGGCCATAAAAACGTTGGGACTGCGCAGCGAATCCATCGAAGCGACTGAGTTGATCGTCACCGACGCGTTTCACGGCGGCGCCGAGCCGCGCATGGATTTGACGCGCGAGCGCGCGCAGGCACGTTTGTGTCCGCTGCTCGCCCAGGGAATTGTGCCGGTGGTCACCGGATTTATTGGCGCCACGGTCGACGGAAAACTGACCACTCTGGGCCGTGGCGGCTCGGATTATTCCGCCACGATTCTCGGCGCAGCCATGGACGCCGCCGAAGTGGTGATCTGGACCGACGTGGATGGCGTGCTGACGGCCGACCCGCGCCTGGTGGCTGAGGCGCGCACCATTCCGGTGATTTCTTATCGCGAAGCCGCCGAGCTGGCGTATTTCGGTGCCAAGGTGCTCCATCCCAAAACGCTGAACCCGGTGATGGAAGCAGCCATCACCGTATCCATCCGCAACAGTTTCGCTCCCGAAAAGGCCGGAACAAAAATCACTCCCGAGGGCCGCAGCATCGGCGGCGGCGTCAAGGCGCTGACCGCCATCCGCGACGTCGCGCTGATCGCCGTGGGAGGACCAGGAATCGTGGGAGTACCGGACGTGGTGGGCCGCACATTTTCTACTACCGCCGACCTGCGTGCCAACGTGCTGCTGATTTCCCAATCGTCTTCGCAAAACGATATCTGCTTTATCGTGGCGGCGCCCGACGCGGCGCGCACCGTGGAAGCGCTGCGCAAGGAGTTTGCGCACGACCTGGCGCATCACAAGGTAGAGCACGTCACCGTGGTTTCCAACATCGCTATCGTCGCCGTCGTAGGGGAAAACATGCGCGGGACACCGGGGGTTGCCGGTCGCACCTTCGCGGCGCTGGGGCGCGAAGACATCAACCTTATCGCCATCGCCCAAGGCTCTTCAGAGAGCAATATCTCTTTCGTGGTGGAAGAGCAGGCGGTAAAGAAAGCCTTGATTGCCACGCACAAAGAATTCGGCCTGGGCCTCGCGGCCACTTGAGCAACGGGCACTGAGCATTCTAGCGTCCCATGCCGGCCCGCATCTCTGGCAACGGCGTTCAGGCCCCCGCGTCTGCAGTGAATACCCTATTTCCTGGGCCCCAAAGGTCGAGTACCGTCAGCCGTCCAACATATCGGGTCCCGTTGTCATCTAATTACTTGTAGTCACGTAAATCTGCAGTGGAATTCATTTGGTATTTTATTTTTTATACCGCGGCGGCTGAACCCCATGCCTACAGTTTTGATTGTCGACGATTCTGAAAGCGTTCGCATCTCGGTACGCGCCTTGTTCGAAGCCGAACCGGATTTCACCGTAATTGGCGAAGCGGTAAACGGTCTTGACGCCATTGGCAAAGCCGAGGAACTCCTGCCTGATCTCATCGTGCTGGATTTGTCCATGCCCATCATGAACGGCCTGGAAGCCGCCGAGACTCTGAAATCGAGCCTGCCCACCACTCCGATTTTCGTGTTGACCGCGCACGGCGGCCCTGAGGTCGATCGCGCGGGGCGCGCCGCCGGAGTCGACGCGGTGTACTCCAAAGGTGACAATCTGCAGAAGATGGTTGTCGACGCGCGCGCGATATTCGCTACCTCCAAGAGAAAACGGGGAGCCGCGCGAGGCAAGTAAAGGCTTTAACCGTCATTTTCCCTCTACAGGAATTCTTAGCTCTTTTTAAGCATTGCGCCTTATCGACTGTTTACGTTGCACGATGCTAAAAGATGCACCGCACCGCATGGACCATCGCGTGCCGTTGAAATTCAGTGATGAGGTGACTTAAATGCTAGCGGTCGTTGCCGCCGTTCTCTTGGTTCTCTGGCTGTTGGGCTTTACCATGTTCCACGTAACCAGCGGATTCATTCACATCCTGCTGGTGCTGGCCGTAATTTCCATCCTGTTCCACTTCTTCCGCGGCCGAGCCACGGTTTAGCTTCAGCTGAGCCAACGCCCACGCGGCGTAATCCAGGCGGCTCTTCGGAGCCGCCTTTTATTTTTCCGGGGATGGGTGCGCTTGGACTTTACTCCGCGCTCATAAACGCTAAAGATGCAGTTGTCGGTCCGCCGCTTGCCCACCTCCTCGATCCTGCAAGCCCCGCAAATCTCGTGCTAATCTAATCTCTCTTTAGGCCCGTAGCTCAGTTGGTTAGAGCGCGTCCTTGACACGGACGAGGTCTGGGGTTCGAGTCCCCACGGGCCTACCATTCCATGATTACAAAGGCGTGCAATGCTACGTCGGGCTCCGTAGCCTTCGAGTGGGTGTGCGATAATTCGCGGATGCTCGGCGTCAATGTCGCTATCGATGAAGGGTTAAAGAAGAAGTGTCCGCGCGCGGCGCTGGGATGCGTCACGGCGGATGTGGAGGCGGGCGAGACACCTGCGCCGCTTACTGAGGAATTGAAATTGCGCGGGGAGGAGATTTTGCGGTTGCCGGAGCCGCGCGCGGTGCTGGAAGCGGCGCAGGTGCTGGCGACGCGGGCGGGCTACAAGGCGCTTGGAAAGGATCCGGCGCGATATCGCGGGTCGGCGCAGGCGCTGCTACGGCGCGTTATTGCCGGCAAAGGATTGCCGCAAATTAACGCGGTGGTAGATGTGATCAACCTGGTTTCGGTGGAGAGCCGCTTGCCCGTCGGCCTTTACGATCTGGCGGCAGTAAGTGGAGACGTGGTGTTTCGCGCCGGGCGCGCTGGCGAAACGTACAAGGGCATCGGCAAATACGATTTGAATCTCGAAGGCATGCCCTTGTTTGCGGACGCCATCGGTCCGCACGGCAGCGCGACCAGCGATTCGGAGCGCACCATGGTGACCGCCTCCACCAAGCGCGTGCTGGCGTTAATTGTTTCGTTTGGCGGCGCGCCAGACCTGCCGCGCTGGACACAGCGGATGAGGGAATTGCTGACGCTGTACGCCGCCGGACAAAATTGCGAGTCGGAAATTATTTCCTGAACAACTTCTCATTTGAAAATCCGTAATACTACTTCGAAACCTCTTCGGCCACGCTTTGCCCCAGATCCACGCGCGATTTGAAAAATCCGCGCGCAGCCAGCAGCTCGGCGTTGAGCACCGCTGCTCCCGCCGCTCCGCGAACCAGGTTGTGCGACAGCAAAGTCATCTTCACGTCCAGAATGGGGCATTCGCGCACGCGGCCGACCACCGCCGCCATGCCGTTTCCGGCATTCACGTCGCGACGCGGCTGCGGACGATTTTCTTCTTCCAGCACCACGATAGGCCGCCGCAAGGCCGAAGGCAGCGCAGCTAGCTCTGCGCTGACTTCAAAAGTCCGCAGTGCTTCTTGCACCTCATATAAGGATGCGATTTTCTTCAGCCCGATGCTCACGCACTCCATGTGTCCGTCCAGCACTGGAACGCGATTGCAATGCGCTGTCAAGCCGATTCCGGCGTCGACGAATCGCGATCCATCCCACTTGCCGAGCAGTTTTTGCGGCTCGGTTTCCATTTTTTCCTCTTCCCCACTGATGAAGGGCATCACGTTGCCCTGAATATCCAGCGTGGCCACGCCGGGATAACCCGCGCCCGAAACCGCCTGCAGAGTAACCACAAAAACTTTTTCCAGCCCGAACGCGTCGGCCAGCGGCTTGAGCACCAGCACCAGCCCGGCCGTGGAGCAGTTGGGATTGGTAACGATAAATCCGCGGTCGTAGCCGCGCTTCTTCTGCTGGACGGGTATCGCGTCGAGGTGCGCGGCGTTGACCTCCGGGATGAGCAGAGGAACGTCCGCATCCATGCGGTGATTTTTGGAATTGCTGACCACCGGGTAACCGGCGCGCGCGAAAATTTCTTCGGCTTCGCCGGCGACGGAGGAATCCAGCGCGGAGAAAACAAAATCGCAATCGAGCGTAGGCTCAAGACCCTTCACCACCAGGTCGCGCGCGCCTTCCGGGATCGGTCCATCCAGATGCCAGCGCACCGCTTCGGCATAGCGCTTGCCAGATGACCGCTCCGATGCGGCCACGTCCGTCAACTCGAACCAGGGATGATTGGCGAGCAGACTGACGATGCGCTGCCCTACCAGACCGGTAGCGCCCAGCACACCCGCGCGCCATTTCTTTGCAGCACCCGCAGGCAAGCCTGTAATGGCCGGTTTCCCGCCCAAATCAATCGCACTTGTGCCGCCGGGCTGCGACTTTCGAGAATTGTCGTCAAGGCTCATATCAGCTCCTGATTCGCCGGAGCGCTGCTGCGGGAGGTTTAAAGAAAAAACCCACCGCCAGGTCGCTTCCGGCGGTGGGTTGGAAACTTTTGCTATTTAATCTAGCGGTTTCTCCACTCGCCCGAAGCGCAGGTAGCCGGCGTCGTAGTCGGCGTGGTAATGGTAATTCGCTTCGTGGCGATGGACATCATAGCCCGGAGAGAATAACACGCACCGGCTGCCCCTTAAAGCGATTAGTAGGACAGGTGTCTTGTAAGTCGAATGGGGCCCGTTTTCAGTGGTGGTCAGTGTTCGCGGAGGAGGCCGCCGTGTTACTCAGGCATTGTGTTAATGCGATAAACCTGGAATGCGGCGTTGGCAAAAATGGGTGTGGAGTTGATCGTCCCGTTAGCGATCAATTCTTCGATTCAATATCCCATCGATTGATTTTGAATCAAAATTTGGCTTTGGTTGTGGCTAAAAACTGGCGGGACTGAGCTGGCGGTTCATTAGGCACCAACATAGTCGTACTGCGGTCGGTAAACAGCGCCAGCGCGCGGGATTTCTGGAAAACGATCAGATCCATGGGTTTGGAGTTTTCCTTCACATAGGTAAAGACCTGCTGGGCTTCAGGGTCACTCACGTCCAGAAGGTGCTCTTGGTGCGCTCTCCACCGAAACGCATACACATACGTGCCACCAATAAAAGCAAAGAGAAACACCAAGCACGCGGTGCGAAGGGCAGGAGTAAGTCGCCCAGTGACCCCGACAAGGGCTTGCAATCCCCATGCAAAATAGAGAGGCAAGATCGGAAGAAGACCCCGCATGCCAATCTCCGAGGGCCACGCAATCAACACCGCTACATACCCCAACAGATAAAACTCCACAATTGACCGTCTGGTCCAAAACGCTCTGCTGAACCCCACTCCCGCGAGCGCGGTGAACAGCAAAGCAAAAACGATTTGCGCCGCTTTACTCGCGCCATTCCGCCACACATAAGACAAAGTTTTCCCGTAGAAGATCATGTGCTGCCACGTGGACCCCGCTGACAACTTCACGGCATTCAAGTACGCCCTGGGCGACACCACCAGCATGTTCTGCAGGAGGATCAGACCTAAAGTCATAACCACCACGACGATCAAGAAGCGGCTTGGCCGTCGGAACTTCCACAGATCGGCGAGCACCAGCGCGGGCAATAGTACGATTCCGATTGTGCGCGTCCCGTAAGTGGCATGAAGCAGCAGTGAGAGCAACAGCGCCGCGCCAATGCGCCAGGTCCGCGGATCAAGATTTTTGTAGATGTTTTGCGCCGCCAACAGCGCGCAGAACGAAAACATCAGATATGGAAATTCCGACAGCACGTAATTGCTCTGCTCCCAGAAAGCAACGTTGAGCCCCATGATCAGGAGTGCAGCGGAAACTCCCCACGCAGGAAGCGCGTTTTCGAAGAGCAGTGAAAATGCCCCCAGGAATACGCCAAAGCAGAACACCGTCATGATCTTCATTGCCCGCAGGTTAAGGCCCCAGATTTTGTAAACAGGCGCCAGGATCAGTGGATACACCGGAGGATAGCCTTGCGCGGGCGCGAAACCAACCGTGGCCGGATTGGGAACATAGCGGATATCCGTGTAGGGACGGCCTTCCACTAAATTCTCGGCGTGCATCACATAAGCTGCGAAATCATCCTCCTCAAAGGCGTGGCCCGGAGTGTCGGTCGCGGCATAAATGCCCAAGACCGCTAAAGTCACAATAGCTGGAACGATCCGGAGCCGAATTACGCGTTGTCGGCGCACTGATTCGTCCAAGCGGGAATTCTGCGGGATTGTTTCTGTCATGGGGGTGGGGAGTATATCCCATCCGCCGCGGCATTAACGAAACACCAAGACTCGAACAATACGCAACAATATTTGGTAGCTAGCCGTTTTCGACGCGCGCTTTTATATCCGAGTATGCCGCATCGATAAGCCTGCTTAGCGCTGTGGCGTTTGTGGCCTTTCCCGGTCTCAGCTTCACGTGGCGCATGAACTTGCCGGATCCTTGCAACAGACCAGCCGGATCTTGCAGTGCTGCGCCGTGAAAGAACCCCACGTTTACGTGCGAGGTGAATACATTCACATAGCCGAACGGCGCATCTCCCAGACATGCAACCGGACAGCCGTCATGCAACAGCTCCCGGACTTCGTCCCCGCACTTTCGCATCACTTCAAACCACTGTTGCGCGATGGCTCCCAATTCACGGGCATGCTTTTTCATCCAGGCGTCGATAGCGGTATGCCGCTCGACAGCGCCGTTGAATCGCAGCAATTCCGTCCTCATCGCCGCTCGTGTTTCTGCTTTCGGGATCAATGGTTTACGTTGCACCGTCACCTTCCCTCCGGCAAATCCTGCCATGATCGCATCTTTCTTTTATCACTATAGCGTTCCAATAGATGCGAGACATATCGACCCATTGAGCCCGCAACGCTTATCGAAAACTATTCCACTACTCTTTCCAGGCTGTTTCGGACGCAGCAATGGATGCCTCCAGGCCCCAACATTCGCGCAGAAATTCAACCTGATGTAGTCTGCTAGCATCAAAAACGAGCAGCTCGCAGGAGTTTCGAAAGATGTCCGTGACCAAGTCTGGGCAAATGAATGCCTTGCGCAAAATGCAGGCCGGACCGGGGCTCTCCTTTGAATCCGCGCCCGTGCCGTCTATCGGGCCGACGGACGTTCTGGTGCACGTCACCGCCGCGTCCATTTGCGGCACGGACCTCCACATATATGGATGGGATCGCTGGTCGCAGGGCCGCATCAAGCCTCCGGTCACGCTGGGCCACGAATTTTGCGGCGTGGTCGAGCGCGTCGGCGAAGAAGTTACCGCGGTAAAGCCCGCCGACGTCGTCAGCGCGGAAATGCACCTCAACTGCGGCCATTGTCACCAGTGCCGCCTGGGCGAATCGCACATCTGCCAGAATTTACGCATCATCGGCATCGACGGCGACGGCGCCTTCGCCGAATTCGTAAAAATTCCCGCGTCGAATATCTGGAAGCTCGACCCGGCCATCCCCGAACACTACGGCGCGATTCTCGATCCGCTGGGCAATGCCGTCCACACCGTGCTCGCGGGAGCCATTGCCGGGCAGACCGTGCTGGTCACCGGATGCGGGCCGATCGGCCTGATGGCCATCGCAGTCGCCAAAGCCTGCGGCAGCTCCACCGTATTTGCCACCGAAACGAACGCGCAGCGCCGCGCCATGGCCCAGAAGATGGGCGCCGACGTAGTCATTGATCCATCTGCTGAAGACGCCGTGAAGCGCATCCTCTCGGAAACTTCCGGCACCGGCGTGGACGTGCTGCTGGAAATGTCCGGCAATCCCACTGCGATTCAGCAGGGCTTCAAGGCGCTGCGCAGCGGCGGGCGCGCCTCCCTCCTGGGAATTCCCACCGCGTCGGTGCCCCTCGACTTGGTGAACGACGTGATTTTCAAAGGCGCCACCGTGCAGGGAATTTATGGCCGGCGCATGTACGAAACGTGGGTGCAGATGACCGCGCTTCTGAAAGCCGGGCGCTTGAACCTCGATCCGTTATTCGGCGAGCGCACTTCGCTGGAAAAATTCGAAGGCGCGTTCGCGCTGTTGCGAGGCGGTTTGGCGGGTAAAATTTTGCTGTATCCCGACGGCGTGCCGCGCTAGAAAATTTGCCTTTAAAATCGAAAAGGAGTTGTTCGATGTCAGACGCTGCCACTCCCGCCGCCAAGCAGTCTCCCCTCCACTACATTTCCGAACACCTCCAGGATTTGCGCGCTAAAGGAGTTGCGCCCAAGCTGCGCGTGCTGGAAGGCGAGCAGAAACCCGTTTCCGTTTTCGATGGCAAGGAAATTATCAACCTGGCCTCCAACAATTACCTGGGACTGACCACCCACAAGGCTTTGCGCAAGGCGTCCATCGAAGCCACGCGCAAAAACGGCGTCGGCGCGGGCGCGGTGCGCACCATCGCGGGCACCATGAAAATTCACATGGAGCTGGAAGAACAGATTGCCCGCTTCAAAAATGTCGAGGCCTGCGTAGTATTTCAGTCGGGATTCACCGCCAATGCCGGAACGGTTTCCGCTGTGCTGGGCAAGGAAGACCTCATTATTTCCGATGAGCTGAATCACGCCTCCATCATCGACGGCGCGCGCCTGTCCAAAGCCACTATCAAGGTGTTCAAGCACAAGGATGTGAAAGATTGCGAGCGCATCCTGGAAGAAACTGCCAACTGCAACGGTCACAAGCTGATCATCACCGACGGCGTTTTTTCCATGGATGGAGACATCGCGCCGCTGCCGGAACTTTGCGCCCTGGCGGAAAAATACAATTGCATCATGATGATTGACGACGCCCACTCCTCCGGCGTGTTGGGCCGTGGAGGCCGCGGCACCGTGGACCATTTCAATGTTCACGGGCGCGTGCACATCCAGGTGGGCACGCTCAGCAAAGCCATCGGCGCGATGGGCGGATATGTGTGCGGCTCGCGCGACTTGATCGATTATCTTTACCTGCGCGCGCGGCCATTCCTTTTTTCCACTTCGCATCCCCCGGCCACCGCCGCGGCCTGCATGGCGGCGTTTTCGCTGCTGGATTCGCCCGAAGGAGAACGTTTGGTAAAAAAATTGTGGGCCAACACAAAGTTCTTCAAGCGCGAATTAAAGAAACGCGGATTCCAGTTCAAGGCCAGCGAAACTCCCATCATTCCCATTCACGTCGGCGAAGCCGCGAAAGCTTTTGAATTTTCCCGCAAACTCTTCGAAGCCGGCGTTTTTGCCCCGGCCGTTGGCTATCCCACCGTGGCGGAAGGCAAAGCGCGGCTGCGCGCCATCGTCAGCGCCACGCACAAGCGCGAGCATCTGCTGCGCGCCGCGGACACGCTGGCCGAAGTAGGCAAAACGCTCGGCATCGTATAAGACGGATGTTATCTGCGCGGTCGCGAGGCGCCGAAACTTGTTCTTCGGGAACCCTTTTCGCTCTCTATCAACATCAAAACGATAAGGGCTGAGGCTGGCATCGGTTTTGCCTCAACTTCTGTGCACATCTATAGGAGATTTTGCGGGAGGCACCATGTTTACAATCGGACCCATCACAAAAATCGCAACGAAGATTTCCATCGCTCTCTGTCTCGCCGGAGTTTGCGCCATGTATTCCGCGGCGCAAGCGCAACCCGATTCACAAGCGGGAGCCCAGCTCGGCGAACAATCCGCACTCGCGGGAAAACAGGCGCAGGGCGCCAATGTCGAGAAGACCACCGAGAAATCGGAATCCGGCGCAACTTCGCTGGCCGCTGGCACGACTATCAGCGCCGAGCTGACCAATTCGCTCGACTCAAAAAAATTAAAAACCGGCGATGAAGTAAAAGCCCGCACCACCGACGCGCTCAAGTCCACCGACGGCAGAACCATCTTGCCAAGGGGCGCCCAGTTGACCGGGCACATCACCCAGGCTTCCGCGCGCGGCAAGGGTCAAGCCAATTCTTCGCTCGGCCTGGTGATCGACAAAGCCGTCCTGAAAAACGGCCAGGAAATACCGCTGAATGTCGCGATTCAAGCCGTGGCAGCGCCAGTAAATCTCGACGCCAACTCGTCCTTCAATGATGATGCACCGATCGGAGGTCCCGCCCAGCAGTCTGGACGTGGCACGCTCGCCGGCGGCGCACCCACTGCTCCGGGGACACGGAATGGCACCACGGCGGCAGCGGGTGGCGCGGTCGACAATACCGCCAATTCAACGACGGGTGTCGCAGGTAACGCGGCCAGTGGCGTGAACACGGCTGGACAATTGAACGCCAACAGCCGCGGAGTGGTCGGGCTGAATAATTTGACCCTAAGCGCCGCGGCCGGTACTCCCGCGCAAGGCTCGCTACTCACTTCAACTGGCAAGAACGTGCACCTGGATAGCGGCACGCGCCTGCTACTGGTGGCTCAGGCTTCCGCTTCAAACTAGCCCGCTTAATCCCAGGTAGCGGGAAATCGCGTGAGGCGCAGAATCTGTTCGTCGCAGAAAGGCGTAGCGCACCCAGGTCTAGTACCAGTGTTTTTCCCGTTTACCTACAGTGAGCCCAGCCTGTTAAAACTTCTCGCGTTCTGCTATTGTAGTTTCCGTAATAGGGGGATGCGATGACGAAGCTGATCATAAGTTTACTCGTCGCGGCCGCTCTTGTAGTCCCACTGGGAATTGCCCAAACCCCGCCGGATACAACCGCAGAAGCGAAAAAAACAGTTGCAGTTCCTGAGCCGGTGATCGCGCCGTTTTGCGTCGGCACGGTTTTCAACTCCATTCTCGTTACCCCGCTGGACACGCGCCGCAACAAAGCCGGCGACCCGGTAACCGCGGAAACCTCTGAAACAGTCACCTACGAGCGTTCCGTAATTTTCCCCAAAGGCACCAGGATTTACGGCCATCTCGTTCGAACCTCTTCTTCCAGCACTGGCAAAGGTTCCGCGTTATTTGTGCGCTTCGATAAAGCCGTTTTACGAAATGGTCAGGAAGTGATGTTGACCGCCGGTATTCAGGCGCTGGCTTCCGGTCGAGCTGTGGTTTCGAATGATGGCGGCCCCGCGGTAATGGACGACAGTCTTCTGCGCGGCGCAAGCCAGGACGACTACACTCCGCGCGATGTTTCCACTCCCGCGGTTGTCCCCGCCAGCCACGACTTGCAGCCGCGAGCTAGCGCTTCCTCCGGCGCGCCGCCCGCGCAAGGTGGCGTAAATAAAAATGGCATGCTCACGCCAGATAGTCAGGGCGCTCTCGGTGGATCGGACCTCAAGGTTTACACCCCGCTGTCCGAAGGCTCAGACGGCACCGTACTGTTATCCTCAGCCAAGAACGTGCATCTCGCGGCAGGCACAAAGCTCCTGATCGTGATCCAGCCGCCGCCCGAAACTGACCCCACTCTGCAGTAGAAATTTTCAACCAATTACAAACGCGCGATTTATTTTTAACAAAGACTGCTGGGCGCGCAGCATGCCGCTCGCCTTCTCCGTGCACCCCGCGAGCGCCAACACCCGTTTGCTATACTCGATAAAGATGCCTCCCCCAAAGAAAAAACTCTTCCTGGTCGACGCCATGGCCCACATTTACCGCGCTTTTTACGCGCCCATGGTACGCATGAACACCAGCGCGGGCGTCCCCACCACTGTGCCATTCCTCTTTAACAATATTTTGCGGCGCATCCTCAAGGACTATCAGCCCGATTACGTCGGCATCGTTTTCGATACCAGCAAGCCCACCTTCCGCGACAAACTTTTCGAGGAATACAAAGCGCATCGTCCCAAAATGCCCGACGAACTCTCCATCCAGCTCCCGTTTGTCCGGCGTCTTTGCGAAGCCATGCGCCTGCCCATCCTGGAATTGGATGGCTACGAAGCCGACGACGTGCTCGGCGCGCTCTCCCGCCAGGCCACCAAAGAAAATCTCGACGTCGTGCTGGTCACCAATGACAAAGACATGCTGCAACTGGTCGGCGACGGCGTGCGCGTCCTCCGCACCGGCACAGGTGCCGCCAAAAGCGACATCCTGGTCGACGAAAAAAAAGTGGAAGAGATCCTCGGTGTGCCGCCAGACAAAGTCGTCGACGTGATGGCCTTGATGGGCGACAGCATCGACAACATCCCCGGCGCGCGCGATCCCAACGACAAGCCCGCCCCCGGAGAACGCCGCAAGCCCGGCATCGGAGAAGTGGGTGCCCGTGAAATCATTCTGCAATTCGGCTCCGCGGAAGAGGCGTTGCGCCGCGCCGCGGAAGTAAAGCGCGCCAGTTATCGCGAGGCGCTGCAAAAAAACGGCAAATACGTGCTACTTAGCAAAGAGCTGTCGAAAATTGACAGCGACGTGCCCATCGCGCTGGACCTGCACAACCTCGAACGCCGCGAGCCGGACCTGCCGTTGCTGGCCGCGTTGTACCGCGAACTCGGATTCAATTCCCTCCTCAAAGAACTGGGCTCCGAAACGGTGGCTTCCACCGCGCCCGCCAGCACCGGGCCGGTAATCAAGACCGACTATGTGCAATTCGCGAACGCCGCCGAATTTCGCGACTACCTCGCCAAAATTCCAATCAAACAGCCGCTGGCCATCTGGCTGAACGTTGAACCGGGTGATCGCGAATCGGATGGATTCGGCACGCGCATCGCCTCTATCGAGGTGTCATCAAAAGCCGGCGAAGGCCGCGCCGTCTGGATCGACGAAAAAGGTGAGGCGCTGGCCGCGTTGCAACCGTTGCTGGCCGACGAACAACGTCCCAAAATCGTGCACGACGCCAAATTATTTCATCTGCTCGCCGGCCGCGTTGCCAACGTGCTGCACGCCACACAGATTTATTCCTATCTGTTGCGGCCCACCACTGCGAATCACAATTTTACCGACGTCGTAATGCGCCAGTTCAACTCCATGATGGGGGGCGGCCCCGGAGAGCGGGCCGATTTTATGCAGCGCGTTGCGCCCGCGTTGCGCGCCCAGATTGGGGAAGAGCAGCACGCCAGTGTTTACGAAGAAATTGATCTGCCGCTCGCTCCCGTACTCGCCGAAATGGAGCGCACCGGCATCCGCGTCGATCCCCATGAGCTCGACACCATGTCCCGCGCCATGGAAACCGAAGTGCGCCGCCTAGAAAAAGAAGTCTGGGATCTGGCGGGCATGGAATTCAACGTCAATTCCCCCACGCAACTCGCAGAGGTTTTGTTCGACAAGCTCAATCTGCAGCCGTCGGCACGCCGCGGCCGGGCAAAGGGGCGCTCCACCGCGGTGGAAATTCTGGAAGAGTTGTCCGCCAAGCATCCGCTGCCGCGAAAAATTATCGAGTACCGCGAAATCGCCAAGCTCAAATCTACTTACGTCGACTCCCTCCCCAAGCTGGTGAATCCTCAAACCGGCAGGCTGCACACCAGCTATTCGCAGACCGGAACCGCGACGGGGCGCCTCAGCTCTTCCGATCCCAATCTGCAAAACATTCCCATCCGCACCGAGCTGGGGCGGCAAATCCGCGCCGCCTTCGTGGCCGAAGAAGGGAAAATTTTGCTGTCCGCCGATTACTCGCAAATCGAGCTGCGCATCATGGCGCATTTTTCCCAGGACCCCGTCCTGCTCGAAGCCTTCCGCAGCGGCGAAGATATTCACGCGCGCACCGCGCAGGAAGTGTTCGGCGTCGGGCCCATGGCCCAGTCCGCCGAGCACCGCCGCGCCGCCAAGATCATTAATTTCGGAATCATCTACGGCCTTTCGCCCTTTGGCCTGGCGCAGCAGCTGAATATCGAGCAGCGCGAGGCAGCCCAATTTATCAACGCCTATTTCACGCGCTACCGCGGCGTAAAAGAATATCTGGACAATACTCTGGCGGATACGCGCGCCACCGGCGTGGCGAAAACTCTGTTTGGCCGGATCCGCCCCATCCCTGAAATCAATTCCGCGCAATTTCAGCTGCGCAATTTCGCCGAACGCACCGCGCTCAACTCTCCCCTGCAGGGCACCGCCGCCGACATTATCAAGCTGGCCATGATCAACATCGATCGCCGCCTGGCCAAAGAAAATCTCCACGCCAAAATGATTCTGCAGGTGCATGACGAGCTGGTTTTTGAGCTACCCACGGACGAACTGAAGGCGGTCTCAAAACTGGTGCGCGAAGAGATGGAAGGCGTGCACGAAATCGCCGTGCCACTCCTGGTAGAAGTGTGTTCCGGCCCGAACTGGCGCGACCTGGACTGAGATTCGTGCGATTCGCACGAAGGATTTGCCGCACAACCTTTTTTCTCTCTAAGGGTTCTTACCACTCGGCGCGCGAGGGATTTCTGTGCAGTTCGATTACTGTTTGGAACCGCTCGCGAACCACGCCACTGCCCGCCCCCCGGCCAAATGCTAGCTTAGTGAGGTCACCTCCCTCCAAGGATCGTCCATGACCCGAAGGCTTCTAACGCTATTTTGCTCTTCAGCTATTTTCATCTTCGCCGGTTGCGGCGGCGGCGGCACGATCACGCCCCCAACGCTGATTCGAGTGGCGGTCGCGCCCAGTGCGGCGACCGTGGTGGTGAGCCAAACGCAGGCTTTCTCGGCCACCGTCACTGGCACTACGAATCAGGGAGTGAACTGGAGCGTCAGCGGCTCCGGCAACGGCAGCATTTCCGCGTCGGGTGTTTACACCGCGCCCGCGACAGTTCCCAGTCCCGCCACTGTAACTGTGACGGCTACATCGCAGGCGGACTCCACCCGATCGGGCTCCGCCACGGTGACCGTGGTAGCCACCGCTTCCAGCGTAACCGTCGTGGTCACGCCAACCAGCGCGAACGTTTCAAATTTCCGCACCCAGCAATTCACAGCCAACGTTACGGGTAATGCGAATACTGCGGTGACCTGGGAAGTGAACAACGTGGTCGGCGGAAATCAGAAACTTGGATTTATTTCCACCAGCGGTCTCTATGTGGCTCCTAGTGGCACACCAACGAAATCCGACGGGCAAGGCGGCACGATTACTACCACGGTCACGGTCAAGGCCGTGTCTCAGGCCGACTCCACCGGTAACGGCACCGCCACAGTCACCGTCGTTCCCGACAACACCAAGGCCCAGAGCGGCGCGATAACCCTGGGAACCTCGGGCAGTAATGCGCACGACTTTAAAAATACCGCCAACAACACCATTACCTGTTGCGGGGGCACGCTGGGCTCGCTGGTCACCCGCGGTGGCACGCAATATATTTTGAGCAACAACCACATTCTGGCGCGCAGCGATGGAGCCACTATCGGCGACGCCATCGTTCAGCCGGGCTTGATCGATACCACCACATGCACGACGGCGAACACCACCACCGTCGCGAATTTATCTCAATTTTTTAATCTGGAAACCAGCACGGTTCCCAATATCGACGCCGCGATTGCCCAAATCGTTTCCGGCAAAGTCGACACCACCGGAAAAATCGTCTATCTCGGCGCAACCGTGGACGGCAACAACGTTCCCGTTTCCGCTCCGCCTCAAGGCGGCTCGGGAATGGCTGGTTCGGTCAACTTGGCTGTTGCAAAATCGGGACGCTCCACGGGATTAACCTGCTCCACGATTGACGCTATCAATACCGCCACCAGCGTCGATTACACCGTGAATTGCGACGGGACGGGCACCACCTTCACCATCGACTACGACAATCAGGTCGACATTCTGGGTGGTGATTTCAGCGGGCAGGGAGACTCCGGCTCGCTGATCGTTTCGCAAAGCGGCGCAACCCCGGTGGCTTTGCTATATGCCGGTTCCGACAGCGACACGGTCGGCAATCCGGTCGGCGCTGTCCTCAATTTTTTCAAGAGCGGAGCCAACAGCGTCACATTCGTAGGCGGCAGCGCGCACACCGTGATTGGCTGTACCCTGCCAAACGCGCCCACTTCCGCCAAGACCGTACAACCTAGTTCCTTGTCGGCGAGAGTTATGCAGAACGCGACGGCTACTCGCGATTTGCACGCCCCAGAATTGATGAAGTACCCGGAAGTGCAGTCGGTTGGTGTGGGACCCAGCTACGACAATCCCAACGAACCGGCCATCGTATTTTTTGTCACTCAGGGCGAGCCGCACACCAACCTGCCCGCGCAGGTGGATGGCATTCGAACGCGCATCGTGGAAGGCCAGCTGTTCAGTGTCCGCGGGGTGGTTTCCGCGGCCGAGAGCGTCACAGCTGAAAAATCGGCGCCTGCGCCGCA
>JBBRZT010000034.1:0-19569 GCA_038236395.1 Candidatus Acidiferrales bacterium
AATTTCGAACGCGCCAAGGACATGCTGGAAGCCAATGATGGCGCGGGCAACACATTCAAAGCCACCGCCAAGCCGGTGCTTATCGGCACCGCGGTAGTAGGTGCCACCACCATGATTTTTTCCATCATCATGGCGCTGACGCACGGCCTGACGGAGAACGTGAACAAGCTATCGCTGCTGCACGCGCCGTTTGTGCTGGGACTCATCACCGGCGGCGCGATGATTTATTGGTTTACGGGAGCGTCGACTCAGGCGGTCACCACTGGCGCTTACCGCGCGGTGGAATTCATCAAGGCGCACATTCACCTGGAAGAAGCCAAAGCCGCGAGCATTGCCGACAGCAAGAAAGTCGTTGAGATCTGCACCAAGTACGCGCAGAAGGGCATGCTCAATATTTTCATCGCGGTGTTCTTTGCCACGCTTTCTTTCGCGTTCATCGAACCGTTCTTTTTTATCGGCTACCTTTTCAGCATCGCCATCTTCGGTCTGTATCAAGCCATCTTCATGGCCAATGCCGGCGGCGCGTGGGATAACGCCAAGAAAATCGTGGAAGTGGAGCTGAAGCAGAAAGGCACGCCGCTGCATGACGCCACCGTCATAGGGGACACCGTTGGCGACCCGTTCAAGGACACTTCTTCGGTGGCGCTCAATCCGGTGATCAAGTTCACCACGCTCTTCGGACTTCTGGCCGTCGAGCTGGCCGTGCAGCTCACCGTCACACAAGGCTCCAACATTACGCACATTCTGGCTGCGGCGTTTTTTGCCGTGTCGTTCTTCTTCGTGTATCGCTCGTTCTACGGCATGCGCATTCGCCAGGAAGCCTAGCGAACTGAACACTATAAAACGAAAAAAGGCCCTTCGAGTTCGAATGGCCTTTTTCTTACTAGTGCAAACAAATGAGATGTAATATTTACGGCGGCAGGGTTGGAACCTGGAACGTGCCCATTTCTTGCCGTTAAGCTGGTAGCAGCGCTCGTTTGTAGAAAAGCAGAGCGGACTGCCGCACGAGATGAACAATGGCGAAATTTGAATCTCTTCCACTTCCGCTGGCAGGCCGCCTCGCGAGTTCTAGCTCGTCCATCCCCTCCGCGACGCCTACCTCTCGGCACTCCAGTATCGTCCGCGTCACTCACTGGATCACCACCCTGTGCTTTCTTGCCCTGCTCCTCAGCGGAGTCGAGATTGTGATCTCTCATCCACGGTTTTATTGGGGAGATACCGGCAATGTGTTGATGACGCCGCTGTTCACGTTGCACATCCCGGCCTCCAGACCCTTGGTGCCCACAGGTTATGGGTATGTGCTGCCGGATCAAAATGGCTGGAGCCGCTATCTGCACTTTCAAGCGGCTTGGCTCGCGGTGTTGACCGGCTTGCTGTACGCCGTCTCCGGTTTTTTGACCGGGCATTTCCGAAAAAATCTGCTTCCAGTAGAGACGGACCGTTCCTGGAGGTCATTTTCGACGGCGATCGGCAAACACTTGCGGTTCCAGCGGCCCACGCCGGCAGAAGCTTGGTCGTATAATTTGATTCAACGGCTCACCTATCTTTTTGTGATCTTTGTTTTATTCCCATTGGTTATCTGGACGGGCTTGGCAATGTCCCCGGCATTTGTTTCCACATTTCCTGTGAGCGTCATTCTCCTGGGCGGCCAGCAATCGGCCCGCACAATTCACTTTTTCGTCTCGGTGTTTCTCGTGCTCTTCCTGGTGGTACACGTTGTGATGGTTTGCGTTGCCGGATTCCGAAGCCGCATGCGAGCGATGATTACGGGCCGGGCCGATGCAGATATGGAGCGCACATGACCGACCTCTCACGCCGAAAATTGATCAAGCGCGGACTCGCGGCTACGGCCGGCGTAGCCGGTCTGGGCATAGCCGCACGCTTGGCGGAAAAGTATGGACTCATTCCGCCTGATTACCGGGGCATCTACGGCCCTGGCGAGACGCTGACGTACGCTTCTCAACGGCTGCTGACCGGGCACTCCTTAGCTCGCGAGTTTCCTCGGAGCAAAATTTCTAAATCTCCATTCGCGAATGAACTGCCGCCTCTGACTGACGCCTATAAGCATCTTCAGGCAGGAGGATTCGGTGACTGGCGGCTTACCGTCGACGGCATGGTGGAACGACCCGTGTCGTTCTCGCTTGCCCAGCTTAAGAGCTATCCGTCTCGCAGCCAGATTACTCAACTGCAGTGTGAAGAGGGTTGGTCTTACATCGCTGAGTGGATAGGCGTGCCGCTTTCGGATGTCCTGAATGTGGCAGGACTCCGCCCGAACGCCAAATACGTGATGTATTTTTCGATTGATCCCGACTGGGTGGACAGTATCGACATGGCCGATGCGCTACATCCGCAGACGTTTCTCGCTTACGGTATGAATGGCCATGATCTTCCTGTGGCTCACGGCGGGCCTCTCCGCCTGCGGGTGCCGCGCCAGCTCGGCTACAAGAGCGTCAAATTCATTACCCGCTTAATGGTGACAGACAATCTGAAAGGTTTCAGCGGCGGAAGCTACGCCTGGTATGCCGGAATCTGAAGCCGCCTTTCAAGGCGGCGGGTAGTTCGTGATGTATGTCGGTCAGACTCTGATCAATCCGGGGAAGCGGTGAACGCTGTTGTCGAATCCCGGGAACACCGTGGCCAGGTCTTTCACGCCGATGTGTTTGCTCAGCGTTTCGCCAAGTACGTAGCGGAAATCGGTGGTGAGCGCCAGGTCGCGGCCGTCGTTTAGCTGGTGGTCATTCAGGCCGGGCCATTTGCCGTAGACTTTGCCGCCTTTTACTTCGCCGCCCATGACGAACATGCAGTTGGCATGGCCGTGGTCGGTGCCGCGGTTGCCGTTTTCCTTCGCGGTGCGGCCAAATTCGCTCATGGTAACGACCACGATGTCCTGCATGCGGTCGCCCATGTCCTGGTGAAACGCGGCGAGCGACTGGCCCAGATCCTTCAACAGATTCGAAAGCTGGCCCTGCACGCCGCCTTCGTTCACGTGATTGTCCCAGCCGCCGCAGTCTACGAACAAAACTTCCACGCCCACTTTTGCTTTCAGCAGCTGGCCGATTTGCTGCATGTTTTGTCCCAGGCGGCTGGTGGGATATTGCGCGCCATTTTCCGGCGGCAGCTTGCTGGTGTCGATCTTGCTGAGCATGTCGATGGCTTCAAAAGTTTCGGTGCCGGTACCGTGCAGCGCGTGGTCCACGCTTTGCGAATACATGGCTTCGAAGCCGCCCTGCACCACGTTGTTCATCGCCGCCGACTGTGGGATGACCTTGAAATTTTTCAGATCCGGCAGCGCAATCGCGCCGGCGCTGCCTCGCAGCATGCGCGGCAGATTCGGGCCCATGGCCACGGCGCGAAATGGCGAAGCATTTTCTTCCGGAATGGTTTGAATGGCGCGATCCAGCCAGCCGTCGTCGGTGGCTTTCACGCCTGGCGTGCCCGATTCCATGAAGTCCTGCGCGTCAAAATGCGATCGGGTGGGGTCGGGCGAGCCCGCGGCGTGAACGATGGCGAGTTGGTTGCGATGAAACAGCGGCTCGAGCGGCGCGAGGCGGGGATGCAATCCGAAATATCCGTCGAGGTCGATTGCCGCGGCTCCCGCTCCTCCGCGGCCCGGTTGTGGAATGGCGATGGAAGGGCGCAAACGGTAATAATTCGGCTCGGCGTAAGGGACCACGATGTTGAGTCCATCGGCTGCGCCGCGCTGAAAGAGCACGACCAGTTGTTTCTTGTTGGGCATCGGCGTAGCCGCCACCGCGCGCTGCAAAAAGGCGGGCATGGCGCTGAGGCCCACCATGGCCACGCCGCCCTGCTTCAAGAAATATCGCCGTGAAAATTTCATTGTGCCGCTCCTTCGAACAACTCTTCCATTGGATCGTACTTTATCGTCTCTGAAATTCCGGCGCGCCAAGCACCAATCCGGTCACGACTCCGAGGTCGACTTTTTTTACCGGGTCATCTAGTTTGGCCTGCAAAACCTGCGGGCTATTCAATTGTTTCTCGAGTGTCTCGACGGTCGTCGGCCCCGCTTGCCCTCCGAGGAAAATCTGCACCGCGCGCCGCAGCGCGAGTTTCGGCTCGGTGGCGTCGCTGCCCAGCAGCGAGCCGACATCCGTGCGCGCCCCGCGAACTTTGTTGCCCGCGAGCGTCAGCGAAAAATTCAAACGGTTCAGGAGCGCGCCGGTGTTCACCCAAGCTTCCGCTTTGTCCGCATATCCGGTGGGCGGCTGACATTGATATAGAGGCTCGCCGATGCGCCCCACCCACTGCACCAGCGGCATGGGAGTATCCACATCGGTGCCCAGCGCGCGCACCGCGGAAATCACCACTTCGAACGGGGTCTTGATCTTGGCGCGATACGCTTCGCGGGACCAGAACTCCGGCGAATAAATCATGGTATGCATCACCGCGCGAATATCGCCGTCGCTGGATTGAAAGGTCTGCGCCATGCGGGCCACCAGCGCGGGCGGCGGATTGTCCGATACAAAACGCCGTGCCAGCTTGCTGGAAATAAATCTTGCGGTGGCGGGCTGACGGGTCAGCAACTCGATAGCCTGCTCCGCGTCTTTCATGCCGCCCGCGTGAATCTTTTTGCCCAGCACGATTTTGGGATCGGGATCATGCAGCCGTTCGTCAAATTTGAATTCCGGATTCTGCCGCGGTTTCTCGATGGTCCATCCGGTAAAACAGCGCGCCAACTCCGTCACGTCTTTCTGGGTGTAACCGCCTTCGACGCCCAAGGTGTGCAATTCCATCAATTCGCGTCCGTAGTTTTCGTTGAGCCCGCGGGTATTTTTCTTGGCCTGTTGCTGCTGGGTTGGCTGCGGCCGCGGAAATGGGCGCCCAAATCCGCCGCGGCTCTGCCGCATGGTCCGCTGAGCGGCCTGGCGCTGCGCCGCGCGAGGATCGGCGCTCAAAAAATTGTCCAGGTAGAAAAGCATCGCGGGGCTCTTGGCCGTGGCGGTAACGAGATCTTTGAATTTTCCCAGCGTGTGCGGCTGGATCACGTCGCGCTCGTAAGACGTCAGGTACCACTTATCTTCACCTTTCGGGGCGTACACGTTGAAGTGGTTGAACCAGAAATCGTCCATCACCTGCTGCAATTGCCGTTCGCTGTAAATGGCGCGCGTAACTTTGGCCATGGCCAGCTCCTCGATCACGCGCTGCGGGCGCTTGCTGTCGTCGGCAATAATGCGCGGCACGGCGTTGGGGTCCGGCCCGCTCAACAGATTCCGTTTTCCTCCACCCAGCGTCGCTGGGTTGCCGGCAACCTCTGGATTGGTCGGCGACGGTTCTGATTTCATCGACGCGGGAACGCTGGCTTTATCCATCACGTTCATTTCGGGAGAATCGCTTTGCGCCGACTGCCCGACCGCGGCAGAGGAACTTGGCGGGGTCATCGCGGGAGCGGCATCCGCGCCGGCGTTTTCGGCCGCGCGTGTTTCACTCTGCGTCAGCGCCCCGGCAGGATTCTGAGCGCCCGATTGTTTCTCGGGGCGCGCGTCAGGGTCCGCGTTCCCCGCAGCTTGCTGGCGCTTCGCGGCTTGCTTCGCCGCTTGTTTGGGCCGCGGATATTCTTCGATCAGGCGCGCCGTAGACTTAGTTAGCGTCGGTAAACTTTCCAGCCGCGCGTTCATCGCTTTGTCATCGAGGGAGTTGGGTGCCAACTGCTGATCGATCCACTTCGCCAGTCCCATCTGGCGCACGCGCTCGACGTCTCCGGGACGCGGCCCGTAGGCCATGCGGTTCAAGGCGTGCAGAATGGCCTCATCGAGGCTCAGCTCGGTGATGGGTAGTCCTTTTAATGATGGATCCAATTTTGGTTTTTTATCTTTTTTAGGTAATGCTGCAGGCGCCGGGAGCGCCGCGATGGCGGGAACATCAATTCCTAAAGAAAGCACGCAGGCAATCGACAAAATCGCAGCCACCCACGCTTTCGGTCGTAAAGAAACTAACCTAACGCGCCTGCCGTATAAATCCTCTCGAATCATAGGACTCTCGATATATCTCTTATGATAGTTACTGACCGTCGGCTCGACAGACTCCTCACTGTCCAGACTAAACCCGATGCCCGGCGGGAAGTTGCCCCGCGCTGGTGGGTGTGTCGAATCCGATTGCTCCTGAGGGTATCTATGCGGTAAAAGGTCCGCCCGGCCAGTCTGGGGCTGGCACACGACGTTATCGGGGTCGGATTACAGAACGTCGAAATCAATAGTGCGGTTGGGCGCCTTATTGCCTGCAGCGTCTGCGGCCTGCAGCATCAGCCGATAGCCGCCAGGCGCCAAGTTCTTGACCTCCACCTTGACCCCTATGGGCACGACCGCGTTGCCGGCATGAATAAAGGCGTCAGCAGGCATCACCCCGGTGAAGAATACTTCCTTGTCGGTGGCACGGTCGAAGATGCGGTAGCCAAAACCGATCTTCGGCGGGTTCGCCGAAGCCAGCGAGGGCGCATAGATTTCGGAATAGAGCACCACGTTCTGGTCACGCTTGAAACGGTTGGAGCCGGAAGGCGTAATCTGCATGCCCTGCACGACCAGCGGAGTGCGATCTTCCAGAAGGGCTGAATCCAGGCTGGTGGGGATATCTCCCAAACGCTGGGCAGCGTCGGACATCGCCACGCTTCCGAGGCTGAATTTTTTTCCGTCGAATTCGTCAATCTTCAGGGGCGATTCGAATTTGCCAAAAGCGTCGCCATTGCCCGCGTTAAGCACCACGGTTAACCGGTAAGTTCCCGGCGCGGCGTCGAATTGGTTTTCGTAGCGGTACGGGGTTTTAGCGAATTCTTTCCAGTCGTCCTTTTCCAGGTCGAGGTTCACGGTGTCGCTGAATTTCGCGCCCACCGAACCGTCGGCGCGATAAGCAATTCCCAGCACGTTGAGATTGGCGTGATATTTTCCCTTGTCTTTATCGAAGTGCACCGCATCGGGAGGAATTTCCATAGCCAGATTCACACGCGCCACGTTGGCCGAGGTGTAAAAATACGGCGCCTGCATCGCGCCCTTGATTGAGCCGCCCTGCGTCCCGGTGGCGCGCGATTCCAGCTGTTTTTCCACCGGCTTGCCTTCCAGCGCGTTGGCTGTGTGTACGTTGCAATATCCGCTACGCGAGCGCACGTTTGTGCCGCCGTGGTTCAGCTTAACCTTCAGCGTGTGGCAGGTGCCTTCCGGGGTGTCTTTCGGGACGTAGCCGAGGATGTAAAATTCGTTTTGCTCGCGGCCGATGCGTTCCAAGCCACCGAGCAGGTCATTGGTGTTGAAGATGGTGAAACCGCCGGTGCCTTCCGCGAGCGCAGCGAGAATCTGCTGATTAGTGGCCGCCGATTCCGGGAAGGGAGGAACGATGGTGCGCGGCTGGTTATACGGCGAATTGAAGTTGTAAGCTCCCGGGTTTGACACTCGGCCGCCGTTGCCGGTGCCCCCAGGTGTTCCGCCGCCTGTTTTCCCACCCGTACCACCGCCGGGTTTTCCGCCGGTTCCACCACCGGTGCCACCGCCTTTACCTCCGGTTCCTCCGGTTCCACCCGTGCCGCCGCCCGGCCTCCCGCCAGTTCCGCCGGCCCCGCCACCACCAGTGCCGCGTCCGCCTCCCCCGCCGGTACCGCCCGTGCCACCGCCGCCACCCGGTCGTTGCGGATCGGGAGCGGATGAAAACGAGACCAGCACCAAACGCGCGCGGTGCGTAACGGTTCGTTCACTTTCGCGATTCTCGACCGATTGTTTCTTGCCGTCTCCAAGATCGTTTCGCGAGCTTCCGCCCGGCGCCTTAGCCACCAGCCCGCGGGCATCGAGTGCGTAGATCGCCACGTTGGACTTGTTACAGGCGTCGATCGTGGCCGTTAATTCCGATTCGCTTTCGGCGTTCAACGCAAATCCGCCGGAAAACAATATGACCATCTTGCGGCCCGGCACGCTTCGCAGATTCTTGGCCAGGCTGCGCACCGCCAGCAGCATACTGCGCGCGCCAAAGTCGGCCTCTGCAGTGCTTAGGGAGGTGAGCCCGGAAGACGCCACGGTCACCGGTTGGTTGTCGGCCACACTGGAGTTGGGATTCACCGAGGAGTTTTTCACGCCCGCAACCGCGGCGCGCAACAGGTCCGCGTTGGCGGTGAAATTCTGCACGATGCGCAGCGCTCCGCCGAAGTCCACCACGGCCATTAAATGATCGGCGTTGGCGTTCGCGGCAATAAATTTGTTGGCCGCGTTGCGCGCCTGAATCTGATCGGGCGCCTGCATGGTGGAGTTGTCAAAAAACAGGATTAGATAGCGCTTCTGGCCGTTGGCCTGTAGGGCTCCATCGGAGCCGCTGGAAAAGCTGGAGATGCTCTGTTCCTTGTTGTCTTCGTAAACCTTGAAGTCAGTTTGCTTAAGATCCTTTATGTAGTTTCCCTTTTTGTCGGTCACTACCGCGTCGACCAGCACCAGGCGCGATTCTTGTTTGATTATCACCGGCGCGCCCTGTTCCGTGGAGGCTGGCGGGGGCGTCTGCGCCGCTGAAGGCGCGGGCGGGGCCGGCGCCGCGGGAGCGGGAGCGGAGGCGTTTTCATTTTGCGCGAGCAAACCGCCCGGCCCTGCCGACAGCGCCGCCGCGACCAAAAAAGTCCACCGCAACAGCGCCGCGTTACGATTATTTTTCTTCTCCACAGGCCCCTCCATCGTTCTGTTCTTCAATTCGGAATCACCACGGCGCCATTGCGCGCGGCCATTTGCGATCCTTCTGAATCGCGCACCACCAGCCGCACCATGTAGCTTCCGGGTTTCACGTCGTAGCTGGATTTCAAAGTCAGCCCGGAGCGGCTCAGCCGAGTATAGGTGCTGTCCAGCAACTTCATCTGCACGGTTTTTTCTCCGCCGGTCACGAAATTCCCGTTTTCATCGAAGATCGCGGTCGCAATGGTCAGGTTATCGTGATTACGGCCCTCTACCTTGTGAAAGTGGATGCCCTTCAAATCAAAATGGCTCAACACGGAAAGCCGCGCAGTGGCCGCATCCTTTTTGAAAAACTGGGTCTGCAGGTCCACCGGCACGTCGTGTATCTCTTCCTGCGAGAAAATCGCTTCCTGGATTTCGCGCTTGGCGGCCTCGACGAGATTGGTAATCGATCGCGGCGCGTAGTAGCCCCTTCTGACCTCCATTGAATATTTTCGTTTGTTGGTCAGCGTAACTTTGAGATTGTGAAAGTGTCCATCGACCTTCATGTTTTGCGGCGAAAATCCCAGCAGATAGGAAAGCGGGGGTGCCGCGACTGCTTCGCGCAAGCCTTCATCGACATCGTTGCGATTATGAAAAAATGTGCCGCCTGTGCCGCTGGCGAAATCGTCCAGGACGCGATTTTGTTCCGATTGTGCTTGGACCCGGTAAGAGGCCTTGAATCCCGCGGTTTTCGCGGAGTCGCGAGACGGGTTGGCGATGTCTCCCAATACGTCGGAGGTGTACAGGCCGCGCGCATCGATGGTGTTGATCACGATGCCAGAGCGATTCGCGCGGTCGATCATCTCGGACGTTTCCGGCCATAGCGAACTGGGAATAAATCCCGGCGAAACGAAAACCATGATACGCCGGCCGGGCCTCCTGGAGAGGCTCTGCATAGCTTCTTCGATGTGGCGGTAGGCGTATTCCGTCTCTCGGTCGCCGTTGTTCAGCACATGCGCGGCCTGCGCTTGGGCCTGAATAGCGGCTTGTTGTGCTTTGCTTTCATCGCCGCCGAATTGGCATTGCACGGTGTCTTCCGCGGCAGCCGCCAACGCCTGCGAGTCGCGACGATTCTCAATCAAGACTGCCTGGTAGTAACTAATGTCGGGGCAATCCTGAAAACCCTGAGAAGAGATCTGCGCACGCGGGACGATGGAAAGCAGCGACTTGCCCAGGGCTTCACGATCGGCGGTGAACGGCACCTTTACCTGCCCGGACGTGGTGAAAATGCCGACGCGGTCCGACGGCGCCAGCGCCGCGAATAACTTCGTCGCAGCGGTGCGGACAAAAGTGGAGTCTTCCATCGACAAGTGTGCGTCATCGAATAGCAGGGCCACGAAGCGCTGCGGCAGCTTGACGGCCGCGGCGGTGGCGGCGGCCTCGCCGGCATCCTTGTCCTCGCTCGCGTCTGCGTCTTCGTAGGCAACTACGGCCGGTTTCAGTGCCAGCGATTCCGGCGTCTCGAGGCTGAAGGCCGTGATCAGCTGCGGCTTGCGGTCATCGAGTAACTGAAAGTCTTCTTTGCGCAAATTTGGAACTACTTTGCCTTGCTCGTCGCGCACCACTACGCGCACTAGCACCAGATTTACCCGCACCTTAAACGTGGCAGGATGGTCCTGACTGGAAAGTTCGGAATTGTTTGCGGGTGCCTGTGCGCTGGGCGCTTGCGCGGAGTCTGGTTGCGATTTTTCTTCGTGTGCTACGGGAACGGCGGCGGATGCGGGACTTTCGGCCGGCGGATTCTGCGCGTGCAACGCGGCACACACGACCAACACTGCAGAAATTCCCAGGAAATAAAAAACGCGCCGCGCGACGAACAAGTGCTGCATGTTGGGGCAATCCCTGCCCTGATGGAACCAGCCCGCAGCGACGTGGGGTGATGCCGTGTCCGCGGGAGTGTTTACGGTGAGACTGGGTGGCTTGACTATACGCTGCGGCGAATTTTTCTGTCAACGAGCGCGTGCAATATTGCCTGCGCCCCGCGGAACTCGACCGCGAGACCTCCCGCAGTGTCGTAGTTAAGCCCGTGGAGTCAGTTTATGGGAGGAGCGCACCCTGATTTTTAACAGCGGGTGTTCTCAGGCACCCCGTTCGCCCGATGGAGTTGCGGGAGGGGCATTTTTCGCTACATCAACATGATAATAAAAAAGTTAACTAGCTTTAAGTAGCTGTTGTTATTCGCCAGCTAGTAGTTCAGAATAGGACACAACTGTGCTCATGTAGTGAAGGCGGCTAACGCTGCCAGCAAAGACCCTGTAGCGTTCGGCAGCAGAGATGCTCCTGGAACCCTGCCGTTGGTCAGTTGCGAGATGTGGTGCAAACGCGTCGTATGGCCTACAACCTTGAACGCCGGCAGTCCCCCCGCAAGCGCTTCCAACATCTCTTGTATGTCGAACTAGAACCCGCCAATGGCGGCATGGTTCTGAATTTTTCCGAACACGGTTTTGGGTTTCGCGCTGTGAAGCGCGTGCGCCCCAATCAAGAAGTGAAATTCGCTTTCAACCTTGACGACAAGCGCCGCCTGGAAGGCCGCGGTCGCCTGGAGTGGGCCGACAAAGACGGACGCGTGGCCGGTTTGCAATTCACCGACGTCTCCGAGGAATTTTGCGCGGAGATGCGCTCCTGGCTCTCCACTTCACAGGAATATGCAGGTAAGCCCCCAGGAAAGTTGGGCGCGATTCCGGCTCCGGTTCAGCACTCCCTGGGAGAACCATCTGCTTCTGAATCGGCCGAGGCCGCGGTGTTTTCGCGACGCCGCGATGCGCTGGCAAAATCCGCTTCCGCGAAATCGGTTCGTCTCATCAATTCAGTCCCGTCGAATAATCCCGCGCACGGCGCGGAGGCTTTCGCTTCGGAAACTCCCAGATCCGGGGATGACGCGCATCTACCGTGGGCTGCGGTGCTTCCTCCAGCGGTGGGTTTTGAACGCCGACCCGCGGTCGTTCCCGAACATTCGCAAACTGCTACGAGCCCTTCCGCCGCGGCGGCCGCGTTTAAACACGCGATGTTCGATCCGCAGGCCTTCAACGCCGAACCTGCCGAGGTCCCGGAGACTGAGGAGTACGAAGCCTCCGAACTCCAGGAAAAGGCCACGTTGCCTCATGCCCGGTCCGCTGCGCCCGTGGACGCGACCGAACATCCCGCGGCTGAGGTGGAAGCCCGCACTGCCGGCTCGTTGAATGAGCACGCCCAAGCGCTGCTGCAGCATTTCAAGCACGAAGAGGAGCGCCAGTTGGCGGCCTTTCGCGAGTCCGCTGCGCGCGCGCTGCGCGATGCTGAACGCCAGTTGTTTCCTATTCGCGAGTCGGTGCAGGCGCAATTCAAGAGCCTGGAATCTTCCGTCGCCGCCGCCGACGCTTCGGCGAAAGTACTCGATCAATATCCCGCGCTTCTTGAGCGAGCCCAGCAGCAGGCCCTGGACCGCTTCCAGGCCCAGGTCCAGGAAGTGCTGCGGGTGCACATCACGGAACTGCGGCGCCGCTCGGAAGGGGTCCTGGAAGAAATCAATACCCGGGTACGCAGCACAGCACTGTTGCCGCAGCGCATCCGCACTTCTTCAGGCATCGTGGTCACCGCATTGATTCTGATGTTGCTGGCTATGCTCTTCACTTTCCGCCGCGAAGCAGCTGGAGCATTCATATGGCTGGGCGATCAGATGGTGGAACCGGCGACGACTTCCGCCCCGCTAACTTCCGGCCCGGCAATTCCTAATCAAGCGGGCGGCCAGACGACGGGCAACCCGGCAGCAGGCGGCGCGGACGCTTCGGACGCCAAGCCAAAGGACGAGCAGTTACGCGCTCCCACCTCAGCGATGGCAACGGAAATCACCTCGTCCCCGAAAGATGTGCGCTCTTTGTGGAACGCGGTCGGCAAGGGCGATGTTTCCGCGGAGTTGGCCCTGGGCACCATGTATTTCACCGGCCACGGCGTCACCAAGAACTGCACGCAGGCTCGCCGCCTGTTCGCCGCTGCCGCCAGAAAAGGCAGCGAAGAAGGCAAGCACAAGCTCGCGCTCGTGGATGGCGGCGCCTGCTCCTAGCAGGTTTCGCGCCCGCGTTCGAATCACGCAGAATTTTCCCTCGGCCGATTCCCTTTCGCGTCCGCTTGCCGACTTTCCCGCGCCGTCATACACTCTTCGGCATCCTACCGAGCTTGTGAGGACCTCTTCGTGAGCACTCCCGTAACGCCGAAACCCGCCGTGGGCGCCAAGAAATCCCGCAGCGAAGAAATTGTCGTCCGGCACAAAAAATTTCTGTGGCCTTCGGTCACCAATTATTTTGAGCAGCCGCTGGTCGCCGACCGCGGCGAAATGCAGCACATCTGGGACCTCGACGGAAACAAATACCTCGATTTCTTTGGCGGCATCCTGACCGTTTCGGTCGGCCACTGCAATCCGAAAATCACTTCGAAGATCAACGCGCAGGTCAATCGCCTGCAGCACACTTCCACGTTGTACCCCAACGAACACATCGTCGCGCTGGCGGAAAAAATAGCGCAAATCACTCCCGGAAATCTGCAGCAGAGTTTTTTCACCAGCTCCGGGAGCGAAGCCAATGAAGCCGCGGTGCTGCTCGCGCGCATGTCCACCGGCAGCTACGATGTGGTCGCTCTCCGCCACGCGTATTCCGGCGGTTCTTCTCTGACCAAAGCCATGACCGCGCACGCGCCATATCGCCGCGCCGGGGTCATCAGCGTGGGGATTTCCCACGCGGTCAGCCCATATTGCTACCGCTGCCCGCTGCACCTCACCTATCCCAGCTGCGGCGTGGCCTGCGCCGGCGACGTGGAAAACCTGATTCAGACCGGCACCAGCGGCCACATTGCCGCGTTTATCGGCGAGCCCATTCAGGGCGTCGGCGGGTTCATCACTCCTCCGCCGGAGTACTACAAAATCGTTTTCAACATCGTGAAAAAATACGGCGGGCTTTTTATCGCCGATGAAGTGCAGACCGGCTGGGGCCGCACCGGAAAAAACTGGTTTGGCATCGAGCACTGGGAAGTCACTCCGGACATCATTACCAGCGCGAAGGGCATGGGCAACGGCGTGCCCATTGGTCTTACTGTGACCACTCCGGAAATTGCCGGCAGCTATCAGGGCAGCAACATCGCCACCTTCGGCGGCAATCCGGTTACCAGCGTTGCGGCGCGCGCCACCATCGAGCTGATCGAAGAAGAAAATCTGCGCGGAAACGCCCACACCGTCGGCGAATATTTCCGCGGTAAGCTGGAAGAGTTGCAACAGAAGTACTCCCTGATCGGCGACGTGCGCGGCAAGGGCCTGATGCAGGCGCTGGAACTGGTGAAAGACCGCAAGACTAAAGAACCCGCGCCCGAAGCCACGAATCAGGTGATGGAGCGCGCGCGCCACAACGGCTTGCTCATCGGCAAAGGCGGCTTGTTCGGAAACACCATTCGCATGGCGCCCATGCTCAATACCACCAAGGGCGACGTGGACGACGCGATGCAGCTGCTGGACAAATCGTTCAGCGACGTACAGGTGAGTTAGTTTGCATCTGGCGCTGCTGATCGCTGCTCTTTCTTTTCCGCCGCAAGCTCAAACACCCGAGCCGGCCAAACCCGTAGACGCCAAATCTATGGAGTGGAAGTCCGTCTCTTTCGCCATCGTGCGGTTCAATGACGAGGCTCCGCAATCCTGGAATATCTACCACACGTCAAAGCGCGGCGTTTTGCTGGTCAAGCTGTGGAAGCGCTACCTGCTGGTAAACGTCGCCGACGGGCAGGTTTTCGACATCGATCCGCATACCGTAAAAGTACAAGGTGATTCGGTGGAATGGTCCACGGCCGACACGCCCGCCGAACCGCTGGAAATTGCCGACTGGAGAGTTCGCGACATCGGCCCCGTCAAACGCGTGCGCTTCCGTCTCGGCAAAAACCCCGGGCACATCCTGGAAATACAGCTCCCGCTGTTGCCCGGCGGCAAACTCGCGTACTGAGCGAGCCGTGGGGGAACCGCAATCTATGAACATCGCCGACATTTACGAGTTCATCGCCAAACAAAAATTGGGCGTCCTCGGAAGCATCGCAGCCGATGGCAGCCCGCAATCGGCGCTGGTGGGAATCGCGGTGAGTAGCGAGCTGGAAATTATCTTTGACACCGTCAAAAGCTCGCGCAAATTTCAAAACCTCATCGCGAATCCGCGGGGCTCATTCGTTATTGGATGGGCAGGAGAAACGACCGTGCAGTACGAAGGTGTCGCTCGCCAACCCGAAGGCGGCGAGCTAGCGCGATACCAGCAAATTTATTTCGCAACGTGGACCGACGGCCCCGGCCGCCTCAGCTGGCCGGGCATCACCCACTTCGTAGCGCGGCCAACGTGGGTTCGCTACAGCGACTTCGACCAGAGGCCGCCCTTTGTACAGGAATTCACGTTTCCGATCGTCGCGTAAACAGCTGCCGGTAAAGAGTACGAGCGCCGCAGCCGCAATCTTGCGCTAATCGATTCGCTTGATGGGGATTTCTTTGTCACCCAGGTGCAGAATCATCTGCGCGGCTCGCCCGTTCGCGTCGACTTCAAACGAAATCACTTTGTCGCCCGCCTTGAAAAAAAATTGGGTCTCGCTCTCTGGGAAAAGCTCTCGTTGCGGGCCGCCATTTTCCTGAATCGCCAGGTGATCCCCTTCTTGATGAATGGTCAGGACCATATCCGGTAACTCGCCATAGCGGCCGGCATATTTTTCCAACGTGGCTGAACTTATGTTTACTTGCTTATGTTCCTTCACTGGCGCGCGTGGCTGCAATTTGTCGTACGGCGTAAATCCTTCCCATTCGATGGGTGTGAACGTGTTGCCCATGATTCGCTCCAGCAGCTCCTTATAAATACCTTCGCCGTTACTGCTGTTGGTCATGATCACCATGCCGGTGCCCATTTTGTCGAAGCAAACCGCGTAGTTCCTCCAGCCGTCGTCGTGGCCTTCTTTGAAAAACGCTTCGCCATAGGGAGTCCAGTAAAGGCCCCACGCCAGTCCATAACTCAGCCGGATGGCCTTGTTTTCGTCGGTTAGCTCGTTTTCGAACGGCGGAAACTCGTGCTTGGCGGTGATGGCGATCTGTGCGCGAATCATCTGCTCGCGCGTTTCTTTTCGCAGCCGCTTCCCCTGCATCACTCCTTGCACGAAGCGCGAAAAATCGCCGACGGCGGTCTGCATGGAGCCGGCCGCGTCCGCTCTCTTCCGTTTCTGCTGACCGAGCGAGCGCCCATCCTCGTCGTAGCCGTTGGCATAATCATTTTTCAAACCCTCCTGCCAGATCATGCTCGTCCGAGTCATTTCGAATGGTTTGAACACATATTTCTGCAACAGGTCTTCCAGATCCTCATTGGCGATGACCTCGACCACCAGTTGCAGCAGATCGATTCCCTCGCCCGAATACGCAAACCTCGACCCCGGCTCAGAATGGATTTGCAGTTTTTTGTTGTCCTCGAACCATCGCCAATTGGGAAATCCGCTGGTATGGCTCAGCAGCATTCGCGCGGTAATGAGTTTGTAGCGCGGGTCGTCCGCCAAATCCTTGTAATTCGAATACTCCGGCAACGGCTTTTTCAAATATTGATAGACGGGCTTGTCCAGATTCAGCCGGCCTTCGTCCACCAGTTGCAGCACCAGGTAAGCGAACGCTACCTTCGTAAGCGAAGCGCCGGGCATCACCGTGTCGACGGTGAACGGCAGGCTTTTCTCCTTGTCGCGCAACCCGTAACCCTTCAGAAAAACAATTTTCCCATCGTTGAGCAGCGCAAGGCCGACGCCGGGAACCTCCGCGCCCTTCATCACCCGCATTACAGTTTGATCGATTTCAGATTGCGGGATGGTACTGCCATCGAGGCGCTTGAACACCGCCTGCCCATTTGCGGAGGCCGCGCCTGTCATCGCTGTAGCGACAACCGCGAGACAGAGGAGCGCGCGTTTCAGGCAAGACGATAATTGCCTCATCGCCGGTAAATTCCGTAGAACCAACTGATGCCCAACGCTCCGGGCGCGACGCCCACGACCACCTGGTCGCCATCGTGAAAGCGATCATAGTCGTCCACATCCACGGCCAGCCGCTCCACTCTTTGCCCGGGGCGCAGCGAACGCACGAATAATCTGCGGCTGCCGCGCACGAACCCGCGCATATTGAAGCGGCTCTCCACCGTGGTCGGGTAATAAGTTACATTCTTTGGCGAATCGAGTTTGCCGTTGAGGAAGAGAGTGGCCACCAGTATCCACGGCAGGGGAATAAATCCGGCGTAGATGCGCTTCAACACTTCGATGTCGCGGCCGTTGCGCGCGCCGCGATCCAGAAAAACCGCCACCGTCAGCCCCACGAAAAAAATAATTCCAAAAAACACCAGCATCCAGTCGAGGTCCAGCGGAGGATAAATCTGGCTGACGTAGGGAAATAGTAGCGAGCCGGCGAGAAAAATCGCGGTGCGTCGCATGAAGCGCGGCCGGAACTCCAATTCGGCGATCGAAGAAGTCAGCCCGCACGATGGACACTCGTCCGCTTTACGCTCCGAGCCGCAATTGAGGCATCTGGTCATTTCACGCCAGCTAACCCCTGGTTAGCTTATCGATGCGATGCTGCGGCGACTGCGCTGAATGACCCAGCGCCGCTTCACCCCAGTCATTATAAGGCGGTGCCCGGCTGATTGCCTGCGAGGGAGTCCAGCAGCTGCTGGTAATATTTCTGGTGTTCGGATTCCGCGGGCGCGACAACGACTCCCATCCCTAGTCCGGGCTCGACGCGTTTCACGGAGCAATTCACTTTTACGGGCCGCTCGAGATTCAGCCGCGCTGTAAAACCGGCGCCGATCCACAGGGTGTCCGCCGCTTCGATAAACATGCCATTGGCGCTGATGTCCCGGGTCTTCCCGGTCAACAGCGCCGATCCCCACTCGATCTCCAGGTTCGCGCAAAACGGATAGCGCGGAGCCCAGCGGCGCTCCAGACGGCGGTCGGACTGCTCCCCTGCATTCATAAACCCGGCGCACCCTCCTGCGAAGAGTCTCCGATCGCGCCCGCGCATGCCTGCACGTGGTCACGCTAAGTCTTATCTATACGACGCCGAACCCCGCCATTTTGTTCCCAGGTATCGTAAGCATTTCTGTTAATGCTTCAAATGTCCTTAGACGGGCGCGGTAGCTCAAAAGACTCTTCCGCAGCGGCCAATTTGTGTCCAGCGCGTATCCGCCGCTGCACTTCAGCTTCCAGGTATTTGCGCAGCCGCTCCGGCACGATTCCCGGAGCCGCCAGCTCGCTCAAGTCCGATACCGCCAGTTCCGGCAAAAATCCCAGCACCGTCGACAGTGTCGACGCCGGGTTGCGCACCAGCGCCAGCCGCACGTTGTAATCGACCGACCATTTGCGGTGTTGTGCGATGGCCTGCACCACCGGCTCCGGCACGCCTTCGCACGCCAGCACCTTCAAAATTTGCGCCGACGTCAAGTGCGTGTTGTCCAGCGTCCCCGGTACCACCAGCGCATGGCCCTCCGCCAGCAACAATCCGGCAACACGCGAAGGGCCGCGCCGCCCCAGCGTAATCTTTTGCCCCAGCGGGAGCTGCGGCAGTCGCGACAATAATTGATCTTCGGCGTTGCGTTTTAATTCCGCGGAAACCCCGGGCAGCAGCGCGATGCGCACCAGGTCCATCAAATACAATTCGCGCAGCAGCCGCAGACTGACAAGGCGCGGGGTATGCGGATGGCAGGCTAGCGCTTTTTTAACCGCGTAAGTTTTCAGCCACTCCCTGCGCTTGGAAATTTCTTCGACCACTTCGGCGGGCAGGCTCTTGCGACCGAGCAGCACGCAAACGTCGGCCTCTGCCAGCACGGGATTATCAAGCAGCGCCAGCAAAACACCTTCGGCTTCGTGATGCAGCAACGCGGCCAGTTCTTCGTCGCGTGCTGTACGCGCGCGCTGCGCGTCCGCCGCGTCAGAGGCTGCGTTCGCTCGCTTAATATTGTTTGCGTCAGGCATCCAAATTTCTCGTCAACTGCGACCGAATGTCAGTTCGATCGCCATCAGCGCCCTATGGTGCCGCGGGTTCTGGTCAGGGGAAATGGTACTTCGCGCAAATGTAGCTCGTCGACCAACTGCCTCCCCTGCACAACCAGGCCGCTCGCATGTAAAAATGATAATGCCATTGGCCGTCGGCCCGGCCCGTAGGTGTCGTTCTATACTATCTGTCCAGCGCCATATCTTGACGCACCTGCACCGCGCCACTATCCTCACCGCACCTCGATGCACATTCATCCTCTCGACCTCGCCATCGTCATCGTCTACCTCCTGGCCGTCACCGCGCTCGGCATGCACTTTCGCAGCAGGCAACGAAAAAGTTCCGCTTCGGCGCCGGGCGATGGCAACGCTGTTACCCGCGAATATTTCCTCGGCGGACGCACCGCGCCGTGGTGGGCGCTGGCTTTTTCCATCGTCGCCACGGAAACCTCCACGCTGACCATCATCGGCACTCCGGCCATCGCATATGGCGGCAATCTCACTTTCCTTCAACTTGTTTTCGGCTACCTGATCGGGCGCGTGCTGATTGTCTTGCTCCTCCTCCCCGGATATTTCCGTGGAGATTTTGTCACCGCCTACGCCTTGATCGAAAAACGCTTTGGCCCGCGCATGCGCGCCGTCGCCGCCTCCACGTTTCTCGTGACTCGCGCAATCGCTGAAGGAGTGCGCGTCTCCGCCATTGCGCTGGTCCTCAGCGTGGTCCTGGGTGCAACCGAACATCTCTCCGTGGTGATCGTCATCGCTCTCACGCTGCTCTACACGCTGGAAGGCGGCATGAAAGCGGTCATCTGGACCGACGTCGCGCAGCTGTTCATCTACCTGGCAGGCAGCGCCGCCGCATTTTTCGTGTTGCTGCACCGCATTCCCGGCG